>NYZH01000061.1 GCA_002687075.1 Methanobacteriota archaeon
CCGTAAATCGTCAAGATGACTTCGGAGAAACTGCAGATGTCTTTGGTTTCGTAACCCTTCAGTTGAATATCGCACAAAGTGATGCTGGCTCATCAAGGACTGTTGCTCAGTGGTTTCAAAATTCTCTACGTTGTGATGAGATGGCAATTGGAGATGTACATTTTGATGCGGGATCGACTTTCATCAGTATCCACACAAGTAAAGTCGGACTGGCACTTAAGGCACTTGAAAAACATGAAATGGCTGGTAAGGCTGTTTCAGGAATCGTTGTTGAATAATCACTCTTCTTCGTGACTCTTCTTTTTCCATGAGCCGGATTTCTTTTGTTTGTGTCGTGAAGTCGTAGCAGTTTTGGAATCAAGGTCTTGTGAAGCGTTTTTGATTGCTTTTGTAGGCCAATTTCCATCCTCGTCCGGACGCTGGATTACCATTGAAGTAGCTCCAAGGACCACAATTCCAAGTGCTGAGAGGGACCAGGCATATCCGATTGCATCATCCCATCGATTTTGTGCTTGCCCACATTCTGAACTAACAAGTTCGGAGAAGTAGCAATAATCGAGTGTTTCCTTGGCTGCCATTGCTTCTTCGTTCGAGGTTACATTTTGAAGTGCGAAAATCATCAGAACGATTGCACCGATTATGAGCAGAATGTGCTTCTGCTCCCATGTCGTCCTTAATTGGATTCTCCATTTATCCGGTCCAGCACTGCTTGCGTCTAATGTTCTGGCTGGACCTCCCACCTTCCAAAACCATACGACCCACATTGTGACCAGGACAAGCAAGAAGCCCCATTCATAGACAGATGTGTGCCAATCCCACATCCCAGATAGGCACTCTGCTTGGTTCGGATTTGCTATGCAATCGTTACGGGCAATCGGATAAAACATCACCAATCTCATGATATTAAGGACATAAATGATGCTGCACATCACTATGATTGACTTGACTTTCACTTTTTGCGGCACTCCCTCAGTCATTGCAATCAGTGTAGAAAGGAAAATCATTTCATGAACTCCAGCGCACTCATCGGATACATAAAGGCCAACAGTATCGAAATTCCCTGGGAATTTCGGGTGATAAAAATCAATTCGAGTTTGCCATCCGTTGTGAGTCGACAAGGTTGATGCAACATATTCCCCATCGCTGTAAAGGAAATTGGTAATCTCATTCCAAAGCCATGCTTCTGTAACTTGCAATGGAGCAAGCGTGTCTGATGGTTGTGTTAAAAACCAGTAAAAGGCTTCAACAAGCAACAGAGCAAGTGGTATACGGGCGTAGCGTAAGCCAAGTTGTCCAACTTCAGACCATGCCAAGTCATCTTTGGATGATGACGACTTGACATTCTTGGTCATACATATCCCTACGTGTTCATCTTCATCAACTTGCGGTTTGATATGTCCTTGATACAGTCGAAATGGTAGTACTCTTCTTCGGAGAACTTGAAAAGGAGGATGTGTAGCACTTACCATGGTCGAGGTGGTTCATTGCGAAGATACCCCGACAGTTCAACCAACTCACAGTTTGAATGTCATTGGCTTCTTTTGCCCGATACCTGTTTCTGAAGCCAAGAAAGCCCTCTTGACGATGAAATCTGGTGATGTACTCGAGGTGTTGGCAGACGACCCTGAAACCCTTCACGATATGCCATTACTCATCGATCGTAGCCGTTCTCAAATTCTTTCAATAGAGAATCACTCTGGAGAATACAGGTTTCTTATTGAGGTGAATGAATGACTCAACCTATACATCAGATATCTTTGGTTGAAAAGAGTTCAATTCCGAGTGCGGCCCACCTGCCAACAGTTCACGGTGATTTTCACATACGTGTGTTTCATGAGGAATCAACCGGCTTTGACCATGTAGCTCTTACCCTCGGAGACATGAGTGGACCCGATCCAGTACTTGTTCGTATGCATTCAGAATGTCTCACTGGTGATGCTCTTGGAAGTCTGCGTTGCGATTGCGGTCCACAACTTGAGTCTGCTCTTCAAGCAATTGTGGAACACGGCTGGGGATGTTTGTTGTACCTTCGGCAAGAAGGTCGAGGTATTGGCCTGCATGCGAAGATTCAAGCATATCATCTTCAAGACCAAGGTGCCGATACTCTCGATGCGAATTTGATGCTNGGGTTACCNGCAGATGGGAGAGATTACAGCATTGCAGCAAGNATGCTTTCGGCNTTAGGGATACCTCGNGTCAATTTACTCTCGAATAATCCTNACAAAAAAGAACANCTCATTGCACTCGGGATTGAAGTTGANNAATTGATTCCNCTTGTGGTAGGCGTTGGTAAAGAGAATCGATTTTATCTTGAAACGAAGGCTGAGAGAATGGGTCACAAAATTGACCAAGATAAACTGGAACTTGATTAAGGGGCCGTGACCGAGAATCGAACTCGGGCTGGCAGAACCACAATCTGCCGTGCTAACCCCTACACCATCACAGCCATGAGAGGTAACTCGCGGTTATACGCGTGGTATTTCAATAGTCCGTTGGATTTATTCAACGAAACATGATGATGAAACACGAAGAACCCTTGCATTCAAGTGCATTCGCTTCTGTCGGCAACTCATGCGAGAGTCGAGTCGTCGGTACAGTGTTGCCGCATTTCTTCTTCTAATGCTTCTCATAGCCCCAATGACGAGTGTGACTGGACGTTCAGTTCATCAGACGAATGCAGTCGATTTGTTTCCCGAAGGTGATTTTGCATCTCCGGCGAATTGGAGCCTAGGTTCGTTCACCTCCTTCTCGGAAGACCCAGCATTCTATACCGACACCATGGTCGCTGACCAACGTTTGACAATCCTTCACAATCGACCTTTAAACCAAGATTCAATGACTTTTTGGGCACAGTCGACCCCTACCGATTCAAACAATTCCCTCGGCCAACCCGACGGTGCAGTGACATGGTCTTCTGGACCTGTAATTGAACTGTCCTCGTTCAACGCATTGGGCTCGACAGGCTATGAAATTCTCAATGTCGAAGTTGTTGTTGCCTTTTCTGTACCGGATCCATTGTACCAAGATTCGGTTCGATTTTCGATAAATTATGATGGCCAATACGAGTCTCTCGTTACTTTTTCCAATACTCAAAACAGTCTTGACTATTTATCGACAACATGGGCATACAATGTCACATCGTTGATGGATTGGACCTGGTATGATGTACAAAATTCAATTCTAACTCTGGATTATGTTTCTGTTGGTGGCACGGATGATTCACGCCTCAACGTTGACGCAGTCGGTATGAGAGTCGATATGAGAACGCCATGGTATGGAGGAGAATACGGTGCAGCGCAGGCTGAGTTTTCTGGCCACAATATGCCCGTCATAGAGCTTGATTTATCCTCTGGTCTCTCTGAAAACATGGCTCTTTCCACTTGTGGTCTTGAATCGAGTATTACGGGCACCACTGGCTCTTGGACCAGTGAGGTCATTGAAACTCCTCCAAATCAGCGAATTGGCAGAGTACATTTCGCACTGGAAAATGAATCTTTAGACGATGTCATATTGGAATATTCTTCATCGGATGACGGAGTAAGTTTTTCTCAATTTCAGCAGATGGATGAACATATGTTGCTACCAAATCAACAATTTACAAAGTTGCGAATTTCTACTACCGACGCTTGTATTACTCATTTGAAAGTCGATGTAAATGACCCAACACTTACTCTCACTGGAAGAATATTTGGTGACGTGGATGGGTTGGTTTCCAATTCATCGAGATGGCTCTTATTTGTCAATGATGAATTGGTAACAAACGAACCAGTTTCAATTAATCCTTCCTTGTCGATGGCTTTTCCTATCGGCCGTTACATGTCCGAGAGCGACACTTCGCTGAAAGTCGAAGTGAAATCTTGGTTTATTTGGGCTTCAGATGGCAATCAAAGTACAACGGCTTTTGAGATTTCATCGATGGGCGTTTCGGGTGGATACGATGTCGAATGGGACGAAGACCCGGTGTGTATCCCAGTAGGCAATCAACAACTTACAGAAGACGGTGGAGGGAGAATTTTGCCCTTCTTGAATCGTTGTAGCGATGATCGCACCGCAACATCAAATCTCAATATTGCATTCGAAAACTCAAACCCAGGACTCGTTACTGTCGATTTGACTCAAGGTGATATTCGATTATCGCTTCAGCCTGAAGCATCCGGTCAAGCGAGTATTGTCACTACAGTTTCTGATTCAGCTGGGAACACATGGAGTGAAACATTCATTGTCAATGTTGACAATNTTGATGATTCACCAAACCTACGTGAATTTCCTGCATTGATTCCAGTTGAGTTGGCAGTTGCATCTACTTTTTCCTTTGATTACTCAGATGTCGATTCAACGGGGCTAACCGCTACCACCAACAAGTCATGGGCGACCGTTGATGTTTTCAACAAAACAATCACGGTAGTTGCACCTGTGCTTGGTTTCACCTCAGTATTGGTCAGCCTCTGTGACCAAACTTCGTGCAGTGAACGAATTCTTGATTTAGAGGTTCTTTCATTACCCGATTTGGTTATCGAAGAGATTGATGTCGTTGCCAATACCGTACGCTCAGGAGACATTCTCTCAATACGAGTCTTGGTGAGGAACCTCGGTCAGGCTGAAGCGAATATGATATCGGTTCGATGTGAAGCAGGTTCAGAACTTATCGATTACGATACCTTGCCTCAATTGCAGCCAGGTACAGTATCCTATGTTACGTTTGACTGGCAAGTACCCGATGGGATGACGCAAGTACAACTTCGAGCAATCGTTGATAGAAGTTCTGAAATCGCAGAAGGTGATGAATCAAACAATGAAGCATTACTTGCTGTCGCAATCGAGCCATCTTTGTCATCCGAAAGTGAAAACGACGAAACAAGTGCACTTGCTGACGGGTTGTTTTGGGGCTCATCAATTCTTGTGATTGTTGCAATCGGTGTGGCATTTGTATTTTTCATGCCTGCAAAAATCAAAAAATTAGAGTAAAGGTATTCGGAGTTGAGTGTGCTGTAAAAATGCACACTGGATGTCGGATAATGCTTGAATCACCCTCAAACTTGATATGGTGACCGTATCAGAAGAGGATACTTTGAGGTCGTGGGGACCGTTCAACACCTGTTGACAAAGTGGATGTGGGAACATATGTCAGTATTGAAAATACGTATAGAAACTGAAGAATATATTTACGAGGAATATGTGGAAGCTTGAACAATCACTCAGGTGATTTCCAACGACGAGGGTACAATCCTTCGTCGAGCAGGACCATACTTGGTCGGGCAACTTCTCCTTCATTGATATCAACCAATTCATCCGAGTTGAGCGTAAGCGTTACGATACCAACTGCTTCGCCTTTGAGGGTTTCAATCAGGACTTCTTTACCAGAGGCGACTCCACTTTGAATTTGAACAAGCCCAGGCCGCAAAAGTGGAGCCCCATGAGCTAATGCGGCAGCAGCGCTATCCTTGACAGTAGCAGATGGCAAATCGAGAAGCATTTTTTCGATTGGGTGAATCACTCGAAGCAATGCTTCAGGTTGGTTGCATTCCCTCCAAAGCCAGACTGCATCAGCTAATTCTTGCATGGTGATGCAGTGCTCAAGAGTAAATGCACCTGATGTTTCCCTGCGCAGTTCTTTCAAATCTACTTTCATACCGAGCAACAATCCTAAATCTCGAGCCATAGTACGAATATAGGTTCCAGCTTCACAGTAAACTCTTGCTATCAAATCGTTACCTTGCATTTCTATATGTTCAAAACTGTAAATCTTACGGGTTCGAACTTGAACTTTAACTGCGGAAACCTCTGGTGGAACATTGTACACTCTCCCAGTCAGTCTCTTCATCGCTTCCGCAAGTTTGTCAGCATCTGGAACACTCTTGAATCTGAAAATACAGATGTAGGTTTTCTTATGGCTCAAAATCTTCTTCGTGATCTTCATGGCCTTTCCAGACATCAAAGGCAGCACTCCTGTGGCAAATGGGTCTAAAGTGCCGCCATGACCGAGGCGTTCCAGACCAAACAGGTCACGGGCCCATGATGCAAGTTGATGTGATGTTGGACCTGCTGGTTTGTCGATTAAAATAAATCCGGAAGCGAGTCGCTCTTCTACTGAGCGATTATCAGGTTCTCCTCCAACAGCAGGATTGGTTTGAGCAGAAGTGTCCAGAATGTGTTGCGTCATGAATTTCCCTCCAAAATTTTGATTGTTTCTGCAAGAACTTCATCAGCGCCTAAATGAGTTGCGTCAAGTACTGTTGTATAGGGTTCACGCTGTTCAGGCAGAATCTGGTAAAGTTCCATGAAACGTTCACCATCTATTTCTGAACGTATTTTATTATCTTCTAACGCCTTTTCTATAGAAATATTTTCTCGAGAAACAACCCGCCGAGCCCTTTCTTTTTCATCAACTTCTATCCAGAGCCGAACGCAAGGAATCTCGAGATGATATGCCCACCAACCGGCAAGGCGAGACTCGACAATTTGGGCAGAACCTTCCAACATTTGTTGCTTCAAAAGTCGGTCCAATTCCCTATCAACATCCAAATCAGACTTGCATAATTCTCCAAACTCTTGCAGACCCATGCCCCTTCTTGCAGCTTCTTGGCGAAACACATCTCCACCATTGAGAGATTTCCAGTTAAAATGCGACATGAGCCCTTTGACAAGTGTGCTGGTTCCGCTACCGGGATGTCCCGATACCGTGATTTTCATCATTCTTACACCCACTCATGGCGGCAAACATCACAGCGCTTCGTGCGAGGTCCCATCTTTGTCACCATCGTGAGTCCACATTTTGGACACTCTTTGGAATTTTTATCCCAGACGGATTGCGAGGTTTCGGGAACCTTTTCCTCTTTCGTTGAACTTGAGTTCTTGTTTGATTTGGAATTTTTGCGATTTGAGTTTCTTTGACTGCGTTGCTGCCTTCTACGGGCATCGTTACCTTTCGATGCTGTTGAAGATGCCACAAGATGAAGAAGCGGCTCTTTCAACGTCTCTCCAGCAGTTACGAGCGGGTGATTACGATATCGGAACAATTTGATGTGGCGGTCAATAACTCTACCCAGTGGAGCACTCATGCAGATGTAAGCACAGATCCATGCTGGGAAGAACAGAAATTTGTCTTCAAGAAGATTCCATTCTGAGGCCCACGGTAAGGATATATAATCGACACGGAATGTTTCAACAGCGGTGGTCAGCCATGCAAAAATTCCGATAATGAACACCATGGTGAACATCATTGGTTTCATAGCACCCATCTGAACTTTCAACTGTTCAGGCATCATCTGTTGTTGAAGAGTAGTCGCCTTTTCTTGCAGGATTGGGTCACGTGAAAGACGAGCATCATTCATCATTCTTCGAACTTGGCCTTGTCTATGACCAATATGTGCTTGAGCCATCGGGTCAGTGAAAAAGTTACGAAGAACAGTATTCATGGTCATTGAGAAGCTCCCAAGGATGAGTACTGTAAGAATGAAATAGGCTTCTTGAGGAAGAATTGGGTCGAGAATTGGATCTGCCACATCCCCGAGTGATGTGCGAATATCCGGGTTCATGATGAGCAGTGTCATCATCACCATTACACCCAACATCATCAACATTGAGCCCCCGGGAGGCTGGGGGGGTGGAGGCGCATTACCGCTGGCCATGAACAGTGGGCGTTGGACAAGAGGCATCAATGTTCGCTTGGTTTCTTTCGCAAACAGGGCAAATGAGTGTTCCGAGGGATTCAAACGAGAGTCAATCCTAGGCTGTACATGCGCCGACGAGAGCCGCTGGATTTGGATCGAACTTGGCGACACTCTCTGCCGATGCCGATGCCGAACCGACCGGTATGTGTTACTGTCGATGAGGCGCTTTCACAAATTGAAAAATTACCTCAAACCCCTCGAATTTTTTTGTGGACAGATTCTGAGCGCCGATGTCCTGAAGGTTGGGGATTCATCGCCAGTGTTCGCCAAGGAGTACCTCCCGAAGGAATTGAGGCTGAACTTGGAGCATGGATGGGGCAATATCCTGATGCTTGGCTTGCAGTAGATATGCGAGATGGTGTTGTTACTCCATCAACTCAACGAAGTCTTGATGATGTTCTCTCAAGTGTTGGAAGATGCGTTCTCATTCTGGTTAGCAGTTCTTCTGATAACGAAGACTGGCCCCAATGGGTTCTTCCGGATTTCTAATTCCTAAACGTATTCAAATGAATGCGAATGAGCAAACTGAACATGTTGTAGCATCTTTGGGACACATCACTGCGCAAATTGGGCATGCCTTCTCATCTGAACTCGATTCGTCAGATGATTCTTCGGCAGCATCCTCTTCAGTTGCTTCTTCAGCAACCTCTTCAGTTGCCTCTTCTTCAGCCTCTGCGTTTTCGCTTGCTTCTTCATCCTCAGCGGCTTCATCTGCTTCTTCAGAATCTTCATCCGTTGAATTTTCGTTCCATGCTTTAGCAGCAGCTTCCAATTCTGCCTTTTTCAGGTAACCGTTGTCATCCAAGTCGAAGTTAGCGGCATGAATTACAAAGTCATCTCGGTGTTTTTCATCGATTCCTGCAGCATCCATGACTCGCAAAAGTACATCTTCTCTCCATGAGACCTTGTTTTCGGCTTCTTCTTCAGTGGTGTCATCGGTTGATTCTTCTTCAGATTCCGAAGTTTCTTCAGTTGCTTCTTCCACAACTTCCTCTTTCGTTTCTTCAGCATCTTCAACAGTTTCTGGAAGGGATTCAATTTCTGATTCATCTTCGTCACCGAAATGAACTCCATGGAAAATATTTCCTAGTTCACCGTCAATAGCACCAGGTCCAGTAATGTCGAACGAAATCATGATTTCTTCGCCTTTTCCAACCAGTGGTATGTGCCATGCAAGATGAGTTCCACCATCACCAGCTTCACTGGTCATTTCACAGTCATCACGCTTGTTACCGTTTCCTCGTACAATCCAGTCCTTTATCTCAAAGTTTTCAGGAATAACATCCTTCAATGTGACATCTTTCAAACCAGTGTCGCCTTCGTTGTTGAACATGATAAGAACTTCGTGACGTCCTTTGCCGCCAATCTTCTGAGTCATCTTTCCTGCACCGAACTTTCTTCGGTTGTGAATGATGTTGATTGAAGGTACGACGGATGAGTCGCGTGTGCAAACCGGTCCGTAGCGTTCTGCACTAAACTCGGTACGAGCCGGTGCCGAAACTGTGATGTTTTCGTGTTCTGTAGGTCCAGGAGCGTTGAGTTCGTACTCAACAGTCATACTCTTTCCTGGCTTGAGTCCGACAGGTCCTCGAGCGCCGACTGTAATGGTAAGGGTAAATCCATCACCGTCAGGAGATCGGTTGTTCTTTTCAAGAGTAATACCGGCATTAATCTCGGCTTTAATTTGTTCAGAATCAATCTCTTTTCCATTAACCTTGATGGTTATCTTGGAAACATCCGGCGCTTCAAAGAGGCCAGGGATGTCATCGGTGATTCGCATCAAGTTGATGTCAGCAGAACCATTGTTTGTGAGCGTTAAGCATGCTCCAACTTGTTGGGCTCTAAAAGAGCGGAGACCCGATGTTGAGTATGTCTTTTCTAGATCCGCTTCGACAACCTGGAATTTTTTCGGTTGAAGAGATAAACTTCCTTCCGTACTTCTGCTTGCACGTGGTAGAATTGTATAGGCCAAGTTTGTTGTGAAGTCAGGCTTTGAAAGGGCCATAACAGTCCGTTCTTCACTTTCCCACTTTCCATGAGGTTTGACATCTTGTGGCACATCTCCAATGTCAAAGAGCAAATCGTCACTGCCTTTCATACGAACTTGTAATTTCACAAGGTCAACTGCAAATGATGAACGGTTTTCGAAAGTGGTTCGGCAAATCCAGTTGTCAGGTCTTTCGTCTTCTTGAACATGCATGTAAGAGAATCCACGGCTGAATGCATCAAGTTCTCTGAAATTAAGGTTTGAGAGAGTTGCATCTGATGTATACGTTGCAGACGCTACGCCTGCATCGATGGCTTTGGTTCCAGATACCATGATTTTTCCTTCAATACTGAGAACTTGCTTTTCTCCAGCTGCCAAGTCACCAACTGTCCATGTGAGTTCGTTTCCTTCCAAAGCAGCATTGCCTGTATTTTCGAAACTTATCTCATCAGGCAATTGTCGAGTAACAACGACTCCGTTGATGCCAACATGAGCAGTATTTTCAACTTCAAGTTCGAGAGCGATTGGGCCGCCATCCTCACTTGGTGCGACAGAGAGTGAGTTTTCTTGAGAACGAGCAGGGTTTGTGTCGAGGCGTTCACGAAGAATCAACATTCGCTTTCCAGTGACTTTGTATTTCATACTGTAATTCGAACCGGCTTCTAATTCGTCAACAGAAACATGGTCACCTCCAATATCAGTTGCATCGGCTTGGTCGAGCATGACGTCAATATCGTAAATTCTGTCTTCAGAAGAAGGATTGTTCACCGTCAAAACGCCCTTGACAGTTTGTTTAACTATTTCACCTTCGGAAGTCAAAGTAGCTTTCTCGACTTCGTGTAATGTACCTTCAAGTTTATCGCCTAACACTTCATCAACTTCAGCACTGCTACGAATTGTAGCACCTGCTTGTTCACCAACAAGATTGTCTGGCGCACCTAGAACTGGGTCAGGAGTTAGACTCGATGGAAGTTCAGCAGGTTCGCTTGATTCCTCGACTTCCTCTGCAGGAGCGGTTGAGTCTAAGAGTGCAGCACTTCCAAGGAGTGCAGCTGCACCCTCGGCAGGAGTTTCCTCAGCAGGTTCTTCTGTTGCTCCAGATGACAGCAGGTCCATTGCAGACATTTCAGGTGGTGCTGGAGGCGCATCCATGGGAGGCATATCCATGCCAGGTGGTGCAGGTGGTGCGTCCATTGGAGGAGCCGGAGGTGCATCCATTGGTGGAGCATCCATAGGCGGCATTGGCGGCATGTCCATACCAGGTGGTGCTGGAGGTGCGTCCATTGGTGGAGCATCCATAGGCGGCATTGGGGGCGTATCCATTCCAGGTGGAGCCGGAGGTGCGTCCATTGGTGGAGCCGGAGGTGCAGGTGGAGCGTCCATACCTGGAGGTGCAGGTGGTGCATCCATCGGTGGCATTGGAGGCATGTCCATGCCAGGTGGAGCCGGAGGTGCGTCCATCGGCGGCATAGGCGGCATGTCCATACCTGGAGGAGCTGGAGGTGCAGGTGGAGCATCCATCGGTGGCATTGGAGGCATGCCCATTCCCGGTGGAGCTGGTGGCGCATCCATAGGTGGCATTGGCGGCATGTCCATGCCCGGAGGCGCAGGTGGAGCATCCATTCCAGGTGGCGCAGGTGGCATTGGTGGCATAGGCGGCAATCCTGGTGGCATTGGTGGTTTTTCTTCGCTCATTTTCGTTTCCTCCGGTTCGGCTGCTCAAGCAGCAACACCCCCATACTCAAAGAGCACATAACCGTTCTCCCCCATAGTTTTCAAAAAAAGTGCTGTTTGTGCTGTGAATCAACATCAACTCCATCATGTTGATGTAGGGTGGTTTGGAGGGTTGTACATGGTCGGAATGGATAGTGGAACTCCTCCAGTGCTTTTTGTAGTTGGAACAGCAGGTGCTGGTAAATCGTCTTTGGTGACTTCTTTTCAGCGTTGGTCACGATTTTTAGAGACCGATGCAATTGCAGTCAATCTCGACCCTGGGGCGGAACGTGTACATTACGACGCAGAATTTGATGTGCGAGACCTCATTTCTTTAACTGAAGTTATGGCAGAATATGACCTTGGTCCAAACGGNGCTCAAATTCTCGCCGCAGACTTACTTGCAGCTCAGGCAGGAGATGTTGCTGCCCAACTCCATACACTTACCGGAGAAGTCATGATTGTTGACACTCCNGGACAGGTTGAACTTTTCGCATTNAGAGAAGCAAGTAACCATTTAATTGAAGTTNTAGGNCGAGACCAATCTGCNATAATTTACNTGTTCGACCCAATGCTTTCTCGTTCNCCCTCTGGATTTGTATCGCAAATGCTGCTCTCGAGTATNGTNGAATTCCGACTCGGTTTGCCGACCAAAAACTTCCTTTCGAAGTCTGACCTCCTTGAGCCTGAAGAACTTGAGAAAATTTTGGAATGGTCCGAACGTCTTGAGATTCTTGAGATGGCTCTCTACGACGAGGCCGGTGGNCAGCGAACAGAATTTGCAATCAACCAACTTCGTATGATGCAAGAGTTTGCCCAAGCACCTGGATTGACACCTTTATCTTCTGAACTTGAAGAAGGACTTGCAGATATTCTCACTTTCGCTCAAGCGTTGTTTGGNGGTATGAGTGATGCTCGAGATGGTTTTGCCAGCGACATTGAACACGAAAAGAATTGACTTGGTTTACCTTCATAACCCTTAGAAGCCTCCTTTCAATGGAGAGGTTATGGCACAACATCTGCTAGCAATTGACGATGTCGAGGAAGACTTTGGAAAAATTTTGAAATGGGCTATTGAATTCAAGAGGCTTTGGAAACAAGGTGACGAGGTCGCTCAAAACTTCATGCCCCTTGATACCCTTGCAATCGGTTCAATTTACGAAAAACCATCAACNCGCACTCGAGTGTCGTTTGAAGTAGGAATAAACCGCCTTGGNGGATANCCTTTGACNCTGCTNAAAAACGACATACAATTGGGCAAGTCCGAAACTGTGGGTGACACATCTCAAGTGTTGTCACGATTTTTGGGAGGTATGACCTATCGATGCTTCTCACACAGTGATGTTGAGGAGTTGGCCAAGCACGCAGATGTTCCTGTAATCAATGCGCTTTCAGACAAGCATCACCCGTGCCAAGCAGCTGCAGATTTGATGACCGTGTTGGAACATTTTGACAATACTGATGAACTCAAAGTAGCTTGGGTAGGAGATGGTAACAATGTGNTGCACGACTTGATGCTTGCCTGTGCAATGCTCGGTATTGACATCCATTACGCTGTTCCTGAGGGATATGAGCCCGATGAAGGAGTTGTCGAGCGAACAGAAAAATTAGCAGAAAAGAACGGTTGTAAAGTNACGATGACCAACGACCCAGTTGAAGCGGTAAGTGGCGCACATGTTGTTTATACCGACGTGTTCATCTCAATGGGTGAAGANCATATGAAAGACAAGATCAAGTCGTTTGAAGGATTTCAAGTGAATGAAGAACTGGTTTCGCACATGGACGAGGAATGGAAATTCATGCATTGTCTTCCAGCTCATCGTGGTGATGAAGTTACCGATTGGGTCATGGACCATTCTCAATCAATCGTGTTTGACCAAGCAGAAAATCGCATGTGGGCTCAAATGTCACTACTTGCTTACTTCATNAACGATGGNGCTTGGGATGCCATGGGCGAGTTCATGAATCTTGAATGATTCAGAAATACAGTGTAAGAAGAAAACTCAACAAACCAAGCAGCATTGCTATTCGAATACGAGTCGATACCAGCACATCGTTGCCATGGAACAGTGGCCCATTGAGAGTAATGAGGACGAGAATGGCCGGTGTTTGGAACAGAAGTTGACCAAAATCAAACGGTCCTCTCCAATAAGGGATGTAGAGGCAAACCAATCCAGCCATGATGAGAACATATGCAAGCATACGTGCCTTTTCAACACCAATTTTCATCGGTAGCGTCGTTCGTTCACCTTCATCAGCGAGCATGTCTTGGCAATCCTTGACAATTTCTCGAGCGAGATTTGTGAAGAAAACTACACCTGCAATGAGTAAGCACAATCGTGTAATTGAATCCACTGTTGCAGCACCGTACAGAATCACAGCAGCAACCATGAGCGATATCGAAATGTTACCAATAAGGCCTTTGGATTTGGTTTCAGGTCCGAGGTCGTAAGTAAGCATGAGGATGACNGCCGAAAGGTAGATTGNTGCTAGTGGCCACCAGTTTGAATTGCTCTGCAACAGGCACCAGACTCCATACATCATGCANGNNATNCTCACAAGCCACAAAGCGAGAACGAATTTTTTTGCTCCTTGAACTGTGACTCTTTGAGATGGTATGGGTCTATTTGGATGTGCTTTCTCGTCGATTGCAGCATCTTTGATGTCGTTCATCGCATTACCAGCGCCCATGAAGGTCAGGACCGCTAAAATTTGAACGACGATAGCAGAAATTTGTTCTGTGTCCAATGTTCCATTGAGTCCAAACAAGGCGCCGAGAGGAACGGTGACCGCAGCCAACACCATGTTCTTTGGACGCATCAACTCAATGTACGCCCGAACATCTGCCGACATGATGTCGCCTGTTGAACAAAGGTCTTGATTCCTTTGTTTCAAGCGCTGGCGATGGACCAAACACACACACGCATTCGAAATCCACCGATATCGGTTCCTTCATCAAATCCAACTTTGACGAATCTGCGATCACGTGCCAACACATTGCCAAGCTGGTTCATTGTTGCTCCCCAGCGGAATCGTTTGTTGACATGGTCGAGGATATCGGTTGTGTTCGCTTCACCGACTTCGGAGAGGTATGTCGAAATTTCTTGTCGTAGACGTTGAGTTCTTCCCATCAAGCCTCACCTCGTATTGCGTTTTGACTTCGTCGAGTCAAGCCTGCAACAGTCGTGCTGACCAGTGATGGACCAGAGCCGCCTGGGCGATGCCATGGTTGCCACCCTACAGCGGCAAACCGAGATGGGAGTTTACCGCTGGGGTGAGCATAGAGTGTGGTTGACTTCTTCGACCATTCTGTATCTTCGAGAAGATTTGAGCTCGGCGTAAGTTGGCTTAGGCTAAGATTTTCTAGGGTGTTAGCGTTCTTGTGCATGAACCATACTCAATGCCACCAGTATATCAAGCGAGGAAACACCCCTTTGTTGAAAGTTAATCTCTCAATGTGTTGCAGCACCCTTCTTTTCACTTTCATCTTTAACTGAAAGTGAACTTAAATTGACCATTGATGGGTTTTCATGCATCGTTCTTAATCCGTGATGGCTAAATACGGGATGACGGTGGCACAAACACCCACGCTCGTATAGTGTAGTGGCCCATCATAAAGGACTCTCATTCCTTTGACCCGGGTTCAAATCCCGGTACGAGCACCTTTCTATCGAAATATGGCGGGCAGGATTATCCTCCACCACTCCCTCCATCTCCGCCTTCGTACTCTATTGCCTGTCGGTCGACTGAATA
>NYZH01000062.1 GCA_002687075.1 Methanobacteriota archaeon
TTCGGTGAAACCGAGGTCTTCAGTTGCAATCATTTCAGCAATCGTGAAGCAGTCATGGACTTCGGCTAAGTCAACATCTTGTGCAGTAATTCCTGCAGCAGAATATGCAGATTTGGCCGCTTTTTGCGAAGCCATAAGTTGGGTAATTGTTGGCCTGTCGTGCAGTGCAAGTCGGTCTGAACCAGCTCCTGATGAGCGAACCCAAACGGGGTCATCGGTGAATTGCCGAACAACATGGTCAGCAGCTAAAATCACACATGAAGCACCATCGGATGTCGGGCAGCAGTCGTACAACGTCAGAGGGTCTGCAACCATGAAGCCGCTTGCGGCTTTTTCGAATGAAACTTGCTTACGCAAGTGGGCGTGCTGATTTTCAAATCCATGCATATGATTTTTCACGCTGATATGAACTAAGTCGTCGTGTGTCGAGTGATGCTCGTGGAAATGTCTTCGAGCCATCAAAGCGTAGGTTCCCGGGAAAGTGAGTCCAGCAAGTCGTTCCCATTCGGTGTCTCCTGACACTCCCAGCCAAAATCGCTTGCGTTCTGGCGAAAGGTCATTCATTTTTTCAATACCTCCCGCAACAACAATATCCGCCTGTCCGCTTTTTATTGCCATCCATGCATCACGCAGAGCGAAACCGGATGAAGCGCATGCATTTTCGACTCTTCGAACCCCTACACCTTGCATTCCGGAATGTTCAGTAAGAAGAGCGGCTGTGTTTCCCAGTTGAGCACCGCCGAAAGCCACACTTCCAATGAAGGCCTCATCAATCTGGCGTGGGTCAAAATCCTGATCAACACTGCTGAATGCGTTCTCAGCAGCTTCAGCCCACATCCCCTTAAGTCCCAGTGGATGGTTTCCATATTTTGTTTGGCCGGCACCGATAATTGCCACATCAACCATGTTCGGTCCAAAGGGTGACAGCATTTGATAGAGTCGGTCAAATTTCTACAGCCTGACCGAACGAACCACCCGACGAAACTAAGAAGGCGATGTTCACCCCACCAAACATGCTCCGACAATGTCTCGACAAGTCCTGTTCAATCAATACTAAATTTTTCATTGGTTCAAACTGTCAGGTTTGCAACGAAGAAGGAAAATTCATCATGAGTGACCGTGAAGCCAATTCGCTTGGAAGAATGCTTGCCTTGGTACTTCGGCATGCCCCTGAGAAGTTCAATGTTGAAATGGACATCAATGGATGGGTCAATTCTCGCGAACTTTCTGAATCTATCTCCAAGCAACGTCGTCATTACCACTGGCTGAGAGGATGGCACTTTGCTGCTATTGCCAGCACGGATGAAAAGGGTCGTTATCAGGTTGAAGGAGATATGTTGAGAGCGACATACGGTCATTCCATAGAACTGGAATTGGATTTGCCTACCGATGAAATCCCTGAGGCACTGTACTGGCCATGTGAAGAAAGTCAAGTTGAGACTACGCTTGAACTTGGTATCACATCTGGTGACAGAAAGCATATCCACCTCTCTCGAAGCATCACAAATGCAATGGAAGCCGGTCACGTACGAATTGATCGACCAGCAATCATCGAGGTTGACACTGTTCGCGCAATTGCGGATGGCCATATTATCTACCGTGCTGGAAAGACAGTATTCCTAGTTGATGAAATGCCAGGTGAATACCTGTACCGATTGGAAGCCGATGACCCAATGATTCTGGAAATTATCGCACAATGGGAACTTGAAGAAGAAGAAGAGTGATTATCTCTTATCTCCACATGCTGCGCAAAAGTCGAGGTCAGGGTCCAGTAACTCCCCGCAACTTTTGCAATGGTCCTGTCCTTGGGCCAATGCTTGTATTTTGGAAATTGGTTGGGGAAAATCCTCGTTTGGAGTTGAGTTCACAAGGTGCAACGGGTCGACACCATGTTCTTTGAGTTCTCTGTAACGACTTCCAAACAAAAGAGCCTCTTGAATCGCAGATTCAATTTGAAGTTGACGAGTTTCCCGGTCAATTCGGTCGGGGATTTCCTCAGATTCTTCAAGGATTGCCTGCAAGTGTCGAAGAAACTCGCTCAGCGTTGGACCTTCGCTCATGTGTGGTGCTTAACCCCGTGGGTCATCAATCCTTGGTGAGAATGTGATGAATTTCGAAAAATATGAGGGGCAAACTCATGTGCGACTCAACCTTGCCATTGTCATGCGTGAGCGGGTCGTCATCAAATGGGGTGGCGGTCTTATTACTGACAAGTCCAAACTCTGCACACCGAATCTTTCTGCCTTGCAAAAATTGGCCGAAGCAGTTTCGAGTTGCTGCAAGCAGGGTTTTGATGTTCTCCTCGTTCATGGCGCAGGTTCCTATGGACACTTGCGAGCAAAACGATGGAAGCTGCAGCAAGGTTATCTGCCCGAGCATACTTTCTCACCGAGTGAAGAATGCAGCACTCAATACGACGCCTTAGAACTGGTTCGGAGAGAAATGCTTGAGCTTAATCAGCATGTTTGTGATTCGTTGCGTCAAGTAGGGCTTGAGCCTCAAATACATCCACCTCACATTTGGGCAAAGAATACTGGAGTAGATTTTCATGGTGATTTAGGCAGATTCGAGCATCAAGAGCCCGGTGAAATACATGTGACGTTTGGCGATGTTGTCGATGTTGATGGTGATGCAAAGTTTGGCATTCTGTCTGGTGATGACCTTGTCGTTCGTCTGGCTGTTGAATTACCCAATGTTCAGCGATTGGTTTTTGCCATAGGTGGGGTCGATGGCCTGCTTCGTGTGCCACCTGAAATCGCAGTAGAGAGTGATTTGATTGAAGTATGGTCGCCAGATGTTCAATTTGAAGGGACCCATCATTCTGACATCGATGTCACAGGTGGAATTGGCTTAAAGGCTGCAAGGGGAGCATATGTGGCTGAGAAAGGGATTCATGTGTTCATGGTAAACGGGGATGTCCAAGAACGAGTTCTGGGTGCACTTCTAGGGAAATCAGTTCGTGGAACTGAAGTGGTTCATAAACAGTGAACTGCGTAGTAATTTTTCAGAATCACACTCTTTTTTTTCAGTTTTGGAGGTAGAACTGTTCATGTAGCGACCGCGAATCCATTGACTTGGGGTCGCCATGGCAGGGTATGAAATTGGGGATGTTCCAAGTATCGAATTATCATCTTCTGAGAAGGAATTGCTGAGTTCCCTCGGGGCTGATGCAGTACAGTCGAAACTCATGTCTGAAGCAATTATTGCAGTCAGTGAACATGACGAGGTCATTGGCCCAATCTCAAAGATTGCGGCGCATCAGAACGAAGGAGCATTTCATAGAGCATTCAGTGTATTACTTTTTGATTCTAAAAACAGACTGTTGCTGCAACGTCGTGCTATGGACAAAGTCACCTTTCCAGGTGTTTGGGCGAATTCATGCTGTTCACATCCGCTTCACAGTGAGGCAGAACTTGTTGAAGAGAATGCACTTGGAGTGAAGATGGCGGCAATTCGTAAACTCGAACAAGAATTGGGTATTGACCCGAGCCTTCTGTCCCCGGATGACTTTACTTTCATGACTAAAATGAGGTATTCTGCCCGAATGAATGAGACATGGATTGAACGAGAAGTCGACCACATTTTGGTTATTCAAAAGGACCTTGAAATCATACCAAACCCGAATGAGGTGAGTGATACCTCTTGGGTATCTTATGATGAACTTGAATCAATGTTGATTGAAGAGGAACCGAAAAACGGTTCGATTGCACCGTGGTTCCGCTGCATTGCTGCACAAATAATGACTGAGGAATTGTGGGATTCAATCGGCAATGTTGCTGCACTTGAACAACTATCCGATGACCGAATTCACGATATGGGTGATGTAACGCATATGCTGCCAGAAGCCGAAGGTGCTGGGCTCAATGTATCGGTTCTTGAGGTCAAACCACTCGTTGAGCAAAGAATCATGTCAAGCCTCATGGCATCTCGTCACCATCGACTTGCCTCGGCAATGACGCATTTGATTCATGGAGGCGGAAAGAGGCTTCGGGCAACACTACCGTGGTTGGTTGGCAAGGCTGTAGGTGATACTCACTCAGGTATGCTTGATGTAGGTGCTGCAATCGAAACGGTTCATAATTTCACTTTGGTTCATGATGATATCATGGATGATGACGATATTCGTCGAGGTAGAAATGCTGTTCATATCGAATTTGACCTACCAACAGCAATTAATGCGGGAGACGCCATGCTTGCAATTGCTTTTGAACGTCTGGTTCAAGCAGAAGGATTAGAGCCGAAGGACGTAGCACCTCTTGTCAATCGAATTGCATGGATGGTTCGCCGTGTTAGTGAAGGGCAGCAAATGGATATTGAATTTGAGGATGAACTTGCCGTATCCGAAGAAGATTATATTGAAATGATTGAAGGGAAAACCGCCGTAATGTTCCTGACATGTGCGGAGATTGGCGCAAGAATGTCAGGTGCGGATGAAGAAACAATCGAATGTATGGCGGATTGGGGATTGGCTGTAGGACTCTGTTTCCAATTGATGGATGATTTGATTGATGTCCTTTCAGATTCAGAGGTACTGGGTAAGCCAGCTGGTTCCGATATCGCACAGGGAAAGCGCACACTCATGGTAATTCATGCACTTTCTCAACCTGACAGTTCAGACAAGGATATACTTCTTGCTGCATTGGGTAAAGGTGATTCAGTTGCTCCTGAAGCAGTTGAAGCAGCCTTGAAGGCCCTTGGTAATCTTGGTTCTATAGAATACGCTAAGCAGCGTGCAGTCGAGTACCACGCAAAGGCTCATGCATGTCTTGACCGAATCCCTCCAAGCCCAGCGATGAAGGCTCTACGAGAACTTACTGATTTTCAACTCAAGAGAATCAGCTGATTTCAACCGCATCGTCCATTCGTATGGATCCTTCTTTAATCACACGTGCATACCATCGAGAGAATTGTGGTGCAAACTTTACGGAAATGGATTTAAATTTCCCGTTGGTAAAAGATTCGCGAATAGTTTTGCACGGCGGAGCGTCTGAAGTGACTTCAAGAATGACCTCGTTGAAACAAAATTGAGTACCAATTCCCACAGAACTCCAGTCAACATCTTTCACGAGTACATTTTCGCCCACCGAGCCAGGGAATATTGGGTGTCCTTCATCTTGCAATTGCGAAATGACTTCATCACTGAACAAGCATACGGCTTTGAGTGGGCCGCCATGATGCTTTTCATCGCGTTGATAATCACCAACACAACCCTCAGTGGTGACTTGCAGCAATTGCACCATAGGTTTCGGGACACCTCCTTTCGGAGCGGCAAAGAGACCCACAATTGAGCCCGGCATTTCCCTCACTCGGCGTAGTAGGATTCTGGGTAAGGCTCGGGCTTGAGACCTTTACGTGTGCGAATTTGAGCGACGACTTTGTCAAACAATTGTGGTGGCAGTTGTTCAAACCCGAGGTTTTCAGTGTTCCAAACTGCACGACCTTGGGATGCAGCACGAATATCGTTTGAGAAACCAAAGGTTTCAGCAATTGGGAGAACGCCAACAACGGTTGTCACTTCACCCTCAGATGGCATATCTTCGATAATTCCTCGTCGGTTGGTCACTTCACGGGTGACTTGACCTAGCCAGTCGTTTGGAACAGAAACGAATGCTTTCTGCATTGGTTCAAGTAAAACAGTCTTGGCTCGCATCATTGCGCCTTTAATTCCATTACGAACTGCAGGTATGGTTTGTGCAGGTCCGCGGTGGATAGCGTCTTCGTGAAGTTTTGCATCAACGAGTCGAACAAACATTCCTTGAACCGGTTCATCAGCAATAGGTCCCTTGGAACATACGCCATTGAATGCTTCAATGATGAGTTCACGCGTTTCGTGAAGTCCTTGAATACCCTTTGTGTCATTGACAAGTACATTGGAGCCATTGATTGCGTAAATCTTACGCATCAAATCTTTGTCCATTCCAAGTTCTCCGAACTTGCGACCAATTTCTTTTGCGTCATTTGGTCGAACCGGTCCATCGCCGAGTTCACCGGAGCGAAGTGCAGCAACAACTTCTGGGGACAATGCTTCAATTTCAAAGAAGAATCGGTTGTGACGGTTCGGTGATTTACCTTCAAAGGAGTTTCCACGGTTGCTTCCTTGGATACCTTCTCGATAAACGACAATAGGTGGACTAACGCTTACCTTGATGTTTTGTTCTTCCTCGATTCGGTAAACAGTGATTTCAAGGTGCAGTTCTCCCATACCTGCAAGCAATGCTTCTCCAGTTTCTTGGTTGGTGGTTACTTGAAGCGATGCATCGGATTTTGCGAGCGAACGTAGTGCATCGATGAACTTTGGAAGGTCCTTCATGCTCTTCGGTTCCACNGCCACAGTAACAACCGGGTCNGAGTAGTGNCGAATNGCTTCGAAAGGNGTGAAATCCTTGTCACGNGAAAGTGTAACACCNGCAGCAGCAGANCGAATNCCGGTNAGNGCAGCAATGTTACCTGCAACGACCTTTGGNACNGTGATTCTGTCGCCACCGACCATCATGCTCACTTGTTGAACACGTTCTGGNTTCGCAGCACCAATAGCAAAGACCGATTCACCCTGAGCAATCGCTCCAGAGTAAATTCTTCCGACAGCAACCTCACCTGCGTGAGGGTCCATCCAGATTTTTGTAATCATCATTGCAAGTTCAGCCTCTGGGTCACAACCCATCATTGCTTTACCAATAGGTGACTCGAGGTCGCCGGTCCAAATATTCGGGATACGGTACGGTTGAGCTTCGACTGGACCAGGTAGTTTGGTAACAGCCATGTCGAGCAGAACTTCGTGAACTGGCGCCTTGGAAGCAAGGGTCTTTTGGTCTTCGTTGTTACAGTATTCGAAAATTTCCTTAAACGAAATGTTGGACTTGGCCATGTAAGGGACGGTAATTCCCCAGTTGTGGTAAGCCGAACCAAAGGCAACAGTACCGTCAGCGACGGAAACTTGCCAACTTTTCTTGAATTCTTCAGGAGCGAATTGTTTGATGAGCCTGTTGACTTTCTTGATGGTCTCGGTAAAACGAGCCATCATGTCTTCTGGTGTGACTTGCAATTCGTTGATGAGTCGGTCAACCTTGTTGATGAACAGAACCGGCTTGACCTTCTCTTTCAATGCTTGACGGACAACGGTTTCGGTTTGAGGCATTGGTCCTTCAACAGCACATGCAAGAATAAAACAACCGTCAACTGCACGCATTGCACGGGTAACGTCTCCACCAAAATCAACGTGACCAGGAGTATCGATAAGGTTGATCAGATAGTCAGTTCCTTCGACTGCGTGAACCATCGATGCAGATGCAGCGTTGATGGTAATACCACGTGCTGATTCTTGCTCATCGAAATCGAGAACACGCGCAGCACCGGCAAGGTCCGAAGACATCATCCCTGCACCAGCGATAAGGTTGTCCGAAAGAGTTGTTTTACCGTGGTCAATGTGTGCAGCAATACACAAATTTCGAATTTGAGGTAAAATGTGCATTACTTGTGTTGCTTTGTTAATGTTATCTTCCTTTCGGCCCATGAAATCACCAATGACTTCTCGTCATTCCCCGCCACCGGAACGGGGTTCTTAAGTGACTCGCAATGGAGGTACGGAAACAACGAACTGTAAAGACGATTGAAGTCCAAAGAGGCAAGCAATTAGCAAGAGTAAATCATCGTGCAGAGGCAGCGATTCTCTCAAGTTCTTCTTTCTTACCGACAGCAAATGAAGTCGCGTCATCAGCTGCAGCCTTCATCAGTTCATTGATGATACAACTGGTCAAAGTGCGCTTTGATTTGTGAGTGCCTTGTTGAGCACCCTTTGCAAGATTGCGTAGAGCAACATCGAGGCGGCGAGATGGAGATGAGTCGACGGCCTTTGGTTGGGACACTGCACCAAATTTGATACGTGTAATTTCCTCCATTGGAGCTCCATTACAGATGGCATCAACGAATACTTGGAGAGGGTTTTCTCCAGACTTTTCAGCGATCGAGTCTAATGCGGTTTCGAATGCTTTCATTGCACCTTGCTTCTTGCCGGTGTAGGGTCCGGTTCGCATGAGTTTGTTGATGTACCGTTCGACAACAGACAACTTGGCTTTTCCAAACCAAGCGTTGGCATGTCGGCCTCCAGTATGAGGTACGCCAACGGTTGTGAGGTTGATGTAGGGTGAAAGTCCGGGGTCTTTGCACGTAATGGCAGATGCGTCCCACTTTCCGAAAACAAGAGTTCCAATTCCTGCGATAGGACGGACATCTTCCACGACTTGTTCTTCTTCTTCGACTAAGACTTCAGACTCGGACATAGTATACACCTCAGCGGATTGGCTTCTCCTTACGACCTCGAACCATCTCATCAAGAGATACGCCGTTGACTTGAATGACTTTGTAACGAACTCCAGGTATGTCTCCATATGAACGACCCATGCGACCGCCGATACCTTCGACCATCACTTCATCGTGTTCATCAATGAAGTTGATTGCACCGTCGCCTGGAGCGAAGGCAGTGAGTTTGTTTCCGTTTTTGATGAGTGAAATTTTCACCGCTTTGCGGATTCCGGAGTTGGGCTGCTTAGCCTCAATTCCTACTTTTTCAATGACGATACCCTTTGCTTGAGTGGAACCTGCAAGAGGGTCGTGCTTTGCTCTTGATTTGAGCATTCGCTTCTTGTATCGACGGTCAGACCATCGAAACTTTTGGCGGTCCTTAGCCATCTTAGCACCTGCGAAGAGTCCTCTACCCATCATAATCACCTCATTGAAGCATTTTGCCGACTTGAACCCCCTATTTAACAACGACCCTCAAAGCCAATGTGAATGAGAAATCTCGTTTTGTAAAAAGTTGGAACATTTTCGTTCTTGTTATGAGTTAAAACACCCTAAAACGCGTGTTTTTTTATGGCGATAGAGAAACAAGGTTCAAGCCATGTGTCTAAGTCGGGCAAACATGGCATTCAGAGACCACCTCGGCGCAGCCAAAGAAGAAGCAGCTCCAACCAGTCTCATTCACGGGATGTGGAATCACTCTCGGGCCAGCAATCATGATCTCACATTGTTCACGCAGATTTCTGAATCACCCGGTCACAGGGCAGCTATCAACATCCTCACTCGCGACCGATTGTGTGAATCAATTGGAATCTCTCCTGAACAATATATCGACACTCTTGGTTGGGCAATGAACAATCCAAGCGAGCCAATACTTGTGGATAATGCTGAGGCTGAATGCTTTGAAAACCGTCAAGAAACAGTCGATATCACTCAACTTCCAATCCCTCATCACTGGCCACAAGACAGGGGTCGTTACTCATCTGCGAGTGTCATTATTGCGGAGGACAACGGTATTCGCAACATGTCCTTTCATCGTCAATTTGTACGAGATTCTAATCACCTTGTTGTGCGACTCGTGCCACGACACTTGCGAACAATGACCATGAGTGCTCGCGAGGAAGGACGTGAAGTCAACATTGCAGTTGTCAATGCTCCTGACCCAGTAGTCTTGTTGGCTGCTGCGATGTCGTTCGATGACAATATCGATGAACTTACGATTGCTGCTGCGCTTCATGAAAAACTGTATGGGAAACCACTTCGTCTCACTCGCATGCCGAACGGTGTCGTCGTTCCAGCAGATGCGGAGTATGTTCTTTGGGGCCGAATTACTGGTGAAGATGATGATGAAGGTCCATATGTTGACATCACCGGCACAGTCGATGACGTTCGTCAAGAACCGGTCATTGAAGTCGATGGAGTCATCCACCGTGACAATCCGATTTTTCATGCGCTCATCCCAGGTGAAGCAGAGCACAAGACTCTGATGGGACTGCCTCGAGCCCCTACGATTAAATCAGCAGTGAGTGAAGTCTGTGAATGCCTCGATGTCCACATGACCGAAGGTGGTTGTGGTTGGCTTGCAGCAGTGGTCAAGATTCGAAAAACCAATCCTGACGATGGTATGAAAGCGATTCATGCTGCTCTAGCAGGACATAGAAGCATGAAGATGGTTACCGTTGTCGATGAAGATATTGACATCAGCGACCCAGTTCGAGTCGAGTGGGCGATGGTTACGCGTTGGCAACCTGATAAGGATACAGTGATGCTTTCGAACCAAAAAGGTAGTTCTCTCGACCCTTCCAGAGATTCCGATGGGCTGACGGCTAAGGTGGGTTTTGATGCAACCTTGCCATGGGATGTCGACCATGAAGGATTCATGTCTGTGCAATGAAGAAAAACTGCATGTATTCGGGTGAGTGTGTTTCATGAGTGAAGGAAATGCAGACCTCTTGCAACATCCGCGCCGAAATTTAGGTAATCGTTATCGTTCACAAGCTCAAAAATTTGCTCGTCTTGCGACGAAAGATTCCCAAAGATTCGCAGAAAACATGTCTTGGGCTGAGCAAAATGCTCGACAAGCATTGCTCCATGATTTCACTGATGAGCGAAATTGGCGATGTCTTGCTGATATCAAAGTCGTTAACCAAGACGGTGAAGGTTTGTGTTCAGTACTGGAAGATGTTTTCATTGTCTTGGGACGTGATAGTGAACAAGTAGAGCAACTGAAAGGTATCGACTTCTTGCTCGTTGGACTTGAGTTGCTTGAAGCAGCATTTGCCAAAGACCCTCTGGATCCGGATGCATGGTGGAGCTTGTATTCTGAATCAAGCGAAATCGAAAGTGAGTTGAACGATTTTGCCCATCGTTGTCGACGCCTCGACTTCAGTGACCAAAGGGCGAACATCGTCTATGCACGACGACTTGAACGAATACGTTCTGGTGGATATGAATCTCTTTTCATTGAACTTTCTCGACATCTACTTGCGCATCGGCCCAACAACCATGAACTTTGGATGGAGCTAGGGCGCTTGCATGAGAGGAGAGAAGAAATGGATGAGGCTTGGTCTTGCTACGACCATGTTCAGCACTTGCAACCTCACTCGAGTCCTCGCGATGCATTTTTAGAACGCATCACTGGTCGGATGCTTGGTCATGAAGAAAAACCATGGTCGACTCCATCGGTGGAAAAGCGGGAGCACTTTTTACAGCAAATGCTTGCACTCACCAAGCGAATTTCAAAAAGCGAGGATGAAGTAGAGATTGCTGAGACAAATACATTAGAAGTAAACACTAATCCTGACCTTGTTCGACTTGAAACACTTATGGATTCAGGAGACTTTTCAGAGGCATTCTTCCTTGCCCGTCGATTGGTTTCGCAAGGCGAAGAATGGGCCGAAGAGTGGGTTTCTAAAGCGAAGGATGCCTTTTAGGTGATGATATGGAGTCGGGTTCACCTGTTTTCGTTCTTGCATGGGTCACTTCAGCACAACATTCGCATCTCGTCCTTGGGGAAGGTGGAAGTGTAGTTTTTGTCGAACATCCCGTACGTGGATGGGAAATTCCGGGCGGCCATCTTGAGGAAAACGAAACCCCAGAACAAGCACTTCATCGAGAATTAAGAGAAGAGACTGGTCTTTCAGGTGAAATTCTCTCTTGGAACAAAGACTACTATCCGAAAGGCTGGGTAGCCCATGTGGTCGTCGAAAAATCAGAAGTACATTCATGGCAGGTTGAGGACAAGAAAGTACAACTTGTCCAATGGTGGGATGAAATCCCACCTGTGAAGAAGTGGACTGTTGAGGAATTCAGTGACCTTTCACTTTTGTTTCGTGATTCAAATTAGAGTTTGGTCAGCGTGGCGAGTCGAATGTCCCAAAGACCTTTCAAGTGTTGATCAGTAACCATATTTTGTACTATAGCAGCCAACATGGAATCTTCTATAGAATCTGGATTCTCGATGATTTCCTTGAACAGTTCCAGTTTGTCGAACCGTGATGCGAGGCTAACCATTGCACGAAGGTCTGGTCGGTCTTGACCCGAATTGTCATCGGGCAAATTTGCACAGCACCACTCGAATACACTGTCAATATCATCGGGGTGAACCTTGAGCGCCCGTGCCTCCTCTCCAGCCTGTCGTGGCCGAGATTGCTCGACTTGAATATGCATTCTTTCAGCCGATTCATCTACATGAAGACTCGAAAAGTCAAGAAACAGTGCGCCTCCTTCGATGGCCATCCCAATTTGGCTCGCTTTAATCGCATGACCATGAGCATTCCAAGCATGCCTTGCAGCATCAAACTCATGGCCCATGGATGCGCAAATTCTGCTCGCACCTAATCGTGACAGAGCAATCGTTTCATCAGCGTGATTACCGTTTCGAGGGATGTCTGAATACACAGTAAGCGCCATGACAGGTTCACCGCATGCAGTGTGCAATGCAGCCTTGTTGATGAGTGATAAATCGTGGTCTCGACTCGCTAGCGCCACCGACTTGAGACGAGTCTCAGCCCAAGTAAGGTCTTCCTTTGCACCTTCAACATCACCCAGTTCGTATTTTGCCAATCCAAGTTCCATGCGTAATCTCCCTTCAAGTGCCAAATCTCGTGTATCAGGATGGCGAGCAATATCCAATGCCTCCTCGATGCTCTGTTGGAGGCGAGTATCACCCAACATCCGTCGACGAACAAGTGCAAGGGTGGCAGTTTCAGCTGGAGTGAGCGCCGTTTCGAGAATTTCCAAGAGCTCAGCTGCATCCAAATACATGGCTGCTTCTGCTAACGGGAGCCATGTTTTCCAGTTCATTTCATCACGCCACTGAGTGAGCGTTTCGATATCAACTGGCCCTTTTTCCCTCCATCGAGAAATAAAGAAACCTGGCGCTTGCGGCAAATCAATTTCGGACACTAATTCTCACTCCTTGGGATGAGGGCTACTTGAGCAATAAATGAAGATTCGGCAGCAATTCTATCTGTTTTACCGCTCCATCCTGCTGCACCGTCATGGCCGCCTCCCTCTCCCCCGATTTGTTGGGCAACTTGTGCCATAATTTCTCCAAGATGGATACCGCTTTGCGTCGTATGACGGGATGCGCGTGCAGTCATTCTGGTTACACCATCACGAAAACGACTAACCAGTGAAATTTCTGCTCCTGTACCGATTAAAAGACTGGCAAGTCTTCCTTCAAGGGTTCCAGAATAAGTATGGACAATGTTCCATGGGCCCGAATCAATAGATTTGGCTCGTTCTAGCCCTCGAAGCAAACTTCCTCGTTCACTCGGTGAGGTAGAATCAGTCTCCACGGATTCTAGGAATGATGCGTAATCTATGTCGTCGTCTTGAAGGAGATTCACTGCAGTTTGGAATGCGCCTTTATCGGCGTGTCGGAATCGTGCAGTATCGGTGAGCAACCCTGCCAGAAGCATCTTTCGAACAACGGGGGTTCGACTTGCAGGCGTGTAGTTTAACAGATACTCATCCACGATTTGTGTCGTAGCCCGAACATCCCATTGAAGAAGCAAATCATTCTCTCCAAGCACCCAGTCGCAGGTTGCGTGATGATCCAAAATGCATATTGGCACATCTTTTGGTAACGTAATACCCACTTGCCCAGGGGCTGCAGCATCGACAACAACGATTCCACCGATATTTTTTGGCCACACTGTTTGGTGCTCTGATAATTTACGAAAGGGGGCTTTTAGAGATTCTACCATTCTTTTGGCGGTTCTCCCTAAGTGAAGTCCACAAGCCATCATGTTCGGGTGAGCCGCCGATAGTGCGACTGCTGAACCAATTGTATCCATGTCGCCGTTCTTACCAGTTACTACTGGCACTGCGCCGTTGTTGCATGCATCTTTCAACCATTTGTCAAAAGTTTGCAATTCAACTGATTTGTCCTGTGAACTCATGCGTTCTCAGACTCCGCAAGCATTTGTTTTAGTTGGTCGTAGGTAGACATCAATTCTGCCTCCCTTTCGGTAAATCTTCCAAGATGCTCTCGGAGTGCGGTGAGAGTTTGTTCAAGTTCACTGACCAAAGCCTCTCTGTCTGATACTTCGACCATAACGCCTCCCATTTGCTGATGCAAAGCCAAATCTTCGGGTTGGTTTTTTACCGACTCAACAGTCGTTTCTAGTTCCAAAACTTGTGCACGTAAATTTGCCAATTGTTGACGTGCTGATTGCACTTCATTGACCACGACTTGGAGTTGTTCCATATTTTCCATACTCTCACCTGTATCTCTCATTGCGTGTTGGTAGATGAACCCTCGGACTCAGGCACGAGAGAAGACAACAGTGAGTCGACTGCAATTAATCCACGCATACGAGTATTCCACATGGCTCTCAAATCCTTTGCTTTTTGTTCGTTGAGTTGAATGGAGAAGTGCTCTTTCGAACTTGCCCAAACAACTTTTTCATCGGTTGCGAGTGAATCAGCAAGTGCCTTCGTACTCTGCCGTGAAGAAGATTGAACCGAAAGGGTCAGCGACCAAGACATATTTAACACTCCACGAATGGGTGCTCATTCTTCTTCAGTGGAAATTTCACCGGCAGCAAGCGCTCGCTCATAGTCGAGTGCAGCTTGTTGAGCAATAAACGCCATATCGGCAGTGGTTGCACCTTCGACGGAGCGTCGGAGAATTCTGTTGTTGGTGTCAGAAGCACGAGTAAAAGGTTCCCAAGCGCCACCTGCGAAGGTGTGGTCACACTTGCTGCAAAACCAAATGCCGACTGATTTACGAGTTACCTTGCGGTACTGACAGACCGGACATGTGTATTTTGCCGATTTCTTTGCCAAGGCCGTCCCTGCATTTCGACGTACGGATACACCGTATCGAGCTCCAAATCGTGCTGTTGCACCTGCTTTCTGTGTTCGCTTTGCCAATCAGTTCCCCTCCTGGTTTGCCACGAGTTTTCGAAGATCGGCGCATCGTTGATGTGCCACATCGAATATCTCTGCAAATTCGGCCGGCGTGAACACCCCTCTTAACCCCTTTTGTAGAGAGTGAAGGTGTCCTTCGTCTCCGAGTGTTATGTGAATTCGCTCATCTCCACCGAGTTCTTCCTCTTCGGATGGGTCGTAAACATAGCGTCCTCCAACCCGAGTAAACGATGACATAATAGGCGTGCCGTTGACCTTTAGTGTATGGTCTTCTCCAACGTCAAATCGCTCAGCAGGAACCACTGCTGTTCGTAGAGCAGCAATTGCAGCAAGGCCACATGCATCGAAAATATTCCCCCCATCAGAAAGTACATGGATGTCAATCATAATTCCCCAAACTTTCTCTCCAGGGACGATACACAAACTCTCCATATCAATGCAACCGGATTCGCGAATACCACGGTCGACAACACGTCCTAATTCAATCGATTGAGGAGACGGTGGTCCAGGCTCGTATTTTCTGTGTGCCACTGGGCGTAGTTCAGCACCACACATCAGCGAGCCTTGAGTAGGGCGGTCTGGCCATGGTGTGCGAAGTTCAAATTTAACTCCAGCATAGACGATGGTTTTACCCAAAACGACTTTGGCTGAACCTTCAGCATTGTAAAGGCAATCAACTTCCAAACTGACATCGCGCCCTTCCCACTGTCCACGGCCATCCATACGTTGTCCGTCTTCAGCTAGACGTGCGAGTTCTTGACGAAGAAGAGTAGGAACCAATTCTACCATCAGTTTTCACCTCCTTCATACCTGCGCTTGAGCGCATCCACCATGATTTCGTGAATTTCTGCAGCAGCTTTGAAATTGTATTCCATTGCTAAATTAAATTCCTCAGGTGAAAGATCTCCATCCATCTGAAGGAAAGCAATTTCTCCAGTGTTTGGGAGAATTCCAACCGGCAAATCTGCTTGCCCGTAGTTGTCCTCAGCTTTGTCAAGGTCCAATACGACGGTATCTTCGACTTTACCGGATGCGACTCCAACAATCAAATCTCTCATTGGTATTCCAGCATCTGCAAGAGCAACAGCAGCGGCAGTAATACCTACGCATCGAGTACCTGCTTCAGCAGCCAATATCTCGATTTCGACACGAATTTTTGAGCGAGGATAGCGTTCAACAAGAACGACTGACTCAAGCGCTTCTGCGGTTACCTTCGAAATTTCTCGTGATCTTCGATTAAAACCTGGGCGAATTCTGTCGCTCGTTGAGAATGGTGCCATGTTGTAGCGTACATCAATGACTGCTCTGTCTTGGCGCTGAATCTTTCGAGGATGGGCTTCCATAGGACCGTATACGGCCGCAACAGCCACATTGAGTCCGTGGGTTACCATTGCAGAACCATCTGCAGCAGGAAGAATTCCTGCTTCGATAGAAACCGGTCGCATTTCGTCAAGCTTGCGTCCGTCCAGTCGTAGACCGTCGTCGCGTAATAATTGTACATCACCATATCCGCCCATTAAGCATCACCTTTTTTTGGAGCATTTTTTTCAAGAGCAGTTAATTCTGCTTCGAATGTGTTCTTGTGTCCTGATTCTTGAATCAGTTGAATCGCTTGGCGTGCCCAAGCGGTGCCTTCAGCATCACCGTCAACCCAGACTTTGCCGTTTTCTCCGACAATAATTCGACAGTCACATGCTTCTCGAAGTCGTTGCAAAGTTGCATTTCCTTCACCTCGAATTCGATCGATGTGATTGATTGGAACAGAATGTACAGACCCTTGATTGAGCCGACGTAGTCCAACTCCTTTCATGGTAAGTACGACATTGTGGCACTCGTCAACTTCTTGTACACGTGCAAGTACAACATCGCCAATTCCCATGTGTTGCCGCGCAGCACCAAATTCGACTTTCCAAGGAGCCAATGACATTGGCAGAAGACCTTGGAAAGGGCCGTTGATATTCATGAACCATAGATTATTTCGAACTTCGGCGACTGTTGCTACGATAAGGTCTCCTGAACGTGGCATATAAGCACTGTTTATGGGGTCAACGGAGACCGTGTTATTGAGTTCTTTTACCCACCCGAGTCGGGTTGCAATGATTGTATCGTTTTGTGCGAGTGCACCACTTCCTACGCGCATCCCGGCAGATGGCCCGATAGCCATACCCGGGGTCACGAGGCGCAGCTCGGCGCCGTTTTGACCGTTGGACATTTCTTTCTCTCCATTCGCAGCGAAACGCCATCCCATGATAAAGCCGACCCTTGAGTCGTCTATGTTTGTCGAGAGAAATTGCTCACAGTTCCTTGACTTCGGTTTCTGAGGATTGCCGCATTATTTTACCGATGATGACATCTTTCATTCCTGCTGGCAGTTCGATAATTCCTGCCCAAGAGCCGTTTTCGAGCCATTGTTCTTTTTCCAGATAGGGTCGGAGAATTCGAGATGCAGAGCCGTAAGCAGAACCTGGTACACGCAATGCTAACCGAACGGATTCAAACGAAAGTGGAATCATCGGTTTGAGAACTTCAATAGCCAATTTCACTTGGTCGTCTAAACGCTTGAATGGATCGACGGAGTATCTTGATTCATCAAGAGCCAATTCTATACGTGTTTTTGGATGCGGACTCTTGGTTTTCGGGTCGACAGCCATGGTGTGAATTTCATGAACGATTTGTTGGCGCATCTGCTCAACTCTTGCTTTTCTTTGTGCAGTCGTAAGTTGAATACTCCCTTTGTCAAGAATAGTTTTGGCAATTTCCAAAATATCTTGCGTTCCAAAGGTGTTCTCAATGGCTTCTGCAGTGGGTCTTTCACCTCCACGAATGTCATGAAAAACTTCATCCATTGCTAGGAATTGATTCAAGTCAATGGATTGCGGGTCTGACTTGAATTCATCCACTTGATTTGGGTCTACGAGCAACTCGTATCGTTTCCCACCCTTTTCCATTCTTGCCAGCACGGCATCGTCGAGACTAACCATAGTATTCCCCGGAACGGAGTTAGGTAAGGCGGCTCTTGAAGGTGGTTATTCAAATTTAATCTTCAAGAGGTTTCAAGCGGTCGATTTGCTTGTTCACTTCTGCGCGGTCGAGAACTCTGTATCCATCACCGTCGACAACGGTTACTTCAACAGCTTCACGGTTGAGCTCAGTGTCGTTTGCACTGCGAAGTGCTTCAAGTCCGAGTTTCATAGCTGCATTGAGTGTCAAACCTTCTTTCCAATTTGATTCAAAGTATTCAATCACAGTGTTTCTTCCGCTTCCGATTGCGCCTGCATGGTACGATTGGTAAGCGCCGCTTGGGTCAGTCTCATAAAGATGAATTCCGTTCGCATCCACGCCGCCAATGAGCAGTGCAGTTCCGAATGGACGAGAACCGCCATACTGAGTGAAAGATTGCTTAAAATCGCAGATTTTTTTGACCAGAACATCGACTGGAACGCTTGCAGCGTAAGTTATTCGGTTGACTTGTGCATCAACACGAGCTCGAGCAACAAGTTGACGTGCATCAGCAACAAGTCCAGATGTCGCAATTCCAATGTGTTCGTCAATCTTAAACATCTTCTCAATTGATTCTGGAATGATAAGACGGCTAACAATTCGTTTGTCACAAACCAAAACAACACCATCTCTGAATTTCAGTCCGGCAGTGGTAGTACCTCGCTTCACAGATTCGCGAGCGTATTCTACTTGGAACAAACGTCCATCTGGGCTAAAAGTCGTAATTCCATGGTCATATCCTCTTCCGCTTGGCTGCATTTGTCCACTCTCATAGTTCCGTTAAATCGACGCTTTATGAGGATGAGGGTTCACATGCATGAATCATCGCATAAAGGCCGTGGTAGTGTTCACACTACCTCACCCCATTTGAACCCTCACACAGGCCAACATGACCCTCAACCTCTTGAAACAGTTCGTACTGGACCCGTTTGTGCGTGTTGCAGTTCTCTCGTCTGGTGGAAAGGATTCCTCCGCTGCTTGGTGGTGGGCAATGTGTCGAGGATGGGATGTTACTCATTTGGTAACGGTCCGAATTACTGGAGGCGATTCGTGGATGTTTCAAGTTCCAGGAACGGATTTGGTAGAACACCAGTCGAAACTCGCAGGTATTCCATGGGTTCGTGTAGAAACAGAAGGTATTCCGGATGTCGAGATAGACGATTTAGAAAACGCTCTTTCTGCCCTTGAAATTGACGGAATTGTAAGCGGTGCATTACGTTCAGACTATCAGAAAAGTAGGATTGAGCGGATGGCTGAACGATTAGGAATTGTAAGTTGGACACCTCTTTGGCACCAAAACAGTCTTCAGCACATGCAAGGGCTGATAAAGAATGGATTTCAGATTTTCATTACTGGTGTGAGTTGTGAGGGTCTCGATAACAGTTGGATTGGACATACCTTGACACCCGAAAGTCTTGCGCAACTCGAACAACTTTCCAAAAAGTACAGATTCAATGTTGACGGTGAAGGTGGTGAATACGAAACATTGGTGGTTGGAGGGCCACATTTACCGGGACATCTCAAGTTGTCAGGTGAGGTGGATTGGGATGGTGTCCGAGGTGTCTTCGAAATTTCGTCCGTTCAAGCAATTGCTTGACGAGCAAGTGCGACACATTCATCAACAATTTCTCCAGCAACACCGATGTGATTAGCCGGTTCAAACATTGCTTCGAGTTCTTCTGCACTGAGTGCAGCCACAATTTCGGGAGTACGGCTACATACATCGATTAATTCGATGTTCTTATCAACCGCTTCAAAGGAGGCTGCTCGGAGAATTTCATGCGCCTCATCTCGAGGAATTCCGTGGTCAACAAGATCAATCATGACTTTTTCAGCCATTACAAGACCCTTTTGAGATTTGATGTTTTGAAGACAACGTTCAGCGTCAACCCACATGTTGGTGAGGACATCTCGGGTTTTGGCTAAAACGTCCTCGCAAAGAGCTGATGCGTGAGAAAGAGTAAACCGTTCACTGCTTGAATTAGCGAGGTCTCTTTCGTGCCAAAGAAGAGCATTTTCGTATGTAGGGATAATCATCGCACGAACAATTCGGGCAAGGCCACAAGCATTTTCCGATTTTATCGGGTTCTTTTTGTGAGCCATCGTTGAGGAACCAACCTGTTTTTTGATGTCAAAACCTTCTCCTGCTTCTCTGAGTTCAGAACGCTGTAAATTTCGAACTTCTTGAAGTATTTTCTCGCAACTTGCAGCGACATTTGCCAACCAAGAAATGTATTCAATGTAACGATCGCGCCCAACAACCTGGGTCGTAGCCAAGGGTACGCCAAGGCCGAGGTGAGTGAGGATTAACCGCTGTAATTCACGTGCATGTTCGCCTTGTGCAGCTCCAGTTCCAACTGCGCCGAGGAATTTTCCAACCGAAATTCTTGGTGAGGCTTCATCCAGGCGAATCAGTTGACGTCGCAATTCATCAAGCCAAACTGCTGCCTTTAATCCGAAAGTGATTGGTACCGCAGCTTGACCATGAGTTCTACCAAGCATGACTGTATCACGTTCTCGTTCTGCAACATCTGCGCAGACTCCTATCAGGAGGCACAACTGTTCACGCAGCAGGACTATACTGTCGCGAAGTTGTAAGGCAACAGCAGTGTCGACTATATCGTTTGAAGTGGCTCCCAGATGAATACACCACCCTGCATCACCTGCAGCCTCGGCCATTGCTTTGGTCAACGCCATGATATCGTGTCGAGTTTCAGCTTCGATTTCCGAGACTCTCTCTTTTGTAACAGATTCTGGATTTGCTATTGCTGCAACAGCATTGTAATCCTCTTCAGAGACTCTACCAAGTTGCATGTGCGCCCAAATAAGGGCGCGTTCGACTTCCAACTGTCGCTCATGACGGCCCACTTCTGACCAAATACGTTTGAAATCTTGGCAGCCGTAACGATAATCAAGGGGACAGAAGGCCATATCTACACTTCAAAAGCCACGCTTCATCAACATTGCCTATGAATTCGATGCTGAGAACTTTACGAGTCGATTGAAACGACTGGGCTCATAACAGAACGTATGAGAACGATTCCGAGTGCAGTAGAGAGTAAAAATGCAACACCAACATACAGTGAGAGATTGTACCACATCATGGCCACGCCGAGCAATGAGAAGTAAGCCACGATTTGACAAATTGCTGATGCGAAATGAAGCTTGTCCATACGTTCTTGACTTAGTTTTCCTTCATGTTCAAGCAAGAATGTATAGATGAGAAAATAGATTCCTTGGAAGGGCAGAGATGCTGCGATTATTGCTAAGGCTACCTCTCGAATGAATCGAGGATTTTCTTCTTGCTCAATCCCTTGAAAAAGCATAAATGCAGTGTTTGTTCCTAGTAATGCCGCCATAATAGTCCAGCGCTTATCTTGCGATGAAGTTCGGCTTTCAACATTCACCGATTGTTCATCCATGCCTCTGTGGTGATTAAGCAGGGTTTGATGTTTGCCGTCAACACACGCGCTTGAAAACCTGTTTCAAGGGTTTTTGAGATACAGCGAAGAACTAGATCATCACAGAGACAATCTTGATCATTATCCCCGTGATTGTTGCAACACCCATGAGTAAAAACAGCATTGATAGCGGACCGTATTGGTTGGAGTCTCCCAACATTGTTCCAATAAATCCATCCCGTTGGATTGCGTGAAGGAATGAATCTGCCTCTTGATAATTCGGTAAAGGTCTACGTGGGATTCGTTCACCTGCTCGCAACTCAAGTTCATCGCTCATGGTGAGTCCTAGAGGAGGTAGGGCATGAAGGTTGCTCAAAGATATCATCAAAGGGCAATAACAATGAGAGGCTTGTGTCATCGGAATCTCATGGGAAGGGTTGAGTTCGACATATCTGGAGAAAAAATTCACCTCGCTGTCGAAGGTAGCATTGGTGGTACTACACTCGGACTTCACATGGCAACCGATGTTATTGAACGCGGAGGTAGAGTCCTTTGGGCCTCGCCGTTCATGCCTGACAGTGTACGCTTTGCACAGATTTTTTCCCATCTTTCATTAGCGAAATCTTCGAGATACCATGCAATGAATATTGGTGGGGACTTTGAACAGGTTATTGACATTTTAATTCAAACATCGAATTCACTTCCGAGTGTTGAACTCATTGTTCTTGATGATTGGTGTGAGCGAAGCGGTAGAATTGGAGCAGAACGTCTTGCTGGAGTCAAAAAACTTGTAGATGAAATTGGCAAAGAGATTTGTGTTCTTCTCATCAGTAAGGGCAGTATTGATGCCAGCGGCAACTCATCAACAGCCATTATTGCTCGTGCTCGAGACACTATGTTGGCTACTGGATTTGAAATTTGGAGATTGGAGCGAACCAAGGACGGACCGTTGAGAAGTTTATCGCGTGGTGAAATTTCAGAAAATTTAACATTGAAAGAAGCAGGTTTTTTCACTTAATCTTCGTCATTTTCACCCAACAAATCGGCCATTTCTTCCAGAGCTTCTTCATCGGGCTCGTCAAATTGGCTAGGATTCTTTGCTCCCCCACCAAGCACATCTTCGCCTGCAACTTTCGGAGCATTGGCTTCAAGCATATTTTTTCTATTCTCTATGGCACGTTTGTAGATAATCCAAGCCATGCCTACAAATACGACACCGAGCACGATATATGCAATGGACTTGGTTAATTCTTCGTTAGCCATGGTTAAGACAATCAACACCTAGACTTATTGATTTCCCAAACAAGTTGGCGTTAGAGTTGATTGTCCCATTCAAGGGGTCGAGCCAAATGTCTCCTCGAGTCGTTCGGGGGTTGAACCCAAGATGAAAACGGCGGTGTGCGTGGAATTTCATCCCATGCATCATCTGTACGAAGTTTGCATTTAGGGCATCGAGAACCTTGGCCAGTACCCATTGATTTCATTCGCACATTGCATTTAGAGCACATTGGCCTAAATCGGTCCGGTGTTGCAGATACGACTCTTAGTTTTTCAAGATGTATAACGCCAACATCTGGGGACAGGCCGTAACCTTCGATGATATCTCCAGATTGTAACCACTGTGCAAGATGTTTTACTGAACCCGATTCTGCGAATGCCATCCAATCTCCCTTGTCGGTGATAATTTGACAACTCCCTTTGGCGTATTTCTGGACACTCCTTACTTTAGCAGTCATTGATTTACTAAGGTGGTCATCAGTTGCTTGATTCGTTGAAAAAACTCTCATACCAACACTGGGTTCAGTATGTTCAGCGTTCTGAAGTAGTTCACCAGATTTTTGGGCATCTTCTTGGACACGACTACGAATTCCAAAAAGTACTGGGCATGGACCACGTGGAGCTACCAATGCCCTGCCTTTTCGAGGGTCACGTGAGAGAAAAGTTGTCTCGATTTCGTCTATTTTTTCTAATGTTTGTTGACAAACTTTTCTGACATTCTGCCCGTGCCGTTCGTACGCTCTCCAAGCGATTGCTTCCCATGTACAGTTTTCACCTTGCTTCCACGCAACCGCCGCAGTAGCTCCGATACATCCCTGGCCACCCCAAGAGTAATCAGCCTTTGGAACGCTTTGGAGATTGACTTCCCCACGCACTGCAGAGAAATAGAACGACTGGTCGGGCTGAACTGAGAACCAAACCATCCCTGGGTCGGCTGGAAACTGTTCTCTTTCATCATGGGTTGATTGGGCAATTTTGCCCCGTTGTATGGAGATGTGTTTTGTCCAAAAATCATCCAGATAATCGAGCAATTCACGCTCATTTTTGGTTTCGATTTCGACACCTAATGCAGCGTTACCACGGGTTCTTTGCCGAGCAAAGGGCCATAATCGTACCAGTCGCGGGGTCTGGGCAGTGGCCGATCCCCGGCCAGCGCGCGCGGTCGAGCTCGAAGGACGAGCTCGATCTCGACGACCCGGCGGCGAGCGTCGAGGCGGCCGACGCGCTCTGGGCCGGCGTCAAGCGGCGGCGGCGCGCCATCGAGCGGCGCGCGGCGGCGTCGCGGCAGCGCGACGAGGTGCAGTCGTACCTCGCACGCACGACGCAGCGC
>NYZH01000016.1 GCA_002687075.1 Methanobacteriota archaeon
GGCTGAACGCGACCGGAAGTAACAGAAGACACCTTGTTGGTCATTCTTGCTATATTTTCTCGAACCTTTTTCGCATCAACCATAAAATCACCTACTGTATGAGCGTTCCTTCAAACGGCTTTCCATCTAAAGCCTGCTCTAAAATGGACGTGTCCCTACCATCAAGTACTGCCAAAGTGATGGCCGAATTTTGAGCCCAACCTACCGCAACCGGATCAATTACAGCTGATGCACCCGGAGAAAGTGGTTTTCCAATTCCAGTTATACTTGCTAATTCATCAAAAGTCATCGTACTGAAGGATTTTGCATCTTCATGCTCTCGGGGATCTTTATCAAAAACATGACTAACATTGGTGGCAATAATGCAATGTCCTGCACCGGCATCACGGGCAAAACCGACCGCCACCGCATCGGTGGTATGTCCCGGGGTTGTTCCACCCATCACCACAAGGTGATGAGCATCGAGCAGTTTAGCCGCTTGCTCTGTCGTCGTTGGAATTATAGGAGCAACATCACATCCAATGTCCAGAAATATTTGTTGAATAATTGTTGCATTTAATCGAGTTGCTGCGATTCCTACTTCGTCAAGTCGTGCTGAATTGGACACCATACTTTTTGCCAATTCAATTCCCTCCCGAGCAGGTAAACCACCACCTACGACGATTCCTAAATGACGACCATTTCCCTCTATATGGACTGCAAGTTGCCGGAGTTGTCCAAACCAAGCGGTTCGTTGTTCAGCCTCTTCAGGTCGTAAGAGACTACCTCCAAGGGCGACAACCTGACGTCGTGTCATCAAACACCCCTCTCGCCCACATACTTTGAGACTATCCCCAAATAATCCCAGCCAAAGCGCTATCACTGCGGTTGAAACAAAGTTGCAAACGATTGTCGAGCATAAGAGAGTTGAAGACCCCTCAACCATGCCCATGAATTGAGGCCAACCCAATGTCCGATGATGCAGTTCTTGCAACGCGACGGCTTCGTCTCAAAATCGCGCTTGAAGATTTACGAGAAATGAGAGGATTTGGTACCGAATTGGTTACAATAATTATCCCTCCAGACAGACAAGTTTCTGATGCCCGTTCACTCCTTCAAAATGAGCATGGTCAAGCTGCGAACATCAAATCGAAAGGAACTCGGAAAAATGTTCAAGGTGCAATCGAGTCGGCCTTATCAACACTCTCGAAATACAAAAATGCTGGAGAAAATGGAATCGCTCTTTTCGTTGGTTCAATTATCATTGGCAACAACAAAAACAGGATGGTTAACATTGTTGTTGAGGACCCACCACAGCCCCTGATTTCTTTCCGCTATCGTTGCGACTCGGTTTTTGAATTAACGCAACTTGAAGACATGCTTGTCGATAAGAAGTCCTATGGTTTGTTTGTTATAGACCGTTCTGAGGCTGCTTTTGGAATCGCCTCAGGAAAAAGAATTCACGTGCAGGAACATTTGGTTTCAAACATCATGGGAAAGCACCGCCAAGGTGGTCAATCTGCACAACGTTTCGAACGCTTGATTGAAGAGGCAGCACATAATTTCTTCAAAAGAGCAACCGAACACGCATCATCCTACTGGTTACCAAATCTTGACAACATACAAGCCGTCATCGTGGGTGGACCAGGTGCAACCAAAGATTTCGTGGTCAAGAACGATTATTTCCATCATGAAGTGGCGAAGAAAATAGCCAAAACGACATTCGATGTAGGTTATTCGAACGATAGCGGTGTTCGTGAACTTGTTGAAAACGCTGGCGCTATGATGGGAGAAATTGAACTTGATGCAGAAAGACAAGTGATGAATGTTTTTTTGGGTGAACTGGTCAAAGCATCTCCAAAGGCTGCATATGGAGAACGAATGATTCGTCAAGCATTGGAGCAAGGTGCTGTAGGTCGATTACTGATTTCAGAATCGCTTCGGAAAAATTCACTTACACTCCAATGTACATCGTGTGAACATGAATGGCAGGCCAGTATTGGTAAAATGGAAGCCTTGCCCAATTGTCCATCCTGTAAGGCAGCAGGAGACAATGCGAAGGTTCTGAAAAGCATTTCATTGATAGAAGAACTGACTGAAATGGCTTCAAAAAGCAACACTGAAGTTGTCTATATATCAGTAGATACCGAAGAAGGGGGCCAACTCTTACATGGATTTGGTGGCCTGGCAGGAATCTGTCGATATCCGATTATGTGAGGGGACAATATGCAGATACTTCGGGATGCACTTGAGCCTATGTTAGAGGCAGCACTTAAGTCGGTAGGAATCGAAAATTCACACTGGAAGAGCATGCTGGCCCCCTCACGAGAACACGACCAAGGCGATTTATCGTTTCCTTGCTTTCCTTTCTCGAAACAATTGGGTAAATCGCCGGCTGATATAGCTCAACAATTGTCTAGCATTATCCCACAGCATGATGCTATTGGAGAGGTCAATGCCGTCGGAGGATATTTGAATTTCAAAGCAGATTCTGCATGGATGGCTGAGATTGTGTTGAACAATGGAATTCGAATTGGTGATGCGTATGGAAAGAAACCAAACAACCAAAGCAACATTCTCATAGAACACACCTCAGCAAATCCCAACGGACCTTTTCATGTTGGTCGCGCACGCAACGCCATTCTTGGCGACACACTTGTGCGCCTACACAGGCTGTATGGCAACAATGTTCGCGCAGAATACTATGTTGACGATATGGGGAAACAGGTTGGCGTACTTGCATGGGCTTTGGATAATTTGAGTGAATCCGATGTAGAACAAACCTTGTCTGAACGAGAACCGATTAATCCAAAGTGGCGAGGAAAAGCCGACCATGAACGAGTTCGTTGGTATCAAGCTGCTCAAGAAATACGAAAAATAAGAGAAGATAAAGAAGAGATTGAAAACGAAATTGGACGCATGGTACACGCCAGTGAACACGGCGACCAAGCAGTGCTTGATGCGTTTGAAGCGGCTTACCAACCGGTATTGGAAGGAATGCTCTCAACTCTTGGTCGCCTAGGAATAGAGTTTGACACCTTCACGAAGGAATCAATGTTCGTCACCAATGGCGACGTAGCCAAACTCATGACGAAATTCCAATCACTTGACATACATGGAACTGCAGAAAATGGAGCAGAATTTTTAGATCTTGGAGCGCGTGGACTCAAAGGAAAGACTGAGTTTTTCTTCCGCCGAGGTGACGGTTCTTCACTCTATGCAACTCGAGACATTGCGTACCATATATGGAAATGGAAGCAATGCGATGAACTGATTAACGTACTCGGCGAGGACCATAAGTTACAAGCAAAACAGGTTGGAATGACCTTGACGGAACTTGGTCAAAAGGTTCCAGAAGTGATGTTTTATTCATTTATTAAACTCCCTGAGGGAAAGATGTCAACACGAAAGGGTAATGTCGTGTACATGGATGATTTGCTTGAAGAGGCTCGAGCACAGGCTGCTGCAGTGGTTCGAGAATTGCATCCTGATTACTTGAATGAGACAATTGAAGAAATTGCTGAAGCTGCGGGAACATCTGCCGTTCGATTTAATATCATCAAAAAGAGTCCCGATAAAGGGTTCACATTCCGTTGGGAAGAGGCTTTAGCGTTCGAAGGCGGTTCTGCGCCTTTCATCATGTACAGCCATGCAAGAGCATGTTCTATAGTGGAGAAATGCCAGCAACAAGGCATTGACACTGCATCCGCACTGGCAGTGGATTCTCTGGAACTGCCGGAGCAAATGCCCAAAGGGATGACTGAACTTCTCCGCTCCATCTGCGTGTACAATGATGTGCTTTCAAAAGCAGTCAACGAAAGGAGGCCTCATCTCTTTGCAAACCAAATACTTCATCTTGCAACCTCATTCAACTCCTTTTATCGAGATTGTATGATTCTCAAAGATGGTGAACTCAACATCGTGAACTTCCAGTTGCTTGAAATTGCTCGTAACCTCTTACGAACGGGCATGGAAGGTCTTGGGATTGTACCGATTGAAAAGATGTAATCACTGGTCTCTTCTATACCATCCTTCGGGCAATTCCATAGGATTGTTCGGCCGAGCAATTCTCACTCTTCGAACGATTTCCAATCTCATCGAATCCATACCCACGAATTCAGTTGCTGACATTGTCACACGGCCTTGGTGATCGTACAATAGAGGCAATTCAGGTTCACCCTCGGAACCTTGCTCAATCCAATCTTGTTCAGCAGAGCGTACTGCATCCCACTGTTCAGGCAATGGTTCCAACAAATCGGCCTTGGAGGTTACAACCATCAAATCGGTTCCAGGTAGAAGTTTCTGGACATCCTCAAGCAGGTTGTTCTGCTCCTCCAGTGAGGTGCCACAAGCTTCACTTTCGTCCAACAAGAACAACACCAATGAACCAATATTTTCAAGAGCAGCAATTGCTTGAAGTTCAATTTCATTGCGCTGTTCCATGGGCCGGTCCAAAAGGCCTGGAGTATCGACCAATTGAAACTGCAATCGACGGTGAGTGAAGTGTCCGACGTGGATTTGCTTGGTAGTAAACGGATAATGGTTCACTTCCATCTTACCCGAACTTAGAGCAGAAATGAATGCTGATTTTCCTACGTTTGGTGCACCACAAACAACGATACATGGAAGCAATTGGTCAATAGTTGGCAAACGTTTGAGAACTTCTCGAGCCTCACTTAACCAAAGAAGTGAGGGCCCAACCCTTCGCATGATTGATGAGATTCTACCGTATGCCTCCCTGCGAGCATCGTGCATCAACTCAGTGCGGCCTGTTCGAACAATTTTCTTGCTGTTTTGTCCCGAGATGTTGGTGACTTGTTTCGCACCCCATTGAAGCATCGACAAATGGTGACGATAATCATCACAGCCAACACATGCATCGATCATCGAGATGTCAAATTGTGGAGATTGGTCTAAAGAAGGCCAAGAATTGACCATCTCGAGAAAAGTGGTAGAAATTATATCCGATGCAGTTTGAACCATGCGATTCATCTGCTTACGAACACGAAACACCCGGTCCGGGTCATCGACCCTGTCTGCGGCTTTCTTGGCTCGAGAGAACGCTTTGTCAAGAATCTCATCTTCCAGAAGCACTGTAGGAAGAGTTCGCCATGAAACTTTCATACCCTCTCCTCATTCTAAGGCGGTAGCCCACCCTTCAAGAAGACATCCGTTGAAAAAACCTCGATGTGGCATTTCATTGGTTTACAAGAGCGAGGTTCAAGTAGCCTCGGCTCTTGAACGGTACATGGCCCGTAAGAAGAAGCAAACTGTCGAACTACCCGATTGGGCAAAACCACTCTGGAAAGACATGGGTTCACCCAATCTTGACGAGTTTGCTGACGTATACGATGGCGACTTGTTGACACGCCGTCATGGGCTCCGTCGAGATGATTTTGTTGAGATTCTTCTCGATGCACGCTCAATACAATCGGATGAAGAATCTTGGTTGCGTGGTCGCTTGCTTGCTTCGGGTAAATCAAACATTGAATTGCTGACTGAAGACCGCCGGACAGTTTTCATAGCACGCGACATCATTGCACAGATTGTTTTGATTGCTCATACTCGGCCTGCTTACATCGATGACAAAGCGCTTCTTGCGTTTGAACGCGCTGACATGAAACGCCGTTCGAAACTTCACGAAAAAGTCGAGAAAGAAAGCCAAGGCAGCGACGACTCACATTTGTGGGGTTGATTGAATGGATGTCCCAGATGGTTGGGAAATTATCGAAGGCCGACTCATGGCGGAATACAAATTTCAAAATTTTGTATCTGCAAAACACTTTGTCGATGAAGTTTCCGAACTTTCCGAAGAGCACAATCATCACCCAGAGATACATTTTGGATGGGGATATGTAGTCCTTGAATTGTTTACCCATGATGCTGGAAAACTGACAGAAAAAGATTACTCCCTCGCTCATGAAATTTCAAAAGTGAAAGACGAAAAAGGAAACGATTGAAATCGAAAGGTGAGGGAATGTCGAAAGTTCAAACAAATCTCACATCCCGTAGAACAGTTTACAAATTCAAGGAACAAAATATACCTGATGATATTATCGCCGAAGCACTTGAAGCTGCTTCGAACGCACCTTGCCACAAGCATACTCACCCTTGGAGATTTTACTCGATTGGAAACAGTACGAGAAAATCTCTCATTCCATGTATTACAAGATTGGCGAGAATAAAATCTGAAAAAAAGAAATCAAACAATGTGGATTCGGATATACAAAGAGCAGTTTCAAAAATCATTTCCGCACCCGTACTCTTTGCAATAACATCAAAGAAAAGTCCTGATGACGATTTCCGAGAGAAGGAAGATTATGCTGCCAGTGTGTGTGCACTTCACAACATGGTGCTTTCCTTTTGGGATAATGGAATTGGTTCGCTCTGGTCTACCGGTTCTATCACACGGGATCATGAAACCTACCGGATTCTTGGCATCAATCCCGATGAACAAGAGATTATTGGTTTTGTTCGAGCCGGCTATCCTCTTCGGTTCCAAGTGTGAAGAAACCGAGTTTCCAAGAGGTTACGAGTTATCTCGATTAATCACAGTTTAACCGGGCGAGTAGCACCACACGCTTGACACTTGAGCAGCGTAGTTCGATCTTGCTTGATGAAATGTGTATCTGGAGCCCCACATTGATTGCACTTAATGTATGAATTTACATAATTGACAATCGTCTTTTTGATTCTTTTTGGTGGGATTCTTCCCTTAAACCGAGCACGAGGTCCATCACGAGAGCCAGATGTACCGAGTTCATTCAAAATGTATTGATAGACATGGTTATCATCTCTGTCCATCATTGAAACGACTTCATTGAAGTTACGAAAGATGGTATTTTGTCCTTCAATTAAGATTTGAGGCTCAGGCAATCTCCATCGTGAACGAGAAGAGATTTCTTCAGGAATATTTTCCCGTGCACGGTCGAGCAAGGTCTCGTAATCAAAGTCGGCCATGACCTAGGCCTGTATCGCTCTTTCTTGAAGGCTTTGGAGAGACACATACTGCCCAAAGACATCCTACACAGACAAAGGTTTGATGAGTCAGTGACTTCACCCCGATACGAGAACAATGGTTTCCAGTATTGAAGAACTGCGCGCTCAAGCATTTGGAATGAGGAAAGAAGGCCTTAATTCTCAGCAGATTGCTGACGAACTTTCACTCTCACAGGACACAATCTCTTGGCTCCTAGCCGAAGGGGAATCAGGCGATAGGCCGACTGATGTTCGAATCGGATGGAGAACCATCGGAGTTCGACCTGAACGTATTGCTGCGATTGGAAATATTATGGCGGATGTTGCAGATGAAGAAATTGGAATCGAAGATATCGACACTATTGTTGGCATTTCGATTAACGGCATTAGCTTCGCCCATGAAGTTGCCCGCTGTCTTGGTTCGGAATACACAATCTATCGAAACGTAGACGGTGATGATGGCCATGGAGTACTTTCCAACAAATACGGTCAAGTTTCAGGCAAAAAAGTCGTCATCATCGATGATGTTTTATCGACCGGTACGACGATGGGAAGAACCATCCAATCAATACGTGCTGCAGGCGGTGAAGTCGGACTTGTGATCGTACTTGTCAACAAATCCAAGCGTAATGAAATCAATGGAGTACCTCTTCGTGGAATCATTCGTGCCGTACCTGTTTGAGGTGAAAACATGCACTGGGCGGATGTTGCAGCACAATCCCTTTCTCACAAAGGCGACAAACATGTTGTATCAACTGGAATTACTCCGAGTGGAGAATTCCATATTGGACATCTCCGAGAAATTTTGACAGGGGATATGATTGCTCGAGCCGCTCGTGATGCAGGCCTTGATGTTGATTTTGTATTTGTCATCGATAGCGCTGATCCATTAAGAAAAGTCTACGATTTTCTTGGGCCGGAATACGAACAGTTTGTTGGAAATCAGTTAGGAGCAATTCCTGCCCCAAAAGAAGACGGAAATCCAGATTGGGAACGTTTTGAAAACGAAGGGTGGACATATGCTAATCACTTCCTTGAACCCTTTCTTTCCGCATTGCATCAAATCGGCGTTCAACCAAGACTGATTGACAACCTTGAATCCTATAGAAAAGGTAACTTCGCTGCACTCTCAAAAATAGCCTGCGATCGTGCAGATGACATTAGGGAGTGTATCGAGCGCATATCTGGACGAGAATTACCGGACGGTTGGTTTCCATGGAGCCCCTTGAATTCGAAAGGTGGTTTGGATAAAGTTCGTGTCACTGGATATGAATATCCTCTCGTACATTGGGAGGATGAATACGGTGAAAACGGTTCCTCAGACATCACCAAAGGTGAGGGTAAACTGCCTTGGCGGATTGACTGGCCTGCAAAATGGGGATGGATTGGAGTCACTTGTGAAGCCTTTGGAAAGGACCATGGAGCTGCTGGCGGCTCATACTCTACCGGAAGAGAAATCGTTGAAATCCTTGGCCATAAGCCCCCGCAACCTCTCGTCTATGAATGGATTAGCCTGAAAGGAAAGGGCGCAATGTCATCCTCAGCAGGCAACACCGTTGGTCCGATTGAAGCGCTAAAGTTGGTCCCTCCTGAAATTCTACGACTTTTGATTGCCAAATCCAAACCAAACAAAGCCATTGAATTTGATACCGGAATGGGTTTAGTGACTCTTGCAGATGAATACGAACGATTGTCTGCACGTAATTTTGAACAGGAACTAGCGAATCAAGAGTTGAGCAGAAGACAACGCGTACAGATTGAAGACGCAGCTGGAGCAATGCGCATGGCGAGCACAATCTCTGGAAATCAAGTTCAATCTGCTGCCGTGACATTCCGCCATCTTGCACTTTTGGCTCAAACCAAAAAAAGCGATGAAGACGTTTGGCGTAGTTTGAACGACTCCGGAGCAGTTCTCACCGTCACGCCACAATTGCAAGACCGGCTCGACCGTATGCGCTATTGGATTCAATCACCGCATTTCCCTGATGAAATGAGAATTCAAATTCTTTCACAACCGAGCGTAGATGTGATTCAACATTTCAATGAAGAAGAAGTGAACATTCTACGAGCACTCGTTGTCGAGTTGTCAAATTGTCAATGGACAAAAAAAGATATTTCTGCAGCAATACCTCGAAGTATAGAATCCTTGAATGTTAGCCACAAATGGCTTGCATACAAAGTCGCTTACCTGTGTTTAATGGGTGTTGAAAAAGGACCTCGACTTGCTCCAATTTTATCCGAGATGGACCGAAACGAAATCGTCTCTCTTCTGGAAAGTTGCATTCAAATTCTTGATTCGTAACTGGTGTCGAATTTTATTCCGCTTTTCACTGTTTTTTTCCGATTTCAACCGTCACACTTGAAAAGTAGTCGCTAACCATTGCATATCATGGCGGGGGTCTACTGTCCTACTTGCGAGACAGGTGTAGAAGCCGCAGCAAAGTTCTGTCTATCATGTGGACACGACTTCACTGTCCAAGGACCAATAACTGCTACTGGGCATGATTTGAATCAACTAAAGGAAGTCATTCGGGTACGTGATGACCTTTCAATGGCAGAAAAATTCGATATGATTGCCAAGATTGAAGATGGTGCAAATCCGATAGTCCTTGGGATTGCAGCACCTGCTGAGGGTGAGGATGTCGATCTTTCTGACGCTTTTGCCAATGATGCTCTTGAACCGCAATCAAGTTCATTTTATTCAAATTACGAATGGGGGCAATCTCCGGCTGCTAATGCGGCAGTTCGTGCAGTTGTTCGAGGGACGAATGGATGGGATTTGATACAAGCTGGAAAACTTGACCTCAAAGAGGGACTCTTTCGAGACGCAATGGACAACGGTATGGAAGCATCAACTCACATCCACGATGTTGCTAGCGGAGAGCATGAAGGTATAGACCCTGATGCCATGCGTGCAATTCCTGTTCTAAAACCTCCGAAGAGAAGTTTCTGTCCGAAATGTGGTTCTGATATTCACACGAATACAATGCTTCAATGGCGAAAGTGGAGAGACTCTGCAAGTGAAGTTGTCTCCATGCAACTTGAAGCGTCGATGGAAACATCCTTGATTCAAGTTGCTGCGCATTACATCAATGTCATGCAAGCAATGCAAGATGAACGTGACGATGCAGTAACGAAACTTTCCAAGGGAGACCCTGCGGCTATTGAAGAAAAACTTCGCAAGAAACTGGAAAAAAGTATTCGTAAAGAACTTGAAGAAGAGATACGAGCAGAAATGGAGGAAGAATTCAAGGGTCGAAGTGTAGCAAGTTCTGATACAAAGTCAAAGCAGAAAACCACTGTCGCCAAGACTGAGAAAAAAGCTCAAAAACCGAAACCGAAAGTTCCGAAGAAGAAATCTGGTGGAATGTTCGGGTCCAAAAAAGTCGTCAAGAAGTACGAGGGAGAGCCTGGGGGGAAAGCTGATTGGTTCCTAAGTGAGGCATTGGATACAGTCTATGACCCCCACGGAACTGGAAAGGCCGTTAAACCAGCAACAATCTTGGCTCGTTCCTCAGATGGAAATGTTCGTGTTCGAGATGTTGTCCGTATTTACGATGTTGAAGGAGAAGAGGGGATTAGCGAACTTGCATGGACAAGTCCACTGACCAAATATATCATTGAAGCTTACGATGCTTGCTGATTAATAATGTACAGTAAGCCGTCTTGGCTCCAATTCCCCACTCAATCTCGCCTTGCTCGCTGCAACTTCCATCTTTGCTCCACGAAGAGTTGTTACGAAGGGGATATTCAATTCTACAGCAAGACGACGCATCATGTTCCCGTCACGAACTGCACCACCAGAAATTGTTGGGACGTTGACAATAAAGGAAACTTCTCCCTTGTGCATCAAATCAAGTGCATCTGGATGATTCTTATCTGCAATTCGGTATGCTACACTTACCGGGACGCCGGCCTTCCTTAACGCGTCGCAGGTACCTGGAGTTGCAAAAAGGTTGAATCCAATATCAACCAAGTCCTGTGCAATAGGAATCAATCCTTTTTTGTCTTCGTTTCGAACTGTGAGGTATACACCTCCAGATGTAGCGACTGGAACCTCTGTTGCAAGCCGAGCCTTGAGGTAGGCTTGATCGGCCGAAACATCGGAACCGTACACTTCACCCGTGGACTTCATTTCAGGCCCAGGTGCAGGGTCTAATCCGCGAAGTTTGATGAATGGGAAAACGGGTGCTTTGACACAGACCTGACCCGAAGTACGCTGAGGTATATCTTGGGCTGAAAGAGGAATTCCGATGGTAATATTCGCAGCAATTCGGGCCATTGGTAAACCGGTGGATTTCGCTACGAAAGGAACCGTTCGTGAAGACCTTGGGTTGACTTCAAGAACATACAAATTGTCACCCTGTATTGCAAATTGAATGTTGTAACATCCTTTAATTTTCAAACCTAGCCCAATTGTTTTGGTCTGTTCTGCAATGTTCTCCAGCATGTCCTGAGAGATATTTTGTGCAGGTATGAAGCATGTTGAGTCACCTGAATGTATACCTGCTTCTTCCAAGTGTTCCATTATCGCTCCTACCAATACCTGTTCGCCGTCACATGCAGCATCAACATCAATTTCGGTTGCATGGCCGAGGTACTCATCAATCAAAAGTGGTTTATCTGGTGCAAGATAGGCCTCTTCAAGATAAGCCTCAAGTTGTTGTTCATTTGCAAGAATCTCCATACCCCTTCCACCAAGTACATACGACGGACGAATAAGAACTGGGAATCCAATGTCCAATGCAGCCTTACGGACATCTTCAGCAGAGGTCCCTGTTGTTCCATTTGGCATACGAAGACCGGCTCTTTTAGCAAATGCCTCGAACCGCTCGCGGTCACTAGCTTCGTCGACTGCGTCGCATGAAGTCCCCATAATTGCAAGATCCAATCCAAGCGGTTTGAGTGAGGGAAGACGCTCATTCAGAGGTAGAGCAAGATTGATTGCAGTCTGGCCTCCAAATTGCAGTAAGATTCCATGCGCTTGCTCTCTTAGGAGAATTTCAGAAACATATTCGAGTGTTAGAGGGTCAAAATACAGCCGGTCCGAAGTATCGAAATCGGTCGATACGGTTTCAGGGTTATTGTTGATTATTATGGCATCCTTACCCGCTTCTCGTATGGCTTTTACAGCGTGAACACACCCGTAATCAAATTCAATTCCCTGTCCAATACGAATGGGCCCACTGCCTACGGTCACGAGACGTTCCTTGGTACGGGATTCGAGTTCAGGAAGCAGGTCAATCCCTTCAGCGTCGTCCAATTCATAGGTTGAGTAGTAATAAGGCGTCTTTGCAGCAAATTCTGCAGCACAGGAGTCAACCATTCTATAGCGAGGATGGAGGCCAAGCAAGTGGCGACGTTTCATGACTGCCTCTTCATCTCGTCCCGAAGNAATTGTGCGAGGACCTCCTGCAGGGAAACCAGAAAGCGCNTCTGCAATGTGATTGTCAGAGAATCCATGACTCTTCCAATGCTGAAGTTGCTCTCGAGTGAGTTCACTGGGTAGAGCCGTCGTTGCAGTAATCTCTTTTTCAATACGTGCGATATTTTCGAACCTGTAGAGGAACCAACGGGTGATTCGAGTAATTTCATGTACTTTTTCAACACTCCAGCCACGCCTAAAGGCTTCGATAAGTGCGCCCATTCTTCGATCGGTTGCAACTCTACACCATTCGACCAAGGTGGAATCTGGTAAGGAGGATAATGCACGCTCAGCCATTCCCTCTCCTTCGGATTCATCTGCACGAGTCAGTGGACGTGGGTGTGCGCATCCTTGTTCAAGCGATGCCCAAGCTTTGAGGAATGCTTCTTCGAAGTTTCGGCCAATTGCCATCACTTCNCCAGTCGACTTCATTGATGTACCCAAGGTTCTATCTGCTGTTCTGAATTTATCAAAAGGCCAGCGAGGAATCTTCACTACACAGTAATCGAGNGTGGGTTCGAAAGCAGCAGTTGTACCTTCTCCGGTAATTGGATTTGGCAATTCATCTAGAGTATAGCCAACCGCAATTTTAGCTGCCATTCGAGCAATTGGATACCCCGTAGCCTTACTCGCAAGAGCAGAAGAGCGAGAAACACGAGGATTGACTTCAATAACTCGAATCTCTCCGGTGAATTGATTGAATGCAAACTGAACATTACATCCTCCTTTGATGTTTAATGCCCGAATCAAAGCAAGTGCTTGGTCTCGAAGAATCTGGTGGTCGGCGTCTGAAAAGGATTGAAGCGGTGCCACTACNGTTGATTCACCAGTATGAACACCCATCGGNTCGATGTTTTCCATGGTACACACGATGGTTGCATTGTCCGCTCCATCCCGCATAACCTCATATTCCAATTCTTGCCAGCCAAGAATNGATTCTTCAATGAGAACTTGGTTGATACGAGAATTCCGAAGACCAAGTGTGGCTATTTCAACAAGTTGACCCATGTCCCAAGCNGTCCCACCACCCAGTCCACCAAGAGTGAANGCTGGCCGAATCAAAACCGGCCAAGAACCGATTGTTTCGGCAGCTGAAATCACTTCCTGCATCGAATTGCATGCAATCGCTTCCGAAATAGGAAGTTGGATTGATTCACAAACTTGGTTGAACAGTTCTCGATCNTCAGCCTTGTCAATAGCGTCCAAATCCGAACCAATCAACTCAACTCCGAGGCGCTCNAAGGAGCCATCGTGTGATAATTCACTCGCAATGTTTAACGCGGTTTGGCCGCCCATTCCTGCCAGCAATGCGCATGGTTTTTCAATTTCTAATATTCGACGTACAGTGTCTGGNAAAAGTGGTTCAATGTAGACTTTATCTGCCATTTCAGGGTCATTTTGAATTGTCGCAGGATTGGAATTTACAAGGATTACTTCATAGCCATCTTCACGAAGTGCTCGGACTGCTTGGCTTCCGGAGAAGTCAAATTCCGCTGCTTGCCCAATCTTAATCGGCCCACTACCCAAAACCAATATGGTCTTCAAATCATCTCGACGGGGCATTAAACACCAACTCCAATGGTTTTGTCGACTATCTCTCGGAATTGTTGGAATAAAGGAGCGGCATCATGTGGCCCTGGACATGCTTCGGGATGGAATTGTACGGTAAATGATGGGTGACCAACGATATCCAAGCCTTCGACAGTGCGATCGTTCGCATTGACAAATCGGACCGCTACCTCTGCACCATGAAGATTCTTGCCTACATCTGAGCAGGCTCCACTGGGATGAGCTGCAAGCATTCCTGCNTCAGGGTCTGCGACTGCAAAACCNTGATTTTGGCTGGTAATAGAGACCAAACCTGTTTTCAAATCAACAACGGGTTGATTAGCCCCTCGATGGCCGTAACGCATCTTGTAGGTTTGAAGACCGGAAGCAAGACCCATCAACTGGTGGCCTAGACAAATTCCCATCACCGGCATGTGGGCTCGGACTGCTTCGGCCAATGTGTTTCTAGCGAGGGATGCTTTACCCTGATGAGCAGGGTCACCGGGTCCATTTGAACAAAACAATGCATCAATATGGAAATCGTTGACCAAAGTCTCAAAAGGCGTATCTGGAGGACACCAAACCACTTCGAAATGCCGGCAAAGATTGCGTAGAATATTGAATTTAATTCCACAATCGAGTGCACCCAATCGAGGTAATGGGTGGTCCAACATATCCAATGCGCCTGGATTGAGCACGACCGGTGAAGATATCGAAACTTCATCGACCAAATCTTCCAAATCTGGAGATGTCATTGACCGTAGTCGTTCCCGAAGAAGTTCCTCATCGTCCACAGGACCGAACACGCAAAGTACAGTACCAAGTTCACGAACACGCCGGGTAATAGCACGAGTGTCGATTCCTTGGATTCCTGGAATGTTATGAAGTCGCAAGAGGTCTTCTATTGGCGCAATAGAATGACGATGGTCAGGTTGATGCATCGCATGTCGAACAACGACGCCTCGAGGCCATACTGCTGAAGATTCAGATGCGCCTGCATGTATCCCATAATTTCCAATAAGCGGGTAAGTAAATGTGAGTACTTGTCCCGCAAATGAAGGGTCGGTGAGTGACTCTTGATAGCCCATCATTCCAGTTGTGAAGACCAGTTCTCCTTCACCATGACCAAGTGCGCCAAATAAAGTACCCAAGTATCGACCTCCGTCTGCAGTTAGAAGGACACCTGGACCCTCCGCAGAAGGGGACAATTCATGTTCGAAAAGTAGACCATCTGCTGCATCAAAAAACGATGGAGCATCAACAACTCCACGTTGATTTTGACCCGGAGAAAAACTGCCGGTCTGTGACTTAACTCCCGACATTAGTTTTAGTCGAAAACGAACCCCCATAATGATTGGCATTGAACGACAAAGAAATACAGAAAAGTGAAATTGGCATAAAAAATAGAAAATAGCCCCCTAAAGTGTCAAGTAAGTAAATACTTATTCTTCTTCTTGGTCCAAATCACGAACTCTCTTACCGTTCGCCGAAGGTTCAATGATAAGACGGGCGTCATCAAACGTTCGAACGCTCCCTGAATCACCGTACCATGCATCCAAAAACAGGGCTAAAGCAGCAACTTCAGAGTGCGGTTGATTGCCAACAGCAATGTTGTATTGACAATATTTGAAAACATCACCTGGAACCTTTGCGCCTCCGACAACAATAACCATCGGCCTGTCTCTTCGTATTCGCGGAATTGCTTCTCGAAAAGGTTCTCCGTACATCGTCAAATGAACTGCAACACCTGGACTCCCATCTCCAGCATCCTCTTCCACGAATCTTCTCAACCAGCCCATTGGAGCATTCACATGCTCACATTCCATTCCTCCGCCGAATCTACTGGCAACAGAGTCAAGGTTTTCAAACATCTTTGGATCTTCATCGCCAGCAAGTAAGAAGCGATTTGCTCCAAGCGCTCTTCCCACAAGAGCAAGATGAGTCGTGATTCGTGGGTCTCGGCCTAGTCGATATCCAAGACGAAGGACATCAACTCGCTCACCTGCCATGATGCATCGTAATGTCAATCCTACAAGAATGGTGCAGTCTAAATTTCAGATTCTTCAACTGCATCTCGAGTAGATTGAGTAGGAATTGGAGCAATATCAATTTCGTTGTTGGCACAGAATTGTTTCAACCACAACAGAAGTGATGCATCGACCAAAAAGTGTGCGCAGTAAGTTACTCCACCCCAAAGCAATGCAAGTCGGGCGCTTCGCCAAACTGCTGTCTGGACCTCAAGGTCACTGGTCACAAATCCATAAACCAAAGGTTCGACAACGTAAAAACCACAAAGGATAATCATCGCACCAGAAACAAGAGAAGGCAGGAGTTGCCCTAATTCTCGACTGTAATCACGAAACAGAGCAGAGAACAAACCTAAGCCCATCACAGCTAACGCGACTTCTTGGAAATCAAAATTCATCAAAATTGAGTGTCCTAAATCCAGATTATCGTTCGTGGAAGAAATGAATATCCAGTGGAATAAAATAAGAATTGCAATCAATATACCTCCTAAGTACGCTTTACTGGATATCATTTCATAAATAGCGTTGAGGTCTTTTACTTTCAAACGACGAATTAAACGGTCGGCTAACTCCTTACGGCTTTCATGAGGCCCAGTTGTCTCAAAACCGGCATCTGAATGTGGAATTTCATCCAACAAATCTGCGGCGGTCGCACCGGTCATAGGTGACCTTGGCACTCACATCTTATCAAATCTGCCGAACTCGGAGATAACATGACGGCCACATTTCAACCTAATCTCGAACGCCGAGAGATGCTTATTGCTGCATTGCACAGGAATGAAGAACAATCCTGTCACGTAATGGGAATCGTAAACGTAACTCCAGATTCCTTTCATGAAAACAGCAGAAAAACAACAGTCGAAAGCGCTGTTCATGCCGCTGAACAGATGTGGTCCGAAGGTGCAACATGGGTTGATATTGGAGGTGAATCAACGCGCCCAGGTGCAGATTATGTCTCGATTGAAGAAGAAATCGAGAGAGTTGTACCTGTAATTTCAAATTTGCGAATGAAAAATCCAGATGGTTTGATTTCAATTGACACTCGTCGTCCTAAAGTTGCTCGTGCCGCACTTGATGCAGGAGCCGATTTGGTAAATGATGTATCAGGATTGAGGGATCCTGAAATGATTCAGTTAATTCTTGAAAAACAGTGTGGTGTATGTATTATGCATATGCAAGGCAGTCCCCAAAACATGCAAGAAAAGCCGCAATACGACAACTGTGCTGTCGAAGTAAGTGAACAATTACTCGAAACTGCTAGGGGCCTTGTTGCTGCAGGCCACCCAAGTGAACTTATCGTCTTAGACCCAGGTATTGGCTTTGGAAAATTACTTGAACACAACATAGATTTGTTACAAAGGCATGACCTGTTAAGAGGAATTGAAGGTTATTCGATCCTGTGGGGAGTCTCAAGAAAATCGATGATTGGTCAATTGACTGGGCAAACTGAGCCTGGTGGACGATTAAGTGGCACCCTTGCTGTTGCGGCAAAAGCTCACTACGAAGGAATCGATATCGTTCGAGTCCATGATGTAAAGGAACATATCGACCTGTTCCAAGTTCTCAATTCAATCGATTAAATTCCAAAACTACCCAATAATCCTGCGGCTGCAAACCACGCACCAGCCATACTGCCAAGGTTTGAGAGCGATGTCACCATAAGAACTCGACCTGCTTTGTTCGACCAAAAAGAACCCAAACTTTCCAACTTGAGAAATTGTTGTAGGTCTTCTGCAGTCGGCTCTTTTATTTTCAGTTGGACGTATCCTGCAAACCAACCTGCTGCGAGTGTTGGATTTAGCGAAGTAATCGGAGATGCGGCTGCAGCGGTAAGAATTGCCAATGGATGGCCTCGGGCAAGGGCACACCCTAGAGCCGCAAAAACAGCATTTGCAGCCGTCCAAACAGTGAACATTTCAATCAAATTGACCTGCTCTCCGGTAGCGATGAAATAAATCATGAGACTCATTACAAATGCAGGAATGAGCCAAGGTATGCTCTTTGAAAAACGGCCTCGCTTCGGCAACTGATTCAATTCGCTCAACGTATCTTCTGTGACGACCGATTCACTCGANAGATGCTTTTCAATNCCTTTCAAGTGACCTGCTCCGACAACTGCAAGAATTTTCTTGTCTGNACGGTCCAATTGNGAAATTTTCCCTGCAAGGAATGCATCCCTTTCGTCAATAAGAACGGTACCTGCTCCGGGGGAAAAAGTCCGAAGTTCCTCCATGAGCGACGAAAGAAGATCTTGGTCTTCCAAAAGTTCACTCACTTCGGGAGCATCTTCGTCCTCCTCGTCTCCTAACAAAGACCACAAAATCTTGACCTTTTCAAAAAATCGCATTTTCTTCCAAGCTCGACGTAGAGTGGTTTGAATATCACGATCGATAAGTGCTACCTCGAGTTCTGCCGCTTCGGCTTCTTGAACTGCTGCAAGGAGTTCTGCCCCAGGTTGTTGGCCTTCATCAAGGCCCATCTTTCTCTGTTCTGCTGCGAGGAGGGATTGAAGCAGAACCAGAGGAGCCTTACCCTCCTTTACCACTTTAAGCAAACCTTCCTTATCCAAACGCCGGTTACTTGTCAAGGCTTGATGACGTGATTCGCACAATTCGACCGCAACAACATCCGGTTTGAAGGAGGAAATCTGTTCCCGAACTGCCTCGACACTAGCAGTAGATACATGGGCAGTTCCAAGAATTCTCAACGAGGGTGAAATATCGACATATGGAGTCACACCAGGCGTTGGCAGGACTAATACCATCATTCATCACCCGAACTGAACATTTCTATCAATTTTTGATGCATCGCATTTACCGCTGCTGCTGCCGCTTCTAATGGTTCATCAGGAATATCGCCAAGCAGATTTTCAAACGGAATTTGGCCACCGGCTAATGCTTTGTGACCGCCTGAAAGTCCATTACCCCATTGTTCGGATAATGCACGCCCGATATGAAGAGATTCGTCTCGAGTTCTAGCCGAAATGATTACTTTCCCACGACGGGGTCCAAAAACCAGAACTGTGTCAATATCTTCGGTGGGAAGTAAAAAATCAGCAATTTGTGCGAGCGAATCACGATTCGGCATCGANGATAATGGTGCAAGTAGAGTNGAGCCGATAAGAGAGCGGGACGAGAGCGCTTCTGAAAAGGATTCAAGTGTTTCTTGAGAGCGAGGAGGTTCTTCTATAGAACGAAGCATTCCGGAATCGACATAAGCATTGAGCCATGAAAGTGCACGTATATCTACGGGATTAAAATGACGAGTAAAACCGAGCGTATCCGTACGAATTCCAAAAGCTAATCCAGTTGCTATTCTTGGATTCATTTGATGATTGAGACTCATCAATAAACTTGCTACCAGCGAAGACGTTGCCGAAAATTCAGCCCGGACAAGAGAGATGTCAGCAGCTACCGATTGGTCGGAAGTGTGGTGGTCAAGGACGATATGCGGTACGCAGTCATCTGGAAGGACATTGTTTGCGCCGGGGCGATGGAAATCCACAGTCATCACAACTGCTGCATCTCGAAGAACATCTTGAATTTCCCAGTCAAGTATTAGACGCCGAACGGGAATATCAAGAATTCGAACCATTGCCCGATTTTGCTGGTGTTCAATCATCCCGCCATGCAGAAGTTGGGGTTTCAATCCTAATGATTCAATGTAGTCAAACATTGCCAATCCCGCTCCCAGAGCATCCGGGTCAGGATTGTCATGACAAAATATTGCGACCTTCGATTCAGCCGGGACCGATTGCAAATAATGTTGAATCACGCTAGCACCGTCTTTCTGCTCCCAAGAACGGATTCTGTCTTGCATTGCAGCGAAAGAGATGTCATCAACACTGATCAAATCTACTCCATCACCCTCAAGAGGTAAGGTGGTAAGTACAGGTACATCATTCCAGTGATTTTGCAATGCCTCTAATGCATTCTCATCGAGCAATGATTCAGGATCAAGCAGTAATACTGCAGTTGGTTTACGTGTGTCTAATGGTAAATCCTTGAGCAGCATAGGAGATGGAAGAGCCATGATTTCACAACCCTCTAATGGTTTGTCAAGAGGAAGGTTTGTGGCCAAACCAACAAGAATACTCCTCCGTCGAAGAGCACACCATTCAGTAAGTCGAACGGCGAGATGTCCTGACCCTATGATGAGAAACATCACTCCACCTAATCTCTCTTTCAGCCCGAAGGTCTTGAAGTTACGGTTGATTTCAAAAATTCAAATCAAAACTCAATGACCACATTCTCTCGCTCATGGTCGAAAATTTCGAACAGTTCTCGGCGCTCACAACCCTTCATATTGGCTACGAATACGGTTGGAATCATTTGAATGGTCTTGTTGAAAGCGGTGACTGATGAGTTGTAAAATTCACGGCGGTCGGCAATGCTGTTTTCAAGCCCAACCAATTTATTTTGGATATTTATGAAAGAAGCATCTGATTTCAATTCAGGGTATTGCTCTGCAACCATATTGATTCGAGGAATCATGGCCGAGAAAGCGGATTCAGCACGAGCAGTACCTTCGACATTACCCGCTTGCAAAGCACCAGCAGCTGCTTTTCGTGCATCGAACAACTTGTCGAAAAATGCTATTTCCTGCTTGGCTATTCCCTTAGCAATATTGACTAGGTTTGGAATCATGTCATAACGTTGCTTCAGCAATACAGAAATTTGAGCCCACGAATTGTTGACATTTTCTTCTAGGTTAATGAGGCGATTCCAAGTTGAGAAGAACCAAATAACCAGTATAAGCAGTAGGAATCCGGCAATTCCTCCACCAATTATCAGCACTGTGGACATAGACTGACCATCGAGCGTTATCCTTTGAAACTATGGGTAAGTGATTTTCTAAGAGACAATGTCTTGAAGAAAGAACTTCACCGAGAACCATGGCACGAATATGTTCCTGCTAAATCTAATGAGGAATTCGTGTGATTGCTGAAACTCTTTTGGTATCTGTATGCATCTTTTCTGTAGCATTCATGTTCGCACCAATTGGCATGGGAGGCGGCATGTTGTTCGTCCCCTTGCTCCATTACGGGTTGGGGTGGGAAATCAACGGCGCTTTATTTGCTGTATCTCTCACGCTAACTTCAGTGGTCAGTTGGGGCAGCGGTTTAGCTCATCGTAAAGAAAAACACCATGATGATGAGATTCTCAAGATTGGCCTTTGGGGGGCAATCCCTGGCGCCCTTACGGGTGTGGCAATCGTTGTATTCATTGGAGATAAGATTGATTTCGTATTCAAATTACTCAGCATGGTTATGATTACTTGGGCAATTATCAAAACTGTTCGCAAGATGAAATCTGACCAGATTCTTGTGCAAGGTGAAACGGCAACCAGCAGTCAAGTCGAAACTTTACAGCTTCAAATTGGAACAGGAATCGGAGGTATTCTTTCAAGTGTCCTGGCTATTGGTGCTGGAGTAATTTATGTTCCAGTTCTGCGCACTTTTGCCAACCTCGAGCCAAGAAAAGCAATTGGTACAAGCCTCCATTTCATGATGATTGTCGTACCTGTAGCGATTTTTGCACATTTGATTGCATTGCCCTCAGAGATGTATTCAAAGTTGAGTCAGGAATTCCTGTTGATTCTCATCTTCATTGGATTGACTTTTCTTGGCTCAAGAAACGGTGCACAATACGGCATGAAGTATCTTACTGAACAACGACTCATGCAAATATTCCTGTTGATTATTGTAGTCGTAGGAATACGCTACATCATCGATATTTCCGGAATTTAATTGTCGGTTTCAACAATGAAATCATCCTTTGGAGCACTGAACAGAAGCATGCTCGTGTCCTCAACAGCAACCAATCCTCTCAAACTGTGTTTCTCTTGGAGTTCTGGAGTAGGTGGAGCCAGTTTTACCCGTGTTTTTCCAATTGAAAGTTGATGTCCTGAAGCTACATTCCACTCGCCTTCGGGCAACCACAAACCGATAGAACCGAGTTCAGAATGGTGAACTACGACCAATGTGTCGTTGTTATCATCGACCTCGGAGCGAATGACATTGAGAGTTGCCTCGGTTGAAACCAGTTTTTCTGAAGGTTGCCAGTCTTTCCATGTCGCTTCAATGGGTAGCGTATGCTCATCAGCCAATTGCTCAATCTCTTGGATTTTCTTGGTAAATTCAATCGATTCTTGCTCAGATAATTGGTTTAGCCCATCCAAGAGAGTTCTCAGACCCTCATGCTGGATGACATCGTCATTGGTCATTGCAGCATTTGCCATCAATATGTGATCTGCCAAAGATTCAAGTTGATTTTTTGATTCATTTTCAAGTGCACACTCCATTGCTTCATCAAGAACTTCCAATGCCAATCCTGGTTGATCAATCGCAAGAAGGGATTCTCCAAGTTTCATCAACAAAGAAGATGCCTCCTTCTTATCTGAGCGAATGATTGTGTTTGCTCGTAGAATATGTTGTTCTGCTGTCTCAATATCGCCATCAAGATGTCGAGAGATTCCAGCACACACGATGTAGGATAAGCGGGTTGCAGAAATAGACTGTGCTTGGCGGTCTGCAGTCTCAAAAAGACGTGCTGAACGCTCCCATTTGCCAGACGCCATAGCCAAGAGACCAAGTTGATACACCGCATGCATTTCTGCATAAGCATCATCAATCAGCGTCGCTGATTGTAGAGCACGAGTCAAATGAAGACGAGCAGTATCTATTCTACCGGACATTTTCGCCATTAATCCCAAAGCTGTTTCAGAGCGATAAAGGTAGCCGCCGAGGGCGCTATGTGCCAACACAGCCGCTGATTCATCCAGAGGTGCCAAGTCAAGACCAATCGCCTCCAACACATCGCTCATCAGTTGCAATGTCTCTTGATAAGTTGCTAACAATTCATCAGAAGAGTTCGAAGAAGTCAATGCAGAGAGATGAGAATCAAGTGAAAGAATTGGTTTGCATATTTCTGGTAATGCACCTAACTTTTGAAGATATTTTCCTTTCACCTTCTCTCCAGAAAGTGTTCTCTGAAGTGCATTTTTCAGATTTAATTCCGAGGATTCACTGTGAACCTTTTTCTGTGATTGAGGTCTATCTTCAATCAAAGAATCCACCATCCAAGTTAATTTCGCTTGAATGTCGTATTGGTGAACTCTGCTAATTGCATATCGCATTTCTGCTGCACGAACACGCCGAGATAGACTCTTCATTCGACCCTTATTTTTGCTTGCGGTTTGAGACGCTAAGCGCTGAATGAATGTCGATGGAGGGCAAGTTGAATATCCGAGATTCGCTTTTTCACCCGTCGTTGTCATCTTGAAATCATCGGTGACAAGCATAACTTCATGCCCCTCACGCTGTAGTTGAGATGCGAGCACCATCAAAGACAGATCGACGTCCTGAGGAGATGCTTTCTCTCCAATCGAGGTGGCAAGCCCTCTCACTTGGTTTTCATCAACTGAAATAGTGGTCATTATCGATGAAAATTCATCGAGAACTTTCGGTTTTTTTGACCATCTCTGAAATCGGACATTACGAATTTCATCGTGCACACCGGGCGTTACATACAGTGATTGTTGATGCTTGGAAAGTGCTTTCTTGATATCGTGAATAAATGTGTTTGGGGCCATAGAACCAAGGTGAATAAAACAATTCGAATCAACGACCCATGTCTGCGTCATAGTGGCCCCACTTGGTACTAGGTCATGAGATTCACTCTGCATTGAGTCCGGGGAAGATACATGTTGCAGGACGTTTGAATACTCGATGTCTGTTCTTTGCCACAATTCTATAGATGATGTTGCGTAACGGCAAAGGTACGAGCCAAACCAAGGGAAACCACATCGAATAATACCACTTCATGTACAAAAGACATCGAATTCCCGCTGCTGAACGCATGTATGGTTTCTGATTTCGTAGAAGATACACAGAATCAGCATCTTGCATTTTTTGGGGAAATGTAGAAATCAAATCTTTACCCTCTTGGCTTTCAATAGCCACAAATCGAAGTTTGGCGTTCCGGTGCATGCGAGGATGTAAAAAGACAGCTGTGTGTGTGCATAAACCACAATCTCCATCCATAAGCAAGGTATCAATATCGCTCATGAAATCACCTCAACTGGGTCGACACTCCATGTACGAACTTGAACTCCAGAACTCATATGGACATATTCGGGGGAATGGAGGTCTTCGATTCCCAAATCGTAGGATTGAAGAAGCGTATTTGCCTCAATATTCACCTTTGCCAAAGTATATTTCCATGGCTGATGGTGGGTGTAGGCACGATGTAATATCCCACGATGGCCGGTGTAAAGGCTGTATCTTTCAAACAGGAAATATTCCAATGTATTTTCTTTTGCTTTGAGTTCTGGTCCGGTAGCCTGGGCAGAACCTATCAACGTCTCTCCTCCTGATGTTCGAACCGATTTCCACTCAAAATCACCGTCAGGGTTGACTTTCACCTTTGCTTTAGCGTATCTGTACGGTAAACCATACGAACGAGGAGCATGGAAACATGTCACTCGACTCTGCGCTTCTAGAGTAAGAAACAGAACCCCAGGTATGCCATCTTTCACCACATATGTACGAATATTAAATTCACCAAAGGTGGAAACAAAGGGTAGCCAGGGGAGTAGACGAGGTCGTACTTTCTCCATAGTGAAGGGAATGAGGCCAACATAGGCATGACCTTCAAAAAGATCTATTTCAAGACCCTCGGGCAAATAAGGCTTGATTTTTTCAGCGTCAACTTTCCAATGCATAAAAGTGAGATTTATCCAGTTTTGATAGAGTGTGCAATGTTTTTCTGGCATCGGGAAAGGAATATGGCTGCAGTCCAGTTTATGCTTTGCTGCCATGAAACACCCACGAGGTGCAATGTATTGAACGTACTCTTGTTTTGATTACTTTACGTGATTCATAACGGAGTCTCTTTCAACCTGATTATGTTGCCATGTCGCCAATAAACCGAGTAAAAAACCAAGTGGAGCCATCAAAGTGCACAAAATCAAAATTGGTGTTGAAACATAGATTGGTCGCTTGGTTGAAAGCATTCGTAGCCATACATATCGTCCAATAAACAAATCAAAAGCAAGGAAATGAAGCCAACCCAATACGATGACTTCATCGTCTTGAAATAAATCAACCACAATCTCCGGTGTCGGCATTTGGCTGGCAAAAGTTATGAGAATATTCGGAGCATTCGGTAAAGCGAGGATGACATACGGAATGAGAAGGGGCAAAACTGACCATCGAATATCGCCGACAAACCTGCGCGTAAGTTCGTGCTGTGGCATGAACCACATGAGACTCCAAAAGGGGATGATGAGGATTGAGGAAATCCAAAACATTGCCACAGCGATTGAATCCATTACTCAGCCTCCGGATTTTCAGATATATCGTTCGAGAGAAGAGAATATTTTGCAGCGTCTCTTTTCAGGAATGAATTGTAAAAGGCGGGCAGCAAGATTAAACTCGACAAAAGGGCAAGTGTGATTGCAACCACAAATGCTTGACCGAACAATCGAAGTGGAAGTAATGCTGACAAATTCAGCACAGAAAACCCTCCAGCGGTTGTGAGTGCAGCACCAAACATTGCTCTTCCAGTAGTTGCAGATGCATTGGTGACCCAAACATCTTGGGTAACAAACGGATTGTGCTCAACTTCCTCTTCAAGTCGAATCGAGAAGTGAACTGCATAATCAACTCCAAGGCCAAGTGAAAGAGCGCCTATAGTAACCGTTTGAGCGTTAATTTGGTATCCTGTATAGCCCATTATACCGTAAACCCATCCAACAACCATCATGAGAGGAATCCATGATACGAAACCTCTACCAAGACCTTGTTTGAAACTCTTCTGTCGAGTTGTGTGTATTCCAACAAGCATTCCAAGGATAACCAGTGCCACCACTGATGTTGAAAGAACTGCAGATTCTGCCACGTTTGAGGTGGTTTGAGCAACAATGAGACTTCGGCCACCTATGCGGAGTGTGGCATCTGAATCAAGTCCTTCTTCTGTATCCTGTG
>NYZH01000063.1 GCA_002687075.1 Methanobacteriota archaeon
TGGCCAGCCAGTATGGGCGGCAGGTACAGCATATGCAGGAAATTACGTTGTTGAATGGCCAGCAAATTCTGGAAATCTGTACATCTCTGAAGCAGGGGGCCTTACCAATCAGGCTGGAGAACCCGGTGTCGATGTTGGTCACTGGATGCTGTGCTCAGGCCAACCAATTCCAAGCAACCCTTGTGCAGGTCTGAACTCTGTTGGCGTTTGGACAAACATGACAGGAGTATCAACTGGGGAAATTTATGAATTCCCTGCTGGCTCTGGAACCTTTTACGAGGTTGTCATTGGAAACTACACCAACCAGACGACCAATGCTCCAAACGTTGATCTTGATGTTTGGGCATTGAAGGACTGCCCATGTAAGGAAACTTGGGTTGCCAATGGCCAGCCAGTATGGGCGGCAGGTACAGCATATGCAGGAAATTATGTGGTCGAATGGCCAGCAAATTCTGGAAATCTGTACATTTCTGAAGCCGGCGGCCTTACCAATCAGGCTGGAGAACCCGGTGTCGATGTTGGTCACTGGATGCAGTGTGATGGAGACATGGTCGATGCAGACATGGACGGAACTCCAGATGCAGATGCAGATTCGGATGAAGATTCAGACGCCGCTATACCAGCACTCGGAATGATGGCCACTATGCTCTCTGTTCTTGCAGCAGGCGTACTGTTTCAAAGAACATCACGAGAGCAGTGAGTCAAATTCAGCCTGATTTGAGCATTTCAAGATGCTTTGGGTCAAGTTGTCTGCCGTTGTGCAGTTGGTCTCTGACATAGTTTGTTACTGCGCCATAGCTCTGTATTTTGCTCGGCTCTCGCTTTGCTAGCATACGTATCGGCATGGACATACGGTGATTTTTCACAAACTGGGTGTTGTTTTCATGCAAGAAATTCCAGTACATGTCTGAGATAGGACATGATTTCTTGTGATGCAATGCACAAGAACTGCAGTAATCTCCCATCTTCTTGATGTACGGTGTTCCACAGACATAGGGTTTCGTCGTCATGATTTCTCCCACTGCATATGTCCCCATCGCCAGTACATTTGGCTCGACAACCCAATCGTAGGCATCAGTAAACATGGCCCAGAACCAATCGGTAAGTTCTCGAGGGTTGACGCCTAGCAATGTCCCGAGGTTTGCAAGTACCATCAATCGTGGAATGTGGTGAGTGTATCCTGTTTCTACGACTTGTTCGACTGCAGAGTCGAGGCACATCATGCCGCTTTTTTTACCCCAATACACATCAGGCAGTGGGAAATGCGCCTCCAAGACATTCAATGTGCTTCGAGGCTTTGCCCATTCACCTTTCCATCCAGCACCAGCTCGAATGTGGTGTTTCTCTTCAGGAACATTTGCATTAAATCCGTCGGTATGCCGATGGACGTGGTGAACAAATTCTCTCCATCCTATGATTTGTCGAACAAAGCCTTCTTTCGAATTTAGTGGGATGTCAAGTGTTAATGCATCATTCACGGCTTCACTTGGTAACAAGCGATGGAGATTAAGGAGCGATGAAATTGTGGTATGAAACAGCGTCTTGTGTTCAGTCGTCATGGCATCCTCATACGGTCCAAACCAATACATGACGTTTGATTTTGCCCAATTCCACAGTTCTTGTGTTTGTTCGTAAGTGCTTGGAATGTTTTCAATTTGAAGTTGGCCTGGGTGATGACTAAACTTTCGTTGAATCATTTCAACCACTTCGTGTGTTATAGGATTCGCATCAAATNTGGGCAATTGTGGAAGTTCAACAGCCCCATCCCAAGGNNGNCGATTCAAGTCNTCATACGACCATTCTCCTCCTTCAGGCTTGTTGTTTTGGTCCATTAGAATATTCTTGGATTTACGTACGTAGCGGTAAAATTTGTCCATTCTCCATGGCGGTTGTTCGCCAACTGAATTCACAAAGTCATCGTTTGATGTAAGCCAGCCTTTGTGTGGCAATAATATGATGGCACCGATTTTATCCAGTTTCTGCATTTGAATTCTGAGCATTCGTTCTGCAGGCTCGCATACACTCAGTCCTTGGAATTTCATTGACATNGATTTGAGAATGTGTTCATAGGATTGACTACCAAATTCATAGTGAATTGGGTGCCCTTTCTTTTTCATTTCAAGGGCAAAATTTCTTTGATTTGATAGCAAAAGTGCCAGTTTCTGCTTGTGGTAAGGAATCTGGTTAGCTTTCCATGTTGTTTCAATGAAGACTAAACCGAGTTCAGATGGACTTTTATGTTCAGGCAACAACNTCGAGTGAAGTTGGTCATAGGTCACATAGTGCCACCTTTTTGCAGAGTTATTGGATTTTCCCAACCTCTCAACGAACTCACCCATGAACTAAACTCGCACAAGACTCTTTTGAACGATTGTCCGAATCCGTAGGAGGATTGTTTTCATCCCTGATTCGACAAACACCAATAAGGTGTGTCATCAGAGTATCCAGGTTCATTTTCAAGATATTCTACAAGTGTGGGAGCCGTATCTGACTTGAGTAATAGCATGCATGCGGGAGTGTAACCCGGCATTTCGAAATAATTTGTCCCAGCCTCATCGGTAATCTTTTCTGGCATCAACCACATTGCTTTGCCGTTATCGGAAACGGAAAANCGGTACACATGCGTGTAGGTTTTTCCGGAATTCGNTGCAACTACNGTGAGAGAAGAACCATCACTATCCCACATTGCATCNCTATTCGAACGAAATTGNGCCGTAGCGTCGTCGGAGAAAACAAATCGTTGACCTTGATTGTTCATCCAGTTTCCTTCGATGGGGCCTCCAGCATCGTTAGCAAGAAGGANAAGTACTGATGTGACAAGGAGTAAACCNACGATTCCAGAGGCCACNAGCAGAGCCTTTTTGGAAACNCGTACATCNCGTAATCTGCTGTTCTCTACCCTTTGTTTGAAGTTTTCAAAGATTTGAGTAGTTGTATCTTTGATTTGATTCACAGTCGTAGCTTCATGGTGAAGAACGGGCATGTAAGGTTGGTAAGGGCTTTGATTTCCTGCCATTTCCGGCCCAACTTGAACGATTTTGTCATCAAAAGTTTCCGGCGATAAAGTGAATTCAGGAAACTTTTCTTTGGTACACAGCATTGCGTGATTCGGATCATAACCTCGGCTGAGTAAATCGTGGTAAAACTCCGCATCTTGTCCCATGACCTCACCTTCTGTTGCTGGTTGTTCCAGTTACTTCCATTATTTAGGGGCTCCTAAATCTTTTATTGTAGAATCTTTTGGAGTACTCTGTAGCAACTCGCTGGGTGTTGGACATGAATCTTAAACAGCATTTGTTTCTTCTTTTTTCGGTGCTGTTTGTCCTGTCTTTTGTTGAGGTTGCCTCTTTGACCGCATTTACCGATGATGATTCATGGTATCCAGCAAGTGGCCGCGACGATGATTACTGCGATCAATACGAAGACGACGAACAAGGCTGTGCAAACGATCCACTGTGCGAGCCAGAATACGATGATGGCGATTATGATGAGTGCGATGACATCGATGATGACGATGACGATGACGACGATGACGACGATGACGATGACGATTACGATGACGACGATGACGACGATGACGGTGGAAACACCGGAGGAGGTAACCCAGGTGGCGGGAATAACGGCGGCGGAAATAACGGCGGTGGCTCTCAAACCACTGATTCAGACGGCGATGGCATTGATGACAATGCCGACCCGGATGACGATAATGACGGTGTTGAAGACCCAAACGATGCCTTCCCTCTAGACTCAAGCGAACAGTCAGATGCAGATGACGACGGAATTGGCGATAATGCCGANCTAGATGATGACAATGACGGCGTCACAGACGAGAACGATGCCTTTCCTTACGATGCTCTAGAATCCGCTAATTTCGATGGTGATGCNCTTGGAGACAATGCAGACCCNGATGATGATAACGACGGCGTGAGCGACTTAGAAGACGAATTTCCTTACGATGCGAGCGAACAGTTTGACACCGATTCCGATGGGTTTGGCAACAACGCNGATACNGATGATGATAACGATGGTACTCTGGATGTTGACGATGCCTTTCCACTTGACCCTAACGAAGCATCGGATCATGATGGTGATGGAATAGGCGATAATGCAGATACAGATGACGATAATGATGGTGTGCTTGACACCGAGGACTCTGAGCCAAAGAGCGCTGTTAGCATCGTCAATGATTTTGACGGGGACGGAATCCCTGACGAAGACGACCTAGACGACGATAACGACGACGTTGTCGATGTGAATGATTTGTATCCTTTTGATGCATCAGAACATTCCAACTACGACGGTGATGCAGTCGGTGATAATGCTGACCCTGATGACGACAACGATGGAGTTAATGATGAGCAGGATGCTTTCCCGAACAATGCATCTGAATGGGCAGATTTCGATTTGGATGGAATCGGAGACAATGCGGACCCTGATGATGACAATGATGGAATTCCTGATGGTGATGATGCATTCCCAAACGACTCATCAGCATCGGTTGATTTGGACGGTGATGGTGTCAACGATGCTGCTGACCCTGACATCGACGGTGACGGCATAATCAACTCACAAGATGCCTTTCCACTCAACTTTACTGAGTGGTACGACAATGATGGGGACGGGATTGGCAACAATCTCGATGTTGATGATGACAACGACGGTTTGCTCGATGCNTTCGATGCTTATCCGCTTGATTCACAGCGTGGCGTNAGCAACTCCCTCGANAGCAANCCAAACAGTGATTATTCCGACCCTGCTACTGTCAAACTTGAAACTGCAGTTCTTCTCTTGCTTCTTGTGTTTTCATTCGGAGTAAGTGTTGCAGTTGGAGCCCAAAAAGTCATGCAACGAAAGCAAGAAACAGTTGACTTAACTATCAAATCGGAGGTTGAACTCCCATGATTACATTTTTTGGAAACAGATGGCGAGATGTTCTTTTGCCAAAGACTTGGCTGCTCATCGTAGCAATCCCCCACACAATTTTCAGTGCATTGGTTCCCTTATCAAAATCAGAGATTGGTTCAACGTACTTCGTATCCGCAACATTCGCGTTGCTAAACACTGTAGTGCTTTTATCAATTTATTTCTTTACTGAAGGGCGTTCACAAGCTAGGATGGTCGCAGTAACCGGTGGTGCAGTTTTCCTCTGGTTGTTGGTTATGATTGCCGTAGACCCAGCGAATGGTTTTGATTTAAGTGCGGAATTGGCCCCGCCATTTTTGTATAAATTCTCGATAAATTTGGAACTGGCCCCACCGTTGTTGTTGTGGGGTCTGCTTTCTCTTGGCGGGGTACTGAATTGGAATGACGAGTCTGAAGATGATTCTGAAACACCATCAGAAACCAGTGAATCGGAAATCGTCATCAATTGATTTCTCATCATTCATCTTCGTTTGAACTGACAATCATTGCTTTAAGTTCAGCGATTTCAGCCTTGATATCAAACGCAATACTGGAAAACCCTTCGTTGTCTTTATCTTCAATATCGATTGTTGCCATGGTGTTGGTAAACACTGCAATGAACATGTTNAGGAACGTGAATGCNGTACTGATNATGTATGTAATNAAGAAAATTGCAGCCCACCANCCTTGTTCTTCAACAATAAGTCTGGCGATACCGTTCGACCAAGATTCAAGTGTCATTATCTGGAACAACGAATACAGCGATAACCCAAGATTTCCGAAGTATTCCTCTCCGACAGGTCCTCCATCACTAAACAACATAGTTCCAATAACAGAATAGACATACATCACGATGACCAACAGCCAACTTATTGCCATTATTCCACGAAGAGAACGAAGCATCGATTCGACCATCCTTTGCATCTCAGGCATACTGGACACCAGTCGCAATGCTCGAAACACTCGAAAGACACGCAATACACTTAGTGGCCCCGTAGCTGGGGCCAATGAGAACAAAATGATGACAAAGTCAAAATTGTTCCATGAGTCTCTAAAAAATCGAGACCCGTGGGCAATCAATCGCAGAATGATTTCAAGAATAAATACCCACAAAATCAGTGCATCAAGGCCGTAGAGGAGTGTAGATACCTCTTCGGGCCAATCGAACGTTTCAAGACCAATTATTCCAGCATTGATGATAATTAACATCAAAATAGTGTACTGGAACCGATTACTTTCGACCAAGTCATAACATTTTTTGCTGAACGACACANACCTCTCAAGTCCTGTCCGGTCTAAACAATTGCCCCGATGTTAANTGGTGTACAGNGTGTTTGACAAGANAATTGGCNNNGTCATTCGGCAGNAATCACAGGAATTGCNGAAGTTGAGGAGGCTGCCANCCNTCGGGTTTCAGCACTTTACCGTCTTCACGNCGGATGACTTTTCCATCGACGAGTTTCGCCATATTCGAGCGGTGAACTTCGTTGAAAGCATCGTCGTAAATCTCTTGCATGCCGTGATTGATGATTGTTCCAGCAAGAATGTAACCAATATCNGCCAAAGCGTCNAGCACTTCAACCAAATCTCCAGAACGAGCAGCCTCAGCATATTCTCGTACCTCTTCTTCAAGGAGTTTGATTCGTAGTTCAATCAACTCATCTGGTCCAAGCGCAGGAGAGTCGAGTTTTGGGATTTCAAAGGCTTCGTTAAATTCAAGCAGTGATTTGACAATAGGGTTCATGGTTTGTGGTTGACAATCCGGCACATGAACCTTGCACATCCAGCATGCTGATTGGAAGCCTGCATTGCGCTAGCCGATATGCAGGAAATCAATCCAACATATNCGAAGGCTCTTCAACGGTAAAGCCAATCAGCAGTGCTGCCAGCAATGTCCAACCTGTGAGCATTGATGCACGGAACAACACCGTTTGAAAATCAACGAATTTTTCTCGAGACAATACCACCCAAATATTCACCAGAGCCATTACGCCGGACGCTGCAAGAAACCAAACGCCGTCCATGGGATCTGAGATTGCAAAGCAAGCAAACCACAACAGCGTGAGTTGAACGGTCGTTCTTGTCGTTGCATTATCATCGAATGTTGAGGGAAAGGAATGAATTCCATTCTTTTTGTCATTCTCAATGTCCATTCTAGCGTAGTTGATGTCAAATGCTGCAATCCACAGCAAAACGCCAAGTGAAATCGGGAGAATTGTAGGTGCCCAAAGAAATTCTGTCTGAGAGGCAAACATTCCAGTAATCGCATTCCAACCATGAACGTCAGCTGCAATGGCAACCCAGGCTCCTGCAGGAGCAAGGCCGAGACATAGCCCTAGCCAAAAATGGCACAACCATGTGTACCGCTTCAAATATGGATAAACGACAAATGTCAGTACAGGTAACCACGCCATCATCAAGGCAACTTGATTGAGCATACCTGCGCTGAGCAACAAAAGAACAAGGAAACCCGCTGCTAGGCTCCACGCCGTTTGCAAACTCATTGCACCCGAGGCAAGATGTCTCCCCTCAGTTCGAGGATTCGCAGCATCAATCTCACGGTCGATGATTCGGTTGAGTGCCATAGCCAAACCTCGTGCGCCAACTGCTGCGAGTAGAATCCAAAGCAATTCAATACCGAGAGGGATGTTGAATTGCTCGATGGCGATGAAATACCCAATAAGCACGAAAGGGAGTGAAAAAAGCGTGTGCTCAATTTTGATGAAAGACAGTATTTGTTTTACATCCATCACTCTGTTCCCCCAAAGGAGAGGTGGGGGGGCCACTCATATGATTCTAATTCAGGATGTTGTGCCACCTTTTCCAATGTTTCAGGAGAATGCAAGGTAATTGATGGCCACCTGCGAACACCGTGTTCCACCGATGGAATCGGCGTTGTAGCGTCCCAACATAACCGCTCCTTGTTTTCGTCAAATGTCAGTCCACGCCCCACATCAAAGCGGGAGGTGAGTTGCCAAAGCAATCTCCGACGGGCTTTTTCACAGTGCAAATCAAGGTCGTCGTTGGTGATGAACAACCATCGAAGGGATTTCGAATTATCCAATTGCCAAATTGATTTTCTTAATTGAGAAATTCGTTCTCTTCGGTCCGCTTCACCTGCATCATTTGATTCGTCTTGACCGTCTTGAGGCGTAGGTGAATCCTCAATATGGGTCGTTACAACCATGATGCTGTCTCGAAGCATCCTTGCGCTAGTGACATGTTCCAGATTGAGAACTTGTTCGATCCCATCAAAGCCTGGTGCCGTGCCGATTCCCTGACGCCATTTAGGCGTAGGTTGAGCGTACGAGCCTTCGAGCGGTTCAGCGTCCGAGCGTGGGTCGCGTTGAGCAAGAGTGGTAGCATCAATCAGCAGTTTACTGTGGACATTTTCATAGGGACTGGCTGCCTCTAAAGAATCAGCAACCATTCCTTCAAGCACCAAGACATCGGTGGAGATGTCGACCTTGGAATTCAAGGCGTCCAGCAATTGTTCCAAGTCTTTGGGGTCCTGTCCTTCATCAACAGCAATTATTGTCTTGAGAAACATCATCTGCCCTGCACCGAGTAGGCCGAGAGCTGTCTTCCTACCTTGACGAGGATAACGTTGTTTTGACGAAACTATGGCCAAATTGTGGAAACCTGTTTCCATGGGTAAGTGAACGCTACGAACATCTCTGTGTTGGAAATTGAGTACGGGTGAAAACTGTCGTCCAATTGCTTCACCTAGATGCCCATCTTCCATTGGAGGAAGGCCGACAATGGTTGCAGCGAGCACCGCATCCTTTCGACAAGTAATTGCAGTGACATGCATGACTGGGTATTGGCCTGTAAGCGAGTAAAATCCAAAGTGGTCACCAAACGGTCCTTCAAGACGAGTCTCTCCTGGGATACAGTACCCTTCAATGACGATATCAGCCTCGGCAGGTACCATCAAATCTTGAGTGAGTGCTTTGGTAATAGGGAGCGATTTTCGGCCTAAGATTCCAGCGAATTGGTACTCGCTAAGATTGTCAGGTAGAGGGGAGATTGCGGAAAAGATGAGTTCTGGGGGCCCACCCATGCAAATAGCTACGGGCATTCGTCCATCACCGCCTGCTTCTTTGACTGCAGCAGCATGGTCTGCAGCATGCTTATGAATCTGCCAATGAAGACCTATTTCCTTCGGGCCAAAGACTTGAGCGCGATACATTCCGAGATTGTGTTCTCCNTTCTTTGGATTCTTTGTGACCACAAGTGGAAGCGTAACAAACGGCCCCCCATCCTTTGGCCAAGTTGTTGGAATTGGGAGTTTGGTCAAATCAAGAGGTAACTTCACTCTCTGACAATTTCCTTTCCGTTTTTTCTTCGGAGGCATGGCAAGAGCATCACGAACGAGGGGGAGTCCTTTCCATGGTTTTCGCATGTAGAGTCCGATATCTGGTTTCATCATGGCAACCATACGGTCACCAATTTCAGTTTCATGGCTTGCACCAAGTGCTCGTAGAGTTCGGTCTTGGCCACCAAATAAATTCATGGCCAGTGGGATTTCACTGATTGTACCGTCNGGAAGGCGTGGTTTTTCGAAGAGTACTGCGGGCCCGTCGTTCTTTACCAGCAGGTCAGCGATTGCACCGGCCTCAAAGCGAACATCAACTGGGCGAGTAATGCGAAGAAGCTCTCCGCTTTGCTCAAGATGATTGAGCCATCGTTTGGATGTACGCCACGCCATCAACACTCCGTGAAGAAGCCCACCTTTGAACCGTCGTATATATTCACAGGAAATTTTTGACCGCAATCCAAACATGCATTGAAAACCTAAATCGGTTATGGGTCATACATGAGAGGCCTATTGGCAGTGGTGCTTGTTGCATTCTTGTGCACCCAAATGCCTGTTGTACAAGCATCACAATCCGATGTGATTGTTACCGTTGACAGTTCTAGCCTGCGTTTTTCTCCTTCTGAAGTAACGGTACAGGAAGGTCAAGCGGTTCGTTTTGTGTGGAGCGGTCAAGCATTGAATCACAACGCAGTAGCAGATGATGGATTGTTTGACTCAGGTGAACCACAAAGAGATGTTGATTACCGCTTTGTGTTTGAACAGGGGACCGCAGGAGAACACACGTTTGTTTGCGAACCTCATGAATCGGTGGGTATGGTCGGTCTTGTCATTGTTGANCCAGCACCGGTTATTGAAATCGAAGAGGTTGAAGAATCACAAGATACGCCCTCAGTGTCCTTTCTCGCATCGTTGATTCTCGTATCTTTGGCTGCAGTTTTCCGCAGTTCTTCCGAAGAATAGNNCATTCAGAACAACCGTTTCTTTCATGGACTTGTTTCTCNGGTTAGGTATCATGACGCAGTCCGCCGACATGGTTGATGTCTTGGTCATCGGCGCAGGGCCCGGTGGAGGCTCAGCGGCTCTTCACGCCGCAAGAGCCGGGCTTTCAACGATNATNGTCGAGGCAGATCCAGAAGTGGGNACGCCTGTTCATTGCGGAGAATGCTTGAGTCAGCTGGCAGTCGACAATCTCGACCTCGAACTTCCAGACCATGTCAAAGCACTCGATGTCAAAGGCATTCGAGTTATATTCCCCGACGGTACTGAGAAACTTCTCACCGAAAAGGGCTATGTCTTGGAAAAGCATCTCTTTGAGCGTTGGTTGTGCGATGAAGCAGTGGAAAAGGGCGCAACACTTCATCTTCATCACAGAGTAAATTCAATGAAGAGAATTATGAATAGCGAAAATGAATTTTCCTATTGGGAAATTGATGGTCGTGGCGATGAATTCCCGATACAATGCAAGGCTGTAATAGATGCATCGGGCGTTTCTGGCGCTGCATCAAAATTATTGGAAATGGAAACCCAAGTTGATGTTATTGCAGGAGTTCAATACGAGTTGTTGGAGGTCGAAAATGACGGTTATCTTGATTTCTACCTGTGGCCAAAGTATTCGCCACACGGTTATGTTNGGATGATTCCGAAAGAAGGCGGCCGAGCCAATGTAGGGCTGGTGACCACCGATAAGAANGGGGCAATAAAATACCTCAAATCCTTTATTCAAGACACGTATCTTGACGGAAAACCTTCTGTCAATCCACCTTGGAGGGCAGAGGGCATTAAGGTCCGGCCTTTCGGTGGTACGATACCGATTTCCGGCCCCCGTTCAGTGACCGTCGATGATGGACTCATACTGGTCGGTGATGCAGCCGGCTTCACTTCTCCACTGTTTGAGGGTGGCTCTCACCTTGCATTATGGTCCGGTCGACAAGCTGCCCAAACCATTGCCAAGATTCTGAAATCAAATCAACCGCTTTCAAAGAAGCACTTGAAAGCATACGAAACGGAGTGGAAAAAGGCCTTTCCTCCCTATTCAAAGATTCTCAAAGGTAAAACNGCGTTGTATGAACTTACCGATGAAGAGATGTCGATTATGGCACGCTGCCTGCCTGAAGAATTGGGCAATATGAGCCCTCTTCAGAAACTTGGAATTGGCTTCAAGATTCTTTTCCGAAAACCAATGTTGTTCACCAAGAGAGTCATTCATGTCCTTCTTTCGTTTGGATACTCACGAGCGAAATTCTTCGGTTGGTGACCCTTCGAAACAGTTCTCTAAAACGCGCAACCTCCTTGAAGGAGGGTTGTGACCATTGCCCATGTGGGGGTTGAGCATGTGGCTGGCAGTGATTGCTGCCGTCATCCTGTTGTTGCGCCCGTTGCTGCACCAACGCTCAACAGCAGCATCTTTTGCATGTCATGCATTGATGGCATTGCCTTTTTTCGCTCTAGCGAGTCGTTTTTTGGCCAACGACACCTCATTTGCTCATGTTGTCTCGTATGGTGGTGAAGACTTACCTCTCAAGTACAGATTCGCTGCAACATGGGCGGCTCGTGAAGGACCACTGCTGTTATGGGTTGTATGGATGTCCCTGTTAGCGTATGTTTGGCGCAAGAAGATGCCAGGCGAAGCCAGTGAATTAACACACTCATCAAGACTTCGATTTGTCCACGGTTTTAGCCTCCTTCTGCTTTTGCTCGCTTTCAACCTCGACCCGTTCAAACCAAGTTCAGGTAACGGNTTAGGTCAAGGTTTGAACGAACTGTTGCAAACCGATTTGATGGTCATCCATCCACCCTTGATTTTCTTGGCATACTCGTTTTGCTTACATCTTGCCGCAGTATCTCTGTCATCCATGTTCTACGAGTCAAAGGGAATCAAGCAACGAATGTTGAACATTGCTCGGCCTGGACTACTGATTTCCACTCTCGGAATCGGTCTTGGTGGCCTTTGGGCCTACTTAATTTTGGATTGGGGTGGCTATTGGGCGTGGGATCCTGTAGAGACCGGGTCTCTGCTTCCCTGGTTGGTTTTGGTTTTGATTTCTCATTTGAGAACACGACCTGGAAAGACGTCCGAATCGGCTTGGATAGGTGCGGGCTTGGCTGCAGGTGGAGCAGCTCTTTTCGCTACATTGGTGACGCGTGCTGGAGGTGTATGGGCTTCATCAGTACATACCTTTGTGACAAATTCAGAGAGTTCGCCTCCATCCGATGCTTTTTCGAGAATGTTGGTACTCAAAACCGATTCTACGGCTGGAGTCGAAGTCATTACCTATCTGGTTGTGCTTCTGCTTTTGATGGGGTTTTGGCTGCAACTGAAAAGCAACACAAATCCAGAAAGAATGCTCACCAAACGAACCATCGGGATGTTTGCTCTACCGTTTGCCGGAGTGTTGAGTGCTTTGGTTTTGAGGACATACTTTGAGCAAACGTGCGACCTGTCGAATCTATCGCTCTGTTCAAGCATGGAGATGTCGTTGTATGCATATGCACCATCGCTGTTTTTCGCATCCATTGTGCTTGTTCCGATGGCTGTTCAATCGTATGGGCAACATCCAATCTCCGAAACGAAAGACGGATGGAACTTCATCGGTCTGTTTTCCAATCAATCGCATAACCGTTCTTCGTTGATGCTGCCGTTGCTGCTTCTCATCGCTGCAGTTGTTTACATGACATCGGCCAACTTCCTGTACACTGCGTTCTTCTTGGTGTTGTTTGTTCCATTGTTTTTTTCAATTGATGCAACAAAAGAATGGGCCATAGGCGCAGCTGGGGTTGTCTTAGGTCTCGCTGGTGCTTGGTCAGGATTGATTGAAATCGCATCTGCAGCCTTGGTCATGTTCTTTTTCATTCTCCCATGGCTTTTGTCCCCAGAGCCCAATGAACCATCGAAATTTTCGCTTTTTGAGCGAAGTTCTCAACAGAAATTAGCCCTGTGGGGTTCTGTAATGATTGTAGGAACATATCTTATTTTGACCGTTATCCTGTTGGTTGCAAGTATTGATTCGATCAACTTTGAGGGTCACGAACTTTACGGTACTCCTTTCCTAATGGCTGTTGCCGGTTCTTTTTTCTTGTACACCAATCGCAAACATGAGGCTCGTAGAAATTTTTGGCTGCTCACCGGTACATTGCTGATTTCGGTTCTTCTTTCGATATTGCAACCTTCTGCTTTCGGAATGGATTCCAGTACCGCAATGTCTGCATTGGTTGTAAGAGGTGTGCTTGCATGGCTTACATTGCCAATCGTTCTTTTGGTCATTGTACCTATGCTAAAGGAAGTCATTGTTACCCAAGGAATTGAGCGTAAGAAGGAGCCGATATGGAAGCGAATCCCCTTCGGTGCTCATCTGGTTCACCTTGGCTTACTGCTTCTTTTGATTGGCCACGTCTACACTACAGTACTGGTCGATAGAGGAGATGCCAGTCACCGAGTGACTATGGTGAAGGATGAAGCGGTGATTCATGGAAATTACGGGTACGAATTTACCGGTTTACGAATAACTTCCGATGATTTGGAGGTTGGAGACGGTTATGTTGGCATTCAAATTGATGTGTATGCTCTTGATGGAGACAATCTTGGAGAAAAGATTGGAACTGTTGAACCTGGCATGTTGAGGTTCGATACCACGACAGATACAGGTTTTGTTGTTCAATCACGTTCGCGCTCAGAGGTCGATACATTGAGTCGTTGGAACGGAGATATTGTGTTTATTTTTGATGGTAGTCAGGCGAATGGTTTGATGCAGCAAACCGCNCTTGATGGTCCAGAATCAATTGAACTGGTCCGAGTCACTGTCTACGACTTACCCGCTTCGCATCTTGTGTGGCTCGGCTGGGNAACGATGCTGATNGGAATGGGTGTGGTTGTTCTTGGAGACTTTGATAAAAACAGGCAACTGAGGCCACACAAAGCCGAATCCAACGAAGAAGAGTGAACAACTTCTCCGCCAATGCAATTATCAAGGGGGCTTCGGTCGCCGGACTACCCGAAAGGGAGGTAATACTATGGAAGACGGAACTATTGTCCACGTTGATTATGAACTTTACAACAATGAAACAGGTGATCTTATTGAGACCACACGTGAAGCAGTCGCAAAAGAACATGAAGTACACCAAGAGAACCGTTCCTATGAGCCAATGGTTTGCATTGTTGGCGGTGGCCAACTTATTCCAGGATTTGAAGAAGCACTTGCTGAAGCCAAGAAAGGNAAGGAGACGGAAGTCGTTATTGCTCCAGCCGACGCATACGGAGAGAAAGACCCTGAACAAATCGAGACCATCAGTATCGACAAACTCATCCGCGCAGTCCAAGACCCTAACTCACTCTACATCGGCGCTCCAGTGACCATAAACGGCCGACAAGGACAACTGTCCTATCTTGCTGCTGGCCGTGCTCGAATTGATTATAACCATCCTATGGCTGGTAAATCACTCAAGTATTCGTTCAATGTTGTTGATGTAGTTGAAGGAAAAGAAGACCAAGTTACTGCTCTTTTACAAGCCAACACCGGCCATTCAGGATTCGAAGTCAGTTTTGATGGCAACGATTTGTCGATTGTTCTGCCTCAGACCATGCTGTTTGATACCAATGCAGCTATGCTCAAATTCCGCTTGGTCACGACAATCCGTGATGCTGTAGAATGCGGTAAAGTCTCTTTCATCGAAGTTCACGAACCTCGTGGATTTGGTGTTGAAGAAGAGGATGAAGATGATTCAGTTGAAGACCTCTCTTCTCTCTCGGTCGCTCAACTCAAAGAGCGCTGTAAGGCAGCAGGTCTTCCAGTCGGTGGAAAGAAGGCAGACTTGATTGCTCGTCTTTCGACCGAAGAAGAGTGAACTTACGGAATGACTCTCGGGAGTCATTGATACCCAAAGGATATTGACAAGGGCCTACTGGCACGAACAGGGATGGCAATGTCGGGCCTTGAACAACTTGAGCAACAACTCATCGGTGACAACCCGGTCCTGCCTTGCGAAGAGTACTCTTCGGTGGAAAAAACCACTCTTTGGCTTGCATTACTTGCTCTCAGCTCAGTATTTGTCGGTTTTTTTGTCGCTAACGATTTCATTTGGACAGATGGCCTCAAACCGATTGTCTGGGACCCAATCATGGAAGATGCTGGTTCTGCAGGAGATGCTGCTTACAATCCGATGAATACTTTGCTTTACACCTTCAGTATGCTTGCAAGTGTTGTGGTTCTTCAAGCACTATTCCGAAAAGCAAACATCCCTGCTGACGATAAAATGCTACTCGCCTTACTCGCTTGGGTCTGTTTAGCACCGGTCCTAAGGGTGTTGGAGGATGCAGATTTTTTCAGTTCTGAAATGGACTGGTTGTTCATATCGCCAATTATTCACTTGCACTTGGCAGTTTGGTTGGTAGGCTTGGCCTTTATCTCGCATTATGTTGCTTCACAATGGGATGCAAGTTCTACCGATAAAATCGAAAATAAGGTGCGTAAAGCCTTGCTTCCGATACTCTCGCTCGCTCTGTTCTTCCATTGGAGTCTTTTGTATCAACCCGCATACTCTGTGCATGATTCAATGGGTTTTACGTGGGTGAGGCTTGGTATCCTTGCTTCCTACATTGCTTTGTTTTGGATATTTGTTAAAACGCGTGAATGGCCTGCAATTACCCGAGGCATTCTCTCTTTTGGTGTTGCTGCGAGTGTACTTGGATTGTTCCATTGGGTACAGTTCTTATCNACTCCTTGGGCCCAAGAGAGTGCTCGTGTTTTGGATACAGTATCACTTTGGCCTCTGTTGGTCGTCTTTGGAATTCCAGGCATAATTTGCTATTTTATGCATCGTTACGGCCGAGACGACGCTTTACAGCTCCAACTAACTGGCTATGAAGCAGGTGTATTGCCTGCAGGAATTCGAATAAAGTCGTGGGAAGATGCCGGAGAAGAAATTCAACGGCATCCAGTCGAGTTGCTTTCTCGAAATGCACTTTTGGCTAGTCCAATGGTATTGGCTATGGTTTTCGGCCAACTGTGCGACGGATTTGCAACAATGGTCGGCATTGATTTCTTCGGATATGGAGAAAAGCATGTCGTTAGTAATCAAGTCATTGTCTATGGAGGAGAAATAAACGATGCTCTTGGTGTAGATTTTGGTGAAGGAGCATGGTTGTTTGTTCTGGTAAAAGCTGCATTAATTGGAGCCATCACTTACATGTTCATTGAAATGAAGGTTGAGANGCGACAACGNCACATCCGTCTGTTGATTGTTCTTGCAGTTCTCATCGTTGGATTGGCTCCTGGCTTGAGAGATATTGGGCGACTCATGCTTGGAGTTTGAGTTAAAAGTTCCCGAATTTGATTGTAGTAGTGTTAAAGACGGTGTCCACTTGCCTCGGTGTGAGGGGTGTGAATGGACCGATTACCTACCCGTGTGAATCGCAGCGACCCAGAGTTTACAGAACGTAAGGCATTCAACCTCGCCCTCATTGAAACCTTGCAAGAACGACTTGCTGTTGCTTCAAACGGGGGCGGCGGCAAATACGTCGAACGACATCGAAATCGAGATAAATTTCTGGCACGGGAGCGAATCGAAAGAATCATCGACCCAGGAACCGCATTTTTGGAACTCTCTCCGCTTGCAGCTTTTGAGTTGTATGATGGCAGGGCACATTCAGCAGGTATTGTAACTGGAATCGGTATGGTGCATGGACGAGAGTGTCTGTTTGTGGCCAACGACGCTACAGTTAAGGGCGGTTCGTATTATCCGATGACTGTTAAGAAACATATTCGTGCACAAACAATTGCACATGAGAATCATCTTCCTTGTATTTACTTGGTTGATTCAGGGGGGGCCTTCCTTCCGATGCAGGACGAAGTGTTTCCTGATATCGGGCACTTCGGTCGAATTTTTAGAAATCAAGCTCGAATGTCTGGCGACAAAATACCTCAGATTGCGGCTGTTTTGGGCTCGTGTACTGCTGGTGGCGCCTATGTACCTGCAATGAGTGATGAGTCGATTATCGTCAAAGGTAACGGTACAATTTTCCTAGCAGGCCCTCCCCTTGTAAAGGCCGCAACCGGTGAAGAAGTAACTGCTGAAGAGTTGGGTGGTGCAGATGTCCACACATCGCAATCCGGTGTTGCTGACCATTATGCAGAGGACGAGCCAGAAGCATTGCGAATGGTTCGAAATATCGTAGAGAACATCGGCCCCCGTACCCTTGCTCCAGCGGCTTACGAGGAGCCAGAACTACCTGCCCATGATGTGGAGGACCTTCTTGGCCTCATTCCAAACGATAACAGAACTCCTGTAGATGTAAAGGAAATAATCGCACGAATCGTCGACGGTTCTCGTTTTCATGAATTTAAATCTCGATACGGTACAACTTTGATTTGCGGTTTTGCCCACATTCACGGACATAAAGTGGGTATCGTAGCAAACAACGGTATTCTGTTTTCAGAATCTTCACTCAAAGGTGCACATTTTGTTGAGTTGTGCGGTCAACGGGGCATACCTTTGGTTTTCCTTCAAAATATCACAGGCTTCATGGTTGGTAAGGATTACGAAGCCGGCGGTATTGCCAAAGATGGAGCAAAACTCGTCACTGCCGTCTCGTGTGTAAATGTGCCTAAATTCACCGTCATTGTTGGTGGCTCTCACGGTGCAGGAAATTACGGCATGTGCGGCAGAGCATTCGATCCTCGATTCTTATTCATGTGGCCAAACAGCCGGATATCGGTAATGGGTGGTCCTCAGGCCGCAGATGTATTGACTACAGTCAAACAAGACCAACGTGCACGAGAAGGGCTAGAACCCATGGTTGGGGAGGAACTTGAACAATTCCGTGCCCCATTCCTAGAAAAATACGAGACTGAAGGCAGTCCATACTACTCAACAGCACGTTTGTGGGATGATGGAATCATTGACCCTCGTGACACTCGAGATGTCCTCGGGTTGTGTCTTGCTTCAGCTCGCAACGCACCTCTCCCGAACGACAGATTTGGCGTATTTAGAATGTGAATTATTATATTGAAAAATTGAAAATGCAATTGGAGTTTTATAGATGATAATGGACAATCCCCCGCCGACCGAGCTCATCTCCGTGGAAATTCGAGATTCAAAGTGTCATATCACACTGGATAGAGAAGAGAAGTTCAACGCATTGAATATTCAAATGATTACAGAACTGTGTCAAATTTTTGCCTGGACTGCTGAGCGCAGTGTTGGAAGGCAAGGAGAACTCTTCGATTCACAAGGCACACCATACCTTCGAACTCTCGTGCTTTCTGGAGCAGGCCGTCATTTTTGTGCGGGTGCCGACATCAACATGATGAGAGATGCCGGTGCGAATTCAGCAGAAGAAAATCGAATCGATTCTGAGCGCCTTGACCGCCTTTTCAATGGATTGTGGGCCCACCCTTGTTTCACCATCGGAGCCATTCAGGGAGTCGCTTTGGGCGGTGGAGCAGGTTTAGTGGCCTGTTTGGATCACGTCATAGCCACTTCAAACGTCAAAATCGCACTTTCTGAAGGCAAACTAGGCATTTTACCTGCGGTTATTGGGCCGTATGTTTACCGGCGACTCGGTTCCGCTTGTTTCCGACGACTCGCAATGCAAGCAAGCCGTATAGGGGCAGATGAAGCATTGAGAATCGGATTTATCGAAGCCGTGGTTGAGTCTATGGATGAACTTGAACCTGCTGTGGACACTCTCGTTGAAGAAATACTGACAACAGGTCCTCAAGCGGTGACTTTGGCAAAAGAATTGACCCTCGAATTTGACCGGTGGACAAAGAGTGATGAAGAACTACGAGAATTTACACTTGACTTCACCAGTAGGATGCGTGGTTCTCCCGAAGGTCAAGAAGGCCTGTCTTCGTTCCTCGAGAAAAGACCGGCAAATTGGAAGAAGGAATGAGTGAAGGCAATGGTCAGCAAAGTCTTGGTTGCAAACCGTGGTGAAATCGCTTGTCGAATTCTCCGTGCATGCAATGAGGCAGGGCTTGCAAGTGTTGCGATTTATGCCGCGAACGATGCCTCATCGTTGTTTGTGGAACTTGCTGACGAATCGTTCTTGCTTGAGGGTGACACCATAACAGAGACTTATCTTCATCAATCGCAAATTTTGGACATCGCCAAGAATGCTGGCGTGGATGCCATTCATCCCGGTTTCGGTTTTTTATCCGAGCGTGCAGATTTTGCCCGTGCAGTTACTGAAGCAGGAATACAATGGATTGGACCGAGCGCTAACGCTATTGAAAAAATGGGAGACAAAATGACGGCCAGAATCACCATGAGGGCGGCCGGAGTCCCTGTGATTCCAGGTGAAGAAATCGAAGAAACCGACGAAGATTTAGCTCTTCAGGCTATTGAGCGAGCAAGCACTCGTGTTGGATTCCCATTGTTGCTCAAAGCATCATCTGGCGGTGGCGGCAAAGGTATGCGTGCTGTTGAACACCCGGAGGAACTCCTTGATGCTGCACGAAGCGCCCGTCGCGAAGCAATTGCGGCATTTGGAGACGGCCGAGTCTATCTTGAACGCCTGCTAACCGGTTCAAAACATGTCGAAATCCAAGTTTTGGCCGATCGCCACGGCCGCACAATCCATTTGGGCGAGAGAGAATGCAGCGTTCAAAGACGTCATCAAAAGGTGTTTGAAGAAGCCCCGTGTGCAACCATGACCGAAGAAATTCGTTCAGCAATGGGTAAAGCTGCTGTTGCTGCAGCAACGGCTGTCGATTATGAAGGCGCAGGTACTGTCGAATTTCTCTTGGCTCCAAACGGTGAATTTTTCTTTTTGGAGATGAACACACGAATACAAGTTGAGCACCCTGTTACCGAGATGGTTACGGGCGTTGATATTGTTCGAGAGCAACTGCGAATTGCCGCAGGTCAGCCAATGTCGTGCGGCGATTTGCAAATGAGAGGACATGCAATTGAGGTCCGTTTGTATGCAGAAGATGCTTCAAACAACTTCCTTCCGGCAATTGGGCCACTTTCAGTATTCGTGCCCCCGGAAGGTCCAGGAATACGTCTTGATACTGGGGTGCGGCAAGGAGATGANGTTACGCCAAATTACGACCCTATGCTTGCTAAACTCATTGTNTGGGCTCCATCTCGTGAAGAAGCACTTCAACGAATGCGTCGCTCGTTGGATGAATTTGTCGTACTCGGTACCACAACCAACCTCCGATTTTTGAGAGAATTGTGTGATGTTCCTGATGTTATTGAAGGAACTACCGATACGACAATGATTGACCGTTTGTGGCCGAACGGTTGGAATCCAAATGTGCCGGTTGAACTTGAAGACGGGGCATTGATGGCAGCCGCAGTTGCTGAAAGTTCGGGACTTCACCGTCAGTCTCACTCATCTCCTCAATCAGACGATTTCTCAGGTCCAGTCAGTCCGTTTCGCACACTTAGCAGGAGGTATCCTTGATGGAACACATGTTTCGAACCCGGGGCGGTTCTGTNGATGTAACGCTGGCTAGGTCTGATGATGTATGGATTCTTGGTGAGCATCGAGCCACTGTAGAATCAGATGGCCGATTGAAGATTCATCTTTCCAACGGAACCACCGGGTTTGCGACGGTTGCCAAAGTAGGCGATTGCTGGTGGGTACACTTCAAGGGTCACACCTTCAATTTTGAACGAATAGAACCTGGTGCATCTCAATCGGGCGATGAAGGCGGTTTGACCGCACCTATGCCAGGCAAAGTTTTGCAGGTGTTGGTGGAAGTTGGGCAAACGGTAAGTGCGGGTGAAACGCTGATGGTTCTTGAAGCTATGAAAATGGAGCATAGAATTTTAGCAGCAGCACCGGGTTCAATAACGGAAATTCATTTTGCGGCAGGTGAACAAGTACAGCAAGGNTCTNTNTTGCTCGCCATGGATGAACAAGATTAACGATTGCGCCAATCTCCAGAATCAATCATCTGAACTGGCTCGTCATTGTTTGAATTGTAAATGTACGTCCACGCCCATTCTGTTCCCTGTTCTGTTTCAATCGCTATGATTGTGCGAGTGTAGAGGGAATGATTTGAATCGTAACCATAGAAACCCTCGATGCTGTCAAGGGTTTGTAGCGCCTCATAGACTTGGTCAAGATTGTACACCTCTCCATGAACCGTTTGATTGCCATGCACCATTCCTGGGAAGTCGCCAAGGTCGAGCAGTTGCCCCCGTGTGGTTGCAACTCGTGCCTCTCCATTGCACAATTGTTTGGTGCTTGAATGCCGACATTCTCCCTCCATCAAAGTCCCGTAGACAAACAGTTTATCCAAAGGAAAACTAGGTGAGAAGTTTCCAATAGCATTTTTTAATTCTCCAATTGGAAGTTTTCTCTTTTTCAATCCACTTTCAATAAGATGAGCGTAATGCTCAGTTGGCTGGACAAAACGGTCTTCGACATACTGCTTCGTGACACAATATGTGAGTGCTTCACGAAACGTTCCATCCGGTAGTGCTACACGAACTTTTTTTCGCTGATAGATGCCAACTCCAACGCCNTCCTTTCGGTCCATAGCATTGAGTGTAGCAGGATCCATTCCAAACAAAACTCCTGGAACAGCATGGCCTCTTCCGTTCTCGATNATGTCAGCAGCACCGCCCTCNCTACCCCTCGAAAAGTAGTGGAATTTCATGGTAAAGTCTGGCAGCCAGCATGGGCCTATCTCAACCAAGCCATCGTGNGGCTCATTTTTTCGTTCACACCAATTTTTCCAATCGGACCAGTCGAGATTCGAACCGTATCCAAAGTAGAGTGTNGTNCCGCCTTCCATGAATTGAGAAAGCGGCAAGCCTATTTCAACACTGAGGTTAACCCCAAGTGCACGGTTCAAGATTTTCCTGTCCGTTCATGTAGGGCCTGAGAACTTCAGGGATTCGCACTCGTCCGTCCTCTAATTGNTTTTGTTCCATAATGGCAACCAGCGCTCTTGATGTTGCCACAGCCGTTGAATTGAGTGTGTGTGCGATGGGTTGTGATGCGTGTCCGGGCTGCCCGTAGCGTATTTGNAGGCGGTTTGCTTGNTAGTCGGTACAATTTGAGCATGAAACGATTTCTTTGTANTGATTTGCACCAGGAATCCATGCTTCAAGGTCGTATTTTCTTGCTGCAACCGTACCCATATCACCGGTACAAATGTTCACCACTTCGTAGTGCATTCCCAGTTTATCCCACAAGTCGATGCAATTCTGTAGGAGTTCTTCTTGTAGTTCCCACGACTGTTCGGGCGTTGCAACAATAATCTGTTCAATTTTTGTGAACTGATGTACACGCCAAATTCCTAGATCGGATTGCCCATGTGAACCTACTTCTCTTCGAAAACAGGGAGAAACGCCAACTATCCGGAGTGGAAGGTCACTTTCAGGAACAGTTTCTCCCATGAACATTGCAGTAAGGGGGTGCTCTGAAGTGGCAATCATGTAGTATTTATCCGGTTCAACACCGTACATGACCGTCTCAAAATCAGAAAGGTCAGTGACACCCTCATACGCTTCTCTGTTCATCATGACTGGAGGTTGAACGAAGGTGTATCCTCGTTCACGGATAAAGTTCACAGCATACTGTTGTAAGGCAAATTCCAATCGAGCAAGGTCGCCTTTGAGGAAAAAGAAACGGCTTCCAGTGATTTTCGCCGCCCGTTTTAGGTCAACCCATTTATTCATCTCNATCAATTCGTTATGGGTTCGAGGTTCAAAATCAAAAGATGGTTTTTGACCGTGAACACTGTGTTGCGTATTTCCAGACTCATCAGCGCCTTGGGGCACATCCGGATGGAGAATGTTGGGTATACTCATCCGCAATCGGTCTCTTTCAAGAACTGCCTCATCGGTTTTCTTTTCCATTTCTGCAATTTGGCTACCGAGTTCTGCAACCTGTTCCAAAATACGTTGTGCTTCTTGCTCATCGCCAGCTTTTTTTGCCGCTCCGATACCCCGTGCAGCAGTGTTTTTCTGTGCTCGAAGTTGATTGGTATCATGTTGCAAATTAATCCATAGTTGGTCCAGTTCGATGACCTTGTCAATTTTTTCGTGTGATATACCGCGTTTATCATGGTCTTTACGAATAGTGTCAGGCTCGTTTCTAAACAGATTCATGTCAAGCATATGTTTCACCTCACAGCGTTATTCCAAAATCAAAGATTGCTGTTCCAACCAGAAGCATACCACCAATCACATACCCGAGAATCGCTCCACCGTTCAGTAGTGGTAGGCCTGCTTGTGCACGTCCTCTTGCAACATAAGTCATCAAGACAAAGTATCCGATAAGTCCTCCAAGAAGCGTTGTCATAGCAATTTGGAAACCTTCCGAGCCTTCGATGTACTGGGCCGCAGAAAGTACCAGCATACCAGGGAAAATCACATCGCCCAATCCCATGAACATTGCATCTTTGCCTTTCTTCTTTTTTGGCTGTGAGGTATTCATTGGCCGAGGTGGAGCTGGTTGAGCCTCATTCTTTTGCTTCATAGAAACGGTTTCATCAATGAATGAATATCCTTTTTCTTGTGGAGCAACCAAAAGAATTGGCAGTCGAAGGCCAATCATGGTATCGGCTAAATCGAGCATATGCTTTGAACGATAAACTGCCCAAGCGTCATAAACAGCAGCAGCAATCATAAAGACAATAATGAGGGTTGGAACGAAAGTCACTCCAAGCATTACGATGACTCCTGAACCTACAAGAACTCCAACCGTGTTGACAACATACCATTCACTGTGAACATACAGCAAAATCATCAATATTGTGGTTATCATTAACGCTGCAAGTAAAGGGCCTGTGGCGAGTTGCAATCCGTTCAGTGCCCACATGCCTCGGTCAACCGGTCCAGATGCGATTTCAATAGTGTCGTTCTCATAAACAGCATTGAACGATGAGGCATTGTCCGAATGTGAATACCATGTTGTCTCAACATTCTCGGCGACATTGTAGGTCACCAGTTTTTGAAGCGTTTGACCATAGAGCCAATGCGCTTCATCTTCGGTCACTACGACCATGTCGCTGACCTGTGACTGATCTAGGTCAGTAATCCGAACTGATTGAATTGAATCNGAATAGCCAAGCATTTTCATTCGAGTTTGCGGTTCAAAAAACACTTCATCAGACTCGTTCCATTCATAGCCATGGACATCACCATTTTCTTCACCTAAAAGCAAGAGGCCTTCTTGTCCATTGCTCTCATCCAGAGGTATTTTGGACCATGGAGAATGACCGAAATCAACACTGGTGAAATTGCTTGTAGCGTTTAACTCAAACAACAGTTTTGCATCATCATAAATGTCCGAATTTTCGATATTGAAGATACCAGAACTCTTTTCCAATTCCACTACAATTGCCACGGTAGGGGTCACGATGAGGACTTTATTTTCGTCGATTAATTCAGAATAGAGAACCCCCATATGGGTTTCTAGACCATACGGAAGCATCCATGTACCTTGGTGAGAAAGATTACCAGGGCTAGACTCAAAAGTATTGTACCGTAGGAGATTGTTTCCTTCGTCGACGACATACATGGCGTCATCTGCATGGAATGCCAAGGTACAAACCCCGCTCATTTGGCCAAGTGGTTCATAATACGGTTCATCATCTCCGTTTTCCATATATCGGTGACAGTTATACTCGTCAACGGTTTCTCCAGTTTCAGCATCTACATACCAAATATAGGCTTGATTTGTGAATGAATAATACTCATCTGAAACAACTGTAGTTAATACAGAAGTATCGTCGTAAGGAAGACGTTTATGGCTGGTTGTCCATGATGACAAGTTGGAATTAAAACCATCCCCATGATAGACATTAATTGTGTCGTTCCACATTGTTGGAACCCCAATTAGCGAGTTCGTGATGTGCGTATCCATTCCGTGATGAGTAAGGTAAGACATCTCAATCGAACTATCACTTTCGTATTCAAACGGGTCGACTTCAAGATCAAGAACCATGACATGAGTGAGAGGTACTGTTGCGTACAACAATGCAATTGCTAAANCCCCCATGATTCCGTATTTTATCACCCATTCTTTCTTGTATTTTGCAAGCAACAGTATACCCGCCGTGAATATGAAAATCATAGTCAGTTGCAACAGGATATATCGAACTTGACGTGCGCCAGAAGTTCCGTACGCTTGTAAATCGGCAATGTCATACCAAGGCCGGATGTAAAGCGAAATTGCGATGGTGAGAATAAACATGAACATCATTCCCATCATTGATGGGAATTGTTCTTTCATCATCCAAAGAAGGCTGTCTTCTTTCATCAATTGACTTTGAGCATCAGTGAATTCTTTCGAATCTTTACGATTCTCACCCGGTGAGGTCTTCTGTTCGCTCATACACCGTGCGAGTTCGGACACTCATATGAGCGTCGCGCATATACCGCCCCCTACGGGGGCGAATAGATTGAACACCAATTGAATACGACAAAAGCCCTAATCAATGCAATACATCGGGATGTCGTGGTCGACGTACGCAACTGGCTTCAAACGACCAAAAGACGAGGCATGGCTCTCGGGTTGAAAGGTACCAAAACTGTCCTTGAGCGGCTGAATCTATCGTTACCTGCAAACATCATTCATGTTGCTGGAAGTAACGGCAAAGGCACCGTTTGTGCGTTGATGTCCACCGCTCTTGGGCTTGCCGATGTCGAGCATGTCATGTTCACCTCCCCACATGTTGTTCGAATTGAAGAACGAATTCGCAGAAATTGCACCCCAGTCTCTTCGAAGGAATTTGACCAAGCGTTGGAAGTGGTATATGCAGCATCACAGGGAGAAGGTATTGATTCATGTGTTGATTTAACTTTCTTTGAAGTGACTTATCTGGTAGCCATGGTCTGTTCACAGGGGAGTGAGGTTTTGATTATGGAAACCGGGCTAGGAGGGAGACTCGACGCAACTCGCTCGGGGCCAGCAACCGTTTCATTAGTAACATCAGTCAGTTGTGAACACACGGATATTTTGGGCGACGATTTACCTTCAATTGCTCGTGAAAAGGCAGCTATATGCAGGCCAAATCGAACATTGTTTATTCGAGAGCCTCAACGAAAAGATGTATTGGAAGCAATCCTAGAGGAAGCACATTCAGCTGGGAATGCAGAACTTGGCGAGACACCTGCTCCTGCCCATCCAATTGTGATTCCAATCCGAGAGAATGCTTCGGTTCGCGAAGAAGCCGCCATATTGGCCAAGGCAGTTTTGCAAAGCCTTCAATTCCCGACAGAGGTTCTTGAAAAGGCCGATTTATGTATGCGCTGGCCAGCACGGATGCAACTCCTGTCCATTGAGCAAACATCATCTCATCCTTATCTTCTGGACGCAGCTCACAATCCTTCAGGCATTACTCGTATTTTGCCCGAATTGGAGAATTGTATTGTGAAAAGTGCTCCGTATGTCAACAACAAGCCCGTCTGGAGCCTCCTGCTTGGGACCTCACCACAACATGACCTTGCACAATTTCTTTCACCTCTTCTTCGTCTTTGTGAACGGTTGCCTCCGCAGCAAATCGTCATCACTGAACCACAAGGAGGCCGTTATCAAGGCGTTCCAGTTTCGCAACTGACCTCATTTTTTGAATCGAAAGAAAATCTTCATTCTTATTCAAAACCTTCAGATGCCCTTCATGCGCTCTCACAACTCGACCGTGAAGAGGTTGGACTTGTGGTCAGTTTGGGATCGTTGTATTTACAGGGAAACATCTTGAAATCATTTGGTTTGACCAGTGATGANTTCCTGTCATTGTATGCGAAGCAATGATAGAGAGAANCCCCGCGTAGGGTANTGAGGGCAATGAGTGATAAATGGGATATCCGTTTNTTGGATTTAGCAGANCACATCTCTGCATGGAGCAAAGACCCATCAACAAAAGTTGGTTGTGTTATTGTCGGGGAGGACCGTGAAATTCGCTCCACCGGCTTCAACGGATTCCCAAGAGGAATTGACGACGATGAAGAGCGATTGCATAATCGGGATTTGAAATACCCTTTAATCTGCCATGCAGAAGAAAACGNAATCATGCACGCCGCAAGAATAGGAGTTTCCCTCAAGGGTAGCGTCGCTTACGTGACTTGGCCTCCATGCTCAAGATGCGCAAGATCATTGATACAAGCCGGAATCAATGAAGTGATTTACAGAGATGGAATGGAGATTCCCGAAAGATGGATGGACGATTTCAATACCTCAACTGCTATGTTCAAAGAAGCTGGTGTTGCGGTTCGTAAGATTTAGTGTTAACCAAGTTTAACCTAAACGCAATATCGGAGCGTTAAAATGGAAAGTTTACTGGATGGTTAGCATGCGAGGACATGTCTTACTGATGTCCTTGATCATTCTACTATCCCCTGGTTGCACTTATGAGCCAGGTAATCCGCCTCTGAACGAACCGGAAGATGTATTTGAGGGAGAACCGATCTTAGGATGTACTGATTCTGAAGCTAAGAATTACAATCCTGAAGCCAACGAGGATGACGGCTCTTGCGAATATGATGAGCCTGAACCTGAACCTGTATTGGGATGCACTGATTCCGAGGCAATGAACTATGACTCCAATGCTACAGAAGATGATGGCTCATGCAAATACATGGAAACAATACCCTGCAATGGGATGGTGATTTTGTGCCACAGAAGTTACGATAATGTAACATTCCCAGAAACTCATAATTCGTATTCNACCCATGAAGATAATATNTGGTANCCAGCCAGTAATCATCGTACTGGATTCCAAGCACAATGGAATGCTGGAATGAGGGCATTCATGCTCGATACACATTACCTGACGACCGCAGATCAGAGTGTTTCCAATGTCAGGTTTTGTCATGGAGACTCAGACAGAGGCTTCAGCCCTTGCACCTACGGGGCAGTAGATCCATGGGCCTGGTTGAATAAATTGGAATCTGAAATGAACAGCGAGGATAGGGATATTGTTACTTTACTAATTGAAAACTACGTTGAACCAGATCATTTGAAAGAAATTTTCGATGATGTTGGACTATCAGAAATGATGTACATACATGAAATGAACTCTGAATGGCCCACGTTGATAGAAATGATCGACATGGGCAAAAGGCTTGTCGTGTTNTGGGAACAATCTTCGGACTCCCAACACCCCTATTTCCATGACTTCTTAACGCACAGTTGGACAACAAATTATGCGGATGACGACACTTCATCAATGGATTGTGAGAAGCTAAGAGGTGATGTAAATCAGCCTGTATTCCATATGAATAATTGGTTAAAGAATCAAGCTGGGCTTTCNGACCCAAATCGTGCAGGCGAAGCGAATGACGTTGACTTTATGGTTGAAAGAGCGATTGAGTGCATTGAATTGCACGGGAAAAGGCCAACTTTCATCGCAGTAGATTGGTGGGAAGATGGGGATGTTGTAGCTGCAGCAAAGGCAGTCAATGAACTGGAATTTGTTCAATAATCAGTTCCAAAAGCGTCTCGTTCGAGCATACTCAATCTCAGCATTATGGATTGTTTCAAGTAAACCTTCGAGGTTCCCTCGTTGAACTTTACGCAGTATACGTTGTGCTGTGGCTTCGCCAATACCCCTTCCCATGAGGCATAGAATCGCTTCGAACCCCCGGGATTGAACGATTGAAGCGTTTTTCATCATTCGAGCCTGGTCCTTTTCGTCATCTGATTTGACCCAATCAAGAAGCATGGATTGCATGCGTTCAGGGGCGCATGCTAACATCGAACCTTTGCATTTGAGGCAGGAATTCTTCGAGATTAATTCTTGATAACGAGCGACTCGGAATCTTCTCATACTCATGCATTTCAAACAGCACAAGACCGCTCTTTCATTGGTAAGTCTGCCACGCAATTGACTTCGGACCTGAGCATTATCCCAATTGGGTAGCAACATGTCTCTGCTTGAGTGGTTGGATAACCCTATAGGCCCTGAAGCAGTTATTTTTAATTGAATATTTCCATTTTGGATGGANCGAAGTACATCTCTCACACCGATGACATCCATGCGNTCATGAAACAGTTTTGAGAGAACTTCNTCCATTACAACCGTNCCACGGTATTTTCGAAGAAGTGCCTGAAGGTTGATTTTTCGCGGGTCAACCCCGTGACGCAAAATACCGAAAGTTTTCGCAACTTGGGCAAATCGCCAGCGAACTTGGCGAGAGTTCGGCAATGTCACGCTGAGTACACCCTCAATAGCATCGGGAGGGGTTGTCATCAACCAATCGAGTATTTCCTCAGGCTCAACTGCTCCTGTTTGTAGCGCAATACGCGTGGGCTCTACTAACAGCCTCCCCCATTTTCCGGTTTTTGTTGATGCCATTGCCATAAGGTAATGCCCCAGTCCCTCATTTATTCGAGAACCATGACATGAGTTGATTACGATTGCATCTTCTCGTCGTTCAAGAGTCATTAGACGGTCGGTTGGAACATGNCCAGTAGCCTCAACATGTGTCGCTATGTGTTCTGCCATNACNCCCAACGCTTCTTCATCAATTGGATGTTCGGATAGAATCGAGTTTCGTTCTGCAAAAATACCTTCAGTATCGATAACGTCATGAGATGTCGGAACATTATCTTCGTCTTCAAACAGACCGATATCATCTGCTATCAGTTGGCGTAATCTGCCAATATCNCTGCCGACTGCTTTTGGGACTGGCGGTAATTCACCAACCCATCGAGGAGCTTCGGCCTTGTCAGAAACTGGTGCTACGAGAAGTTCAGATTGTTCGGGGTCTGCGTCGATAATCAACCATGTTCGNCCCGCCATGACAAATTGCCTTCTGCTTCCATCATCATCTTCACCGCTGTCGTTTAANGACANTACAAATGCTTCATCGACACTACCAAGGCTACGTCGAGTCACAGCATCACGAACACGATACGATTGCTTGTCGGGAATCATCGAGAGATGATTTGTCACCCATTGACGAGTCCTTCCCGCAGTTGAAAACCATCCTCCTTTGAATCGCAGTGGTACATCAACTGAAATCAGTTTTATTGCGTCTGGAATCTCGTCGTCTGGAATTGAATATAGAGGTCTGTCTTCGGGCAACGTGATACCTTTTTTGTTTGCTTCTTCTCTTGCAGCAGAATAGACTGCTTTGGGCCAGCGGTACCATGGTAAATCGTCAGGATTCGGGGTCGAACGTAGAATCCATCCATCGGCAAGAACCCCCAAGATAGACTCTGTATCTTTGCGCGTCCATCCTTCAAACTGAGCTACCCGTGCAAGTATTTCAGTAGCCTCATCAATCGGAACAGCATTGAACGAGTGAGCCATCAATACGAGTTGATTTGCTGCAACAGAGAGTGGGCGATGCCTCCATTCAATGGATTCAATTTGCCCTAGCATCGCCCGNCTTCCGACGACAGCGCTTTCAGCAATATCATCAAAATCCCACGAGAGTAAATGTCCTCTACCAATTCCACCAAGACGGTGGTCAGCACGACCAACTCTTTGCAACATTCTATCGACAGAACGCGGGCTTTTGATCTGCAGTATTCGACGAATTTTCCCAACATCGATTCCGAGTTCNAGGCTTGAGGTACACACAAGTCCTGCTAAATCTCCGCTTCTCAATCGATCNTCCATTTCTTTTCGCGTTTCAGTTGCCAGTGAGCCATGATGGACTCCGATATTAACATCAGGAGCCATTGTTTGAAGCCTGTTCGCAATGGTCTCAGCGTCGCTCCTGCTGTTGACAAAGACGAGACATGGAGGTTCAGTTCTCAACACTTCAATGAGGCGTCGAAAACTCGCATGTGCTCGTGGTTGAATGCTTAAATCAACTGCACCAACTTCATCNTCTGAAAGAACGGGGGCGCACTCAACCGTCAAGTCGGTGGTTCTGTCTCCAGTAGTTATCAGTGCCTTTCCTTTTTTGGGAGATAACCACTGTGCTACTTGGTCTGGGTTTCCAACTGTTGCTGATAGTCCAATACGCTGCACAGAATGTCCCGAAAGTGCCTCCAGTCGTTCTAAACCAATCGAAAGTTGCCATCCTCTTTCACTTGCTGCAAGGTCGTGAACTTCGTCAACAATCACGGCTTGAACACTTTTCAACAATTCTCGAAGATTTTTTCCCGTAAACATCAACTGGAAAGTTTCGGGAGTGGTAACCAAAATGTCCGGAGGATTTCTCACTTGACGGGAGCGTTCACTTTGCTTTGTATCACCGTGTCGCAGACCAATTCGTAGACCAACTGCTTCAGCAATTTCAGTCAAACGACGGTCAACATCACGATTTAGTGCTCGTAAAGGGGTAATGTAGAGTATTGAAAGTGGCTTCCANCTCTCAACNAAACATCGATGAAGCATTGGAAGAACAGCAGACAGCGTTTTTCCAGAACCCGTCGGNGCTACAATAATTCTGTCNTCACCTTTGCATAATTCTGCAAGGGTGGCGGTTTGTACAGGTGTAGGTATCCAACCCTTAGAATTGAGTGCAGAAGACAATCTCGGTTCCAGGTCGGAAAAAACATTTGACATACTCTCCCCACCCCTATGGAGTAATCGTCCAGTNGACCTCTTTTGAGGATTTGGAAATATTCAGTGAATAGAATACGAGGAAATTTACACTTCTTCTTCATCGAATTCGTCATCGTCTTCGTACTCATCATCTTCCCAGTCTTCATCTTCCTCGTCAGTGAAAGCTCCTTCGCCATGGTCAATTGTTGTTCGAGCAGCAACTGTNGCAACAGCAACAAGAACNAGAATAGATGTAAATCCAAATATCCATGCAAGCGGTGATTCACGTGGAGAATCAAGTATACCGAAGTGCTTACTGTAGGCTATTTCGATTGAATGTTCAGCACTGTTGTCAAAATCATTCACTTCAACAACCAAGCCACGAGGGTCGGATTCGTCGTAATCTACCACTACTCGTATTCTATCGACATCTTCTGCATTCCAAACAGTACTCACTTCAACGATTTCGCCACCGTCAATCCCTGCCACACCTACGGTGTCGAATGGTTTTTCATCGTCGCCCGAAAAGAATGCAACCTTGAACAGGGCAGGAGTCGAACCACCAACNTTGGTTACTTTNGCATCGATGGTAATACTTGCTCCTGGAGCAATATGGTCATCAGACAACGAAATTGAACTTACTCTCAGTTCTGCACCGACTGCTCCGAGTCGAATCCATTGGCGTTCGAAATCCGTGTCATCAATAGCTAATTCTGGAATTGGACTTGCTTCAGAATTTGAAACAACTGGGAATTGATTGCCTGCGGTATCGTATCCCGAGACATAAAATCCAACGAAATCACCTGATTGCGGAATGATTCTGCCGTTATCAGTCAAATCAACTGAACCTGTCCAAATTACATTTTGGCCGTCTTGTTGCATGCCCAACAATGTTGATCCAGCACCAAGAGTCACCGTACGTGTTGCATCTCGCATCACCCAGTGTACCATTTGGCTTGAACCGGTCAAGTCTGCATCCTCAGTTCCGTGGAATTCTACTGGAACATTGGTTAGGTCGTTGTTCGCAGAAATATCGATAATGTTCAGCGGAGTAATTCTTCGAACTACACGAGGTGCAGCATCATCCACAATCACCCGCAGAGTTGTTGAAACCAAGGTACCGGTCATATCTTCGCCTTTACCAGGAATNTTCGTAATTGAAATGAGGCAAGTTCTGGTCGGTGATGACTGGAGAGTTGAGGCTGAAGAGAGAGGCACTTCGACAGAGAATTCACCTGATGAGCTTATCGAACCATCGCTCCACATTTTTTCTCCGTCAAAGACTTCGACAAGAATACCAACGTCGCGAGGAGCGGCAACTGTACTGCCNTCATAGACAACTCTGCCGGTAAACGCCAGTCGGTCGTCTTTGCGAACGCGACTTCCATCAGCAACTACGCCAGTTCGAGGTTCAGAAATATCTTCCACTACATATTCTGTTGGAGAAAGCATGAGGTCGTTTTCTACTCTGAAGGTATGTTCGAGCAACAGAATTTGTGACTCCTCAGTCGAGCCACGCTCTTTGTATCGCAAGGCTACATCACCCATTTCTTCATCTGGCCAGTCCCATCCTATGACGAAATCAAAGGTAAGTTGAATCCACGGCAGACCAGATTCGTTGATGGTTTCGACCATTTCGCTGCTTGATAAGAGAGTGATATAATCGCTNTCGGACCAGAAGGTATCGTTCATTCCAGAGTATGATATCTGTTGCGCATCCCGAATTGGATTTGGCCCTTCAAAGTCAAACACCAAAGAGATGTATTCAAAGTCGATAGCAGTGTTCGCATCGATGAATCCTAGGGAGATTGTCTGCTTCATTCCAGCATAGACGGGGGCATCATCAACATGTCCTTCCCAATCCAAACCAGTAAAAATTGCAGTCGAATCTTTGCGAGTGCGGAAGGTTGCATCATCGTATGAAAATCCTGGACCTGACATGAATGACAGCACTTCTTCATCGCTGTTCATTGCGGTGTAGTGGAGTTGGTTTCCTGCTTGGTCACCACCGGTCCAGTAATAGGATACTCGACCCATGTTTGGATTTCTCGAATGGTCGATGGTAGTGATAAACCACTTGTTTTTCGCCACTGTAGAGTTGTGAACAGTCTTGCTGACGTATTCCTGTGGATCAGGCTCACCGTTTCTGTTCAAGTCATGGTCGGATTCAACCCAGTACATCAGTTCTAGAGACATTGGATGGCCAATATCGTCGTTGACAAGAACCTTGACTTCTTGGAGTGGACTTGCAGCTTCATAAGCGTCTTCCAATGGCAAGAATGCTTCCCGGTGAGGGGCTGTTGCATCGATTTTGTAGGTCCGACGCCAATCAGCGTCAGGAGGCAATGCGAATGCTGGATTTTTCTCGTTGTACGTCTGTACCTCATAGGTCATACCTTCTTCCACATCGATTTCAGGAAGGTCGATTGAAATGAAGAATGTACCGTTGTTGTTCGTAGTATCCCGAGCTGTGCTCTCAACCCAACCGTTACGGGAGATTCGAACATCAAAGGCGTTGTCTCGAGGTGCATCTTCAGTATTCAAGAACCACATTGCACCTTGGAAGTAAAGTGTTTCACCAGCAGCAACCCATGAATTATCAGGCACATCATCCATAACTAAAGCGCCATCATTGTCCCGAACTTTCAGCCAGCCAAGTCCAAATGAGCGATTCACTTCAAGACCACTGGNACTTGTTAAATCAAGAGGANTGTATCCTGCAGAGCCNGAATTATCAANGCAACCTGTTCGGAAACGGACNTTGCTTTGGTCAGGGAATTCAGAGGTAACATAGAATATCCAGTGAATTTCAAGAATTCCATTTGATTGTGTTGACCATGAACTTGCGTCGAGTTCAATGTAGTCTTCCGGGTCGTTCGGTGTTGGGAAGATGTCTCCGTTTTGCCAATACATTGTTGGATTCTTTGCAATTGAATTGGTCATGAGTGTTAACGTTGCTTCAGTCATTGTGCTTGCATCTTCACCGATAACGTGGCGCGTAACAACTTCATAAGGCTCAAGCCGCTCATGAAGAATTTCACCTTCTGGAATGTCAATTTCTAGATTGACAGTGTTCATTGTGTAGGTGACTGCGAAAGATTCCAAAACGAGAATACCGGATGATGAGGCAACCAGACCAACCGATATATTGCTAAAACCAGCACCGGTGTCTGGAATTGCATCATTGAACCTTTTCAGTAGATTGTTTGTTCCTGAAGTAGAATCCAGTACGGTTAACGGCCCAAGCAATGCACCGGCCGATGCGGCACGAGACCATCCAAGTTTTCCGTCGATTTCGATTCCAGGTTCACTTGGAGCGTTGGAATGTCGAGCAATTGAGAGATTGGAAATAGAAGGAGTGGAGGCGCCGTTTGCTGGACCGCTCAGTTCAATTCGCATGCACATGTAGTAACCGGTGCCAGTGATTGATTTGGATTGATTGGATTGCGTGAATGTAACGACTCCAGCCGATGTACTGCACTGGCTGTTCGAAGTGTATCCAAACTTTACACTGATCGAAGTCCCAACTGGTCTGTCTTCGTCCCACGTGGCAGTGGCAGCAACGACATTCTTCGTGCCTGAACCAACATACTGGTATGCATACATGTAGGANGAAGACACATAAGATGCGACATACTCAAATCCGACACCGTCGAAAATAGGAGCCTTGGTTACGGTTCCGTTCAACGTCGCTCGCCATTGGAAACTGGTGCTTGCTTGTGCGAAAACAACGGTTTGGCCAACAGTGACATGCCGCCATGTATTGCCACCATCGTTCGATAAATCTACGCTGATACTTGTTCCCGTAGGAGTGTAGCCAAGAATGCTGCTTACAGTGATTCTGTCGATGGCTTTGGTTGAGGTGAATGAGCTACCTAGTACGCTGGCAGTGGTTGTTGAATGAGTTCTGCTATCATACAATGAACCGTCTCCGAAGTTGTTCACTTTGTGTCGGGTCGATGTACTGCAGTATGCTGTGCTGTAGTAGTGACATGAGAAACTGAACTGTCCTGTATCGGTATTGACAAGCCCGTAGTGTCCTCCTTCAGGCACGGGCACTTCGCCCATGTGTTCAATGAAATTTCCGTTCATGGTAAAGAAGTGGTGATACGAATCGTAGTTGTAACCAACTCCGCTGACGTATTGCTGGTCGTATTCGTTGTATACAATAGTGGGCATGTTGACAACCATTCCCGCTCCATAACGAGAGACGGTTGAACCTGTAGCCAAAGTCCAAGTTCCTTGAATGCTCGAAGGATTGGATTTACTTACTTCGTTAAGGTACGTGGCTGCAGCAGAATAGGAGTAGGTTGCAACATACAGTTTACCAGTGGCATCATCGATATCAACTCCGGTGATGTATTGGTTGCTGTAGGTGTATGAAGCATCACATCGCCATGATTTTGAGGTTCCAGAAGTAATCACCGACCACTTTGTCATACGGTAACTGGTGTAGTGAGCGGTGTAGACCGTCGTACCGTCAACGGTGGCGTCAACCATGTTGTAGTAAGATGATGTACTGCAGCCATTTGTGACAAGAGAAGCGGTGCCGATGTAAGCACCAGTGGACGCATTGATTCGAAGAATTGTCGGAGTGTTGTAAAGACTCGAAGATGAATATTTCATGATGTGGTATTCATCTCCAACTTTTGCAACCACGCCGATATAGCCCCAAGAAGCACTCGTACTCACGGAGAATTGGCTGAATTTCTTGGTAAGGCCCGAGTATCCTTGGTCGGAAAAAGAGACGAATTGACCTGTCGTGTTGTGATGAGCATTGACCTTACTTTGAATGTGTGCGGGCCGTCCAAAGTCAATGGATTGAAGCGTTGGATTCCCTTTCAGTGTCATGGTTTTTGAAGAAACATCGACATTGTTACGTTGTCCCGATGTAAATGGAGATGGTGGTGAGCCTGACCACGAACCATCTCCTGCTCCGCCGAAATGGGCATTTGTGGTGAAGTTTGAGTATGAGGTCGAACTTGCTTCTCCGCGTAGATTGAATTCCACATCGGTCACTTCAGCACCGTACGGTATGGTGAGATATCCGGCAGTTCCATTGCCAATTCCTGAGAAGGTATGGCTGTAGGAAGTTGAGCCGTCAGAAAATTGCGTTTCAACAGTTGCACCGGCGGCCATAGGTGCCATGAGAGAAATCAAAAACAGAAGTGTCAAAAAAAGGGCTTTGCGCATTAATCTCACCTATTGCCTCCGTGGGCCTTTGGCCCACAGTATGCAAAGCATTTGAACTTCGCCCCATCATGTCAGGTAAGAGCGATAGAAAAAAAAGGGGCTTTGACATGTGTTAATCGGGGCGAGGAAATGGGTATAATGTCGAATTGGTGGGAAAAGCAACACGGGCGCCAATTGGGAATTGCTGCAACGGCCGCTGGAGCACTCGGGATTTTGCTCCTTGTGTCCTTGTATCAACTTTTGTTCTTGCAAAATCATGTTGATTGGGGGGATTTCACTGGGCATGCCATTGGTTTAGGTGTATTCTCAACCGTGGCTTTATTGATCGTCATGCCAGAATTCCTTACTTTGAGGGGACACGTCAATACTTTGGATGAACTGCGGAGCATTGAATCAACCTCTGAATTACGCCGAAGAAAAGCGGAAGGAAACGAGGCTGCAGAGGCTCTTGGTGCTGGACATGAAGCTTCATGGACTGCATTCCTTGAAAGCAAAGGACTTCGACGGTGAACTTGAGGGGACAACACGTGAGCGAGCGCGACCCATTGAAAACCCTGCTCAGCGAAATTCTTCTCGCTGTTTCGATGATTGGTTTGCTGATTTTTGGATTGTATGCACACACAGGCTCAATGCCGCCACTTGTCGTTGTAGAGTCATCTTCAATGGTTCATGATATTGAAGGAGAGATTGGAAGTATCGATGCTGGAGACCTCGTTCTTGTCCATAATCGAGATTTTGATTCAATCGTTACTTTTGCAGAAGCAACCGACCCTGAGAATACGAATTACGGTTACGAACAACATGGACTTGAAGGAGACGTCATCATCTACAAGAAAAATGGAGAAGGTGGAACGCCAATCATCCATCGTGCAATAATGGAAGTGATTCCAAATCAAATCTATTCACCGAACAGGGACATGCCTTCCAACGCCTCAAATTCTCAGCATTGTCCCAATGGCGGAACATACGACTCGGAATCACTCGATGAAAACAGCACTGCTGGAGTGTGCGTACTCACTTGGGATGTTCCAGGCACGACGGTCAAAGATGTTGAGACTGTCACCGTTTCATTTGATGGGGTTCAAGCAGGATATTATGACTGTCAGCGCCCGGTTCACGCTAATGTCGAGGGCCATCTGGTCGTTTGGCAATGGCAGCCTCGACATGCAGGTCTTCTCACCCTTGGAGACTACAACAATTGTTCTGTCGACCAAGGTTCTCAGGCAGTGAATGGTTCTTCAGGCGTGCACAGTTCAATGGGTACAGTGGGGCCGATTCGTGGTTCATGGCTCATAGGTGTTGGTGGAGGAGAAATACCTTGGCTGGGCACCGTGAAACTCATGGTGAGTGGTCAAGGAACTCCAGGTACATCACATGTTCCCAGTTCTTCGTTCTTCATGTTGTTTTCACTTATTGCTGCAGTGTTAATTTTCCCGATGATTCTAGACCCAGCTGTAAAGAAATTTATGCGTCAATCATCCGAGTACGACATGGCCATGGTCGAGCAGAAGAAGTACATGTCTGAAGAAGAGTAATCAGATTTCAATTGCTTCATCAAGACTCAACTCTCCAGTCGCTACAGCGTATGCAGCCTCACTGGAGATTGTTTTTCTTCCATTTGTCTTCTTTCTGCTCTGTCTTTGTATTTCTCTTAAATCACCTTCAGTTGGTTGAATTGTTCGGAATTCCACAACACGTGGACCCGATAACAAAGCAATTCGGATAGCAGAAATGACATGGTTGTGCCTCAACAAACCTCGAGAGGTTTTTGATTCATTTACCTGCTCAATATAAAGTGAATGTGTCAAACAATCATTGATGATTTGATCACGTATGAGTGGTGCGCCATGTCCGATTCGCACGACCATTTTTTCAAACTCAAGAGATGAAGCAATACCTTCAATATGTGCTGAAACAGTTTCAACTTTCTCAAGTTGAGCAACACCAAGCACGACGCCATCAGCGAGCCACGCAATGCCTGGGCGAGGGCCGGGGTCGATTCCGAAGCAAAGCATGTGCACTTGTGTGATACCTCTTTGCAGGCGAATTGCTTTTTCCACCGCCTTTTCTGCGGTCGATATCGATGCAGCAATGGGTTGCCCTTCACTTCTAAAGTTCGCAACTTCAATTTCACTTCCAAACCAAATCATGTCGCGTTCTGGTAGAACTGCATCGTGTTCCAAGAGGATAAACTTCACATTCCTTTTCTTCAGTTCGTTCATGAGTCTGTAAGCCAGCTTGAAGTCGACAGTGCGTATTGCAAGGCGAGGCACAAAAGAACCTTCTTTCCGATGTTAACTAATGTTACGCCTTTACGGTTCACGCTTTCATGCTCAAAAAGTTGAGATTGGAATGAGTTTTTGACCGAAGTCATCAAGAACGATTGACATTGATGACTTACTGTGTCGAGCCAATATGAGCGGGAACTCAGACAGGTTTTGGCCGGTGTTGATAAAGGCGTAGAGTCTGTTATTCGCTCTTGTTCTCCGGTTGAAAAAGAGAAGATGCGCTTGGTAACTCAGCGGCCATTTCTTGTTGTCCGTGCCGCAGGTTCTGGGATGGAAGGTACTGGAGATTTGCTTGCATTGCGCGGTGATCTCTGCTTTCCAATCGAAGTGAAATCAACACGTGCTCAAAAATTGTACCTCTCGGGTAGGACCAAACTCCAGTACGATGCCATGGTTCACGAGGGAGAGCGATGTCAACTCATGCCCCTTTATGCACATCGAAGAAAGGGTGTACGTGGAGATTCGTGGAGGATTTTTCGAGTTGAAACGAAAAATCTCACAGGTAGGCTGCGACATCTTTCACATTCAATTCCGGCATTTCCTCTCAACAGAAACGGTTCAGAATACCTCAATTGGGATGATGGAATGCCGTTGAATGAATTCATTGCATTGGTGTGTTCATCGGCAGGGTCAGAATCAACTGCTTTGCATGACCTCGAAGTTCGTGCTATGAGAGATGCGATATTCCCTTCTCAACTTCCATCAACTCGTGTTGAAGAGTTGCAGCCATCACAGAAGATTTCTCAAACACCTTTGGATGTTTTTGCTGAGCTACGGCGCCGACGTTCGTGATTAGAAATACGGAATAATGAGCACGAATAACAACATCATCAACAGTGCAAGCGATGACATGCTGGAGGCTTTCCTTGAGATATGGTCCACCCACATGGGGTGAATCTTCCAGAGTCGAGTCTTCTTTCCAAGCCGTCGTATTCGATTGAGTGTGCCAGTGAGCCAGTCTTTGAACAAGTGACCTCCATCAAAGGGGACCATAGGGATAAGATTGGTAAAGCCAAGAAGGATATTGACCCACATCAACCAGAAAAAGAAGTTAACAAGGAACAACAAACCACCAATTCCCAGTGCATCTCCGAGAATACCTTCGGTTGGAGAAAGCATTGCCTCTTCCATTGGATGCATCGAAATTCCTTGCATCTCAAACGGTACAATCATCATGTTTAGGATGTGGAATGGCGTGTATACGATTCGCAACACAATCCCTCCATCAAACCGAGGACTTGTGGGCCCTGCTAGTCGGTCAATTCCTTGCGTGCCTTCACTTATTCCAACCACGCCAACAAATGCATCGCCGGGCACAATCGGGGGATTTTGATTTTCGAGGATTTCTTCAGTCCACCCTAAGTCAAGGTAGTACTGATATTTGTCGGCGAGGGTGATTTCAAGGGTATCAGACGAACCATTCTCATGCATGACATCAACTACAATCGTATCGTTTGCACGGTATTGACGCATTTCCGATTGGAAACCATCAATGCCTTCGATTTCAGTGCCGTTGATTCTTAAAATCGTGTCCCAAGGTTCCAACCCTGCTTGATCAGCACCGGAATCTTTGACAATTCCTTGAACATGCGGATTGACACTGGTTGTGGTGAGGTTTGCTGCTAATCCACCCAAAAGTAGCAAACAAACCAGCGCTGCAAAAATATTGGTGGCAGGGCCTGCGGCAAACATTCTCATTCGCTCCTTTCGCGGGGCTTTGTGAAGCTCTTGATATTGTGGTTCAGCAAATGCGCCAAGCGGTAGGGGGCCGAGTTGCAACAACCCAAATGCCCGAATGCGCATACCATGGGCTCGGGCAAGGAGTCCGTGACCAAACTCGTGAATAACCAACGCTACGATAAATGCCATTGCACCCCATCCGAGTGGAATCATTGGGTTCAACCCTGGAATAGCAACCAATTCACTTGCGCTCGGAGGAGTTGCAGTTGGCGGTGAGAGGATTGACGCAACAAACGCAAGCAACATTCCAATTGCAACAAAGAACATTGAAAAGAGACACACCCATAGAGACACCTCACCGTAAATTCTCCAAAATCGACGAGGTTTCGCAACATAATCAAGCGTGGTTAATCCTTTGCTGCTGCGCACCATGAGAACTACGCCGAACACTCGACTCGCATTCCAACGGTCCAGTACGCCGTTTTTCTCCCATACTCTCAACAGGACATACCATGCAAGTATCAGCAGAAGAATGACTTTCCAGTCGGCTTCGACCGAACCCCATGCGCCATCCATGTTGCAGCCAAACACTCCTTCTCCTTGAATCTTAACGAAATCTCTAACAAAGTTGATGATGGTTCGATTGAACGAATCACCATGGACACTTACCGAACAGCACTCGAACAATGGTGTGAGCAGGAGTGGGCTCAAAACCCCCAAGCAATATCGGAATGGCATTCAGATGATGAGATAATTCAAGTGTTCATGAAATTGGACAGAAGCGTTCTTATTGCCGATTTCTCGGTTGATATAGACGGTCAATTGCATTGTAAAGAGCATCTTCAAATTCCTCTTGATCGATGGAATCCAGGTTCGATACAAGCTCACAGGACCTCAGATGGTACTGTTCGATTTCGTCATCGTCATTTGGAAATTCATTTGGCAGCACGTTTACGAGCCCCTGAATGGGGTCAAGCATTGCTTGAAGAATGGCTCATGGTACAAAGAGGAGACATGCTTCGACCTAAAGATCGTTCACAGCGAATAGCCTCGATTAACCGAACCAAAATGAGCATTGAACGAAATCTCAATCATTCAAATCTAGATGCGGTACGAATGGATTTTTTGGCAGCAACTGCGAGTTTGACATCTGTTGAAATGAATCTAAACTCGAAAAGACGAAGCGATGAATCTGAATAATTCAATTCAGTTTTACGCGATATTTGTTCCGGCCGTTCGCATACATGGTAATGGAGCCTGATGACGAAACGCACACTGCAATACCTTCGACCAATTGAGAAATAGCCCTCGCAGCTAGATGTCTCCCTCCTTCACCTGGTTTGGGAGTTATGCCTTGAGGGACCTGGATGTACCTGCCTGCATCGCTAGCAATCCCTTCTCTGTTGAACAAGATGGCTCCATCGAGCCATGCAAACTCTGCCAAAGTTTCATGATTGGCTTCATCAAGGATACTTCTTTTTTCTGCAGGATGACCTTTGAATGGATTGAGTACAAGGGCAGTTGTATGCTTACGAAGCGAAGGAAGGGGTCCCAAAGCAAACAATGCTCCTATAGCGTGCCCTTCACGACCTCTCGAACCAATATGACGTGCAAGTTGCATCATTTTTGTCAGCACCTCCAAATCGATATTATGGTCGTGGGCTAAGGTCGCAAATCGATTTGAGTTTAGATTTGAAGTGTCGACAACGATGACTCCATCCAATGGTTCTGCTAGAACCACCAAAAGTTGTTCACCGCTGGCTAGATTTCCTTCACCAATCGCTTGCAGAACCAAGTCATGAACGTGATTCAAAACACCAAGTCCCTGAGAGGTTAGACTTTCTTCAAGCAGTGAGCACCCGATACCCGATTCGTTCAAGGAATCGACAACTCTTGATTGACTTGACAAAACCGTGAGTTCCAAATTTTGAGGTAATATTTCTGCTATTTGCTTGACTTTTCGAACACTGTTTGCCAACATCAGTACGGATTGAAAAGTTCTTCTTTCGTTGGCTAATGTACTGCTGACCATTGCCGCAAGGTCAACCATGTGCTCCCCTCACGCAGAAGTAGAATCGTAACCCGGTAATTGGTCTTCAGTTTCTCTATACACTGTTCGCATGTTGGAGATAAAATTCCGTTCTTTGACGACAATTGTGTACTCTGTAATTCCGGGGTCTTCCTCGCCATCCATCTTTCCAAGTAGAATTTCAAGAGTCATTCGAGCACCTTCACGGTGTGGATATGCGAAAATCCCCATAGACAGTGGGGGTGAGATAACGGTTGAGACATCCTTCATTTCAGCGAGTGTTTCAAACAAATTATCGTAGGTTTGAGGAAGTAATTCTCTGCGGGCTTCATCTTGGTTGGGTCGACGACAGTCAGGCCCTACGACGTGAATGATATGCTTATAATTTGAAGATAATGCGAAAGGCTCTGTCACAACATTATGAGTCACTGCGCATGGTGGAGCGTTGATTTTACGCATTTCAAGGCAGATATTTCGTGTCACTTGAGTTAATTCTTCTCCTGCTTTACCATGGATTTGAGCATCAAGACCTTCACGGCCTGAAAGGCGATTGTTCGCAGGGGTAATGAGTACATCACCGCTGTGATTCCAAACATCTCCTCCGACAACGCGGAGGATTCCCCATTTGCATGTCCTTGCCATGTAGAGTTCTGCCATCAGTACATCATGAGAGGCCACCTTACTTATCAAGTTCGCAGTTTATCGATGAAAAACCCTATTTTGGGGGCTGGTTTTGTTACCGAGTTGTAAAAAATCATACTTGAACTCTTCAATGCGGCATCGCTAAACCCTATTGCTACTCCACAAGGCCATGGACAGGAGGTTTTCGAGTCTTGTACTCGCCTGTTTGTTCCTTATGGGAAGCTTTCCGATTCCGCTATTGGAGTCTCTAAATGCCGAGCATTCCGATGCTTCCAAAAACCAATATTCTAGTCTTCAAGATTCTTTTTTAGGTTTTCACAGCGATTCAAACGACAACATTTGGAATCTTTCGAATTGGTCGAATATCTCACAACCGAATGGATTTGATTTCCTCACAGTTTACGATTATTCTGACGTAGGCGTACTCATCAACAACAGGTCCGAAGTAAGTCGTACCATTGGATGGGCTTTTGTAAATGCAAGAAATATACCTCTAGAGAACATTTTCTTCTTCAACAATACAAGTACTCCTACAAAGGAAACGATTAATCGCGATCAATTCAATACTTACTTCGCCAATCCCTTCTTGGAAATGTTGTTCAATCGAACTTCTACAACTGAATTGAATTATTTGGTTTCAACCAAAGGTATTCCTTTACGAATCAGTGGTGGAGAAAACAAGGCGAGCTTTGATCAAGAATTTTCTTTACTCGGAGGGACATATGCCTCAAGTATAGATTCAAATTATTGGGTTGATCACGGATACGGTCCATTAGCCGGTGCAAGCCTAGAGGCTTTTTCTCGCGAGAAATACGGTTTTTACTTAATGACAAGATTGACTGGATACACTGTTGAAACTGCATTGGGACTCATTGAAAAAGCCAACAACAGTTTGGGCGAGAGAGGTGTTTTTGCTTTGGACCTAGCGACCAATCGTAACGGTTCAGGATACAAATTTTGGAACGATGATTTGTATGTCGCAAATTCGACATTAAACGGCAGTTTAGGGTTGCCGACACATTTTGACCAAACATCCAACTTCTTAACCAATGTATCCAATGTAATGGGTTATGCATCATGGGGTTCAAACGATGATAGTTGGGGCGATAATTGGCTTCCGAACGCTGGGTTTGAAACTGGAGATGCAACGTATTCAAGTGGTGCACAATTTTGGAACTCGACAGTTCCTTCTCTTTCTTCCGGAGATTCATTCAACTGGAGCACGCAATCCAATACCACTGAAAGTGGCAGTAATGCGCTTGAGGCATCAATTTCAGCAGTATGTACTCAAGAGGCAGGAAACGGTACTCAAGGAATATTAGCAGAATTTTTTGATAACGACGGCGTGAGTTTTAGTACCAGTTCTATGCCATCTCTTATTGACCGTGTTCCTGACCATATTCGATTAGAAAACTCTCTTCAGTATTCTTCGTCATCACAAGCATATACCGGTCTAGATAACCGTTTCAAGAACGACTGGGGTGCTCGATTTAGTGGCCTCATTGAAGTTCCAGAAACCGGTAATTGGACCTTCTTTTTGAAATCTGATGATGGTTCAGAATTGTGGATTGATGGACTCAGTTTAGTTACGAACCATGGCTCTCACGGTATGAGAGAACATTCCCAGTACATTCAACTTGACCAAGGTAAGCACGATTTTAGAATCGAATTCTTCCAAGGCGGAGGACCACATGGATTGCAATTGTCTTGGCAGGGCCCGAACCAAAGCAAGGCACTTATTCCCCCATCTGCTTTCTCCCTTGCATCCGAATACATCCCCTCGGAGAGCAATCTTATTCATCATTGGGATTTTGAGGAGGGAAGTGGAAATTATGCTTTTGATGCAGCGAACGAGTCCACCAATTTCACCTTGAAGAATATGAACTCTAGCAACTGGAGGACCTGTGTTGACGGGTCATGCCTGTGGTACGATGGAGTTGATGACTCACTGGAAGTCGATGTTGAGGATTGGGTCGGAAACTTCACTGTGAGTCAGTGGGTCTGGGCAAATTCAACGACATTACCAAATTACGCATCGGTTTTTGCAGTGGACAATGCTGCGGGTTCGAACGGTTCTTTTCAGCATGCTATCTTCAACGGCGAATGGCGGTTGCACAACAATCAAACCAATGCTTTTGGAGATGTACGTGCACAGGAATGGACCCATCTAGTTACCGTTTTTGAGAACGGTAATGCACGCCAATATTATGATGGAGTGTTGGTACGAACAACAACATTTCCAGCAGGTTCATTCAATAACTTTGATTTGTACAAATTGGGAGTCAACCGAGCAGGTTCTACCTTTTTTGAAGGAATGATTGACAATGTGATGATATGGGACGTCGCTCTTCAAGATCATGAAATAACGACATTGAATCGGGCCATCTACCAAGATTGTGATGCTTATTCGGGGAACGGTCAAGACGTGGCATCGATTGAGCAAACATACACTATCCCTTCAGAATTCAAGAACCATGCATGGCTCATTTCTGCGGAAAGTATGCGTATAGGTGATGTATTTGGAGATTTCACTCTTGAAATTGATGCGTACGATTCGAATGGGAATCTCGTGTCGAGTAACCAGTCAGCATCGAAGAACTTTGCAAAAACTTGGGAATCTCAATCTATGAGATTCCGTCCCTCTACACAGGCAGCAAATCTAGTCGTGCGCATCAATCTCGACATTGTTGCTACCTCAACGGACGGTTCAGTCTTCCTCGACAGCTTGAACATGCATCCTATTTTACCTCATAATGTATGGGTGAATGGCTCGATTGCAGAAACAGCGGTATCCACCGGAGGACGTTCGTTTAACATCGACACATCGTACGGGCAGTCGCTTGTCGCAGATTTGCTTGAGGATGGTGTATCGGGCGTAAAAGGCTACGTCTACGAACCATATCTCACCGCAGTTGGCTCTCCAAGTGTACTCATGAATATGTATGCTCAAGGGTTTAATCTTGCAGAGGCTCATGCTGCCGCAAATTTACAGACGAGTTGGATGGGAGTGACTGTTGGCGATCCCAAGATGGCGCCTTTTGCCGACCAAATCCACGATGTGAACCTGTTTGGTGTACGCCAATTTGGAAATGCATCTTATCTACAACCCTCTCAAATTCAATTGGCTTTAGAGAACAAAGGTATGTCAGCCTCCAACGGTACAATACTTGTTGAGAATATTCAAGGAAATGTAGAATTGTATCGTGGCAATCTCACTTTACCAGCCGGAGATGAAAGCGGTTCTCGAATCCTGCATACAATCGAAATAACGCCTCAGACTACCGGCTGGATGGATTTACGTATTCGGTATCTCAATACCTCAAATGAACGAATCAAGAGCAATAATCTCGATACCTTGCGGTTTTGGGTAAACGCACCTCCTGTTGTCGAAGACCTGTACTGTGATTCGCAAATTTATGCTCGAGGTGATAATTTCATCTGCACAGTTGAAGCGTCGGACGATCAAAACGTAACCTCCGTTCAACTCGAATGGGCTGTTGTTTCGAATGTTTCGAATTTAACGGGAGCAATATGGAATGTTCAGAATACCGGTAGAGTTGACCAGTTGCGGTGGCAAACATCCGTACTTCTCCCCTCTTCTCTTTCATTGGGGACTCTTGTTCTTCGAGCAACTGCATATGATGTCGATATGCAGCAAGGATTCCTAGAGAGCCTTTCTGCGGCAACGGTCGTTGATGCTCAGGCTCAATGGTTTGGTCCGCACTTTTCTGGAGTTGACTCATCCTCTTGGACTGGGGTGAATCAGTTGCCCTATCAGCCGATTGGTTCCATGTATCGTGGCGAGTCTACTGATTGGAAAATTTGTGCCGTTGATGCAGATTTCAATTCCACATTGCAACTCCCATTGCTGAGTGCTTCAGAGGGTTATGTTAGCACAATGTCGTATCAGCCTCAAGTCGACTCCAATCACCACTGTTATGTCGGAAGTTACCTCAAAGACGCTGGGGCCTCACTCGATGCCGTATCGTTTGAAGTTCGAAGTACAGACGGAGTCCTCTTGACTTCTCGGATAGTCAATATTGGTGACCGATTACCAACCGCAAATATTGAGATTCATGATGGCAACGGTAGCCTGCTCGACAGTGTACGTGGTGGTGGCGGTGAATATGTTCGAATTTTAATCGATGACACCGACGACCCTTCAACATCGGCTACGGGTGATTTACACATTCTGTGGCCTGGTTCAGAAAAGATTACTGTACCTGTGGACATCCAGAATATTTCACTTCCTATTGAGCTTGAATTACCAACAATAGAAACGCCTCTTGAAAGCGGTGAATTGGTTCTACAACTCGAAATTACTGGACAAAATGGAGCATTTGCCTCCGAAGATTACACATCTCCATTCCTATTGACCACTCCAAATATTCTTTCCGCAAAAATCTGCAACGATGATGGTCCGATTGAAACGCTGCGGTTTGGGTCCTCTGCATACATGCTGGTTCATTTGGAGTCCGAGCGCCCAATAAAGACTTCACAAGCGACGCTTAGTCAATTAGGCTGGTCGGTAGCAGCACCATCCTTAGGCGAGATTTCCCCCAGCGATATCAATATTCAGAATTGTTCAGAATTCCCTGAACTTGGTCCGTCCGAAACCATTCAAAAATTCCGTTTACGTCTCGATGGAACATTTATTGACGGTGAAGGTCAAATTCTCTTTTCTGTTCGAGACATTGATGGATTGGTTAAATCATTGAATATCGGTACGGAATTTTATCATGCTATGCCCTCAACAAATCTTGAACCAATCCAAAACGTTCGTGCTGGTGAAATGCTTTCGTTTAACGGCACGGTAGAAGACGCTGACGGAATTGAGGATTTACAATGTGTGGGCAGAATCTTACAAGGTGAAACACTCATTGCTGAACTTCAAGTCTCACTCATCCCCTTGTCTCCAACGAAGGCTTCTTTCCAGTTCCAATTCCCAACGACGAATGCGCTCAACAACGCCACATTGAATGCTTCAATCAGTTGTTCCGATTCATGGTTACAATCGGATATTTCTCGTGTAGAGGTGTTTTTACTTCCTGAATTGCCTTGTGAGTNCTGCAATCAAACCAACTCTACNCTTGAAGCATCGCAGTCGACGAATATTCAAATCCCGATTGTCATTGGNATNNTTCTTCTNCTTTCCGTNATAGTTGCCAGTGTTGCGTTNAAGAGACGGTCGAAGGTTTCAGAGATTCCGTTGTGGGGCGAACATGAGGTTGAACTTGATGCTGAATCAGACTCTGTTGATGTTCCTGAGCAGAGCGAATTGAAGATTCCCAAGGATTGGTCCGAAGAGCAATACGCATCTTGGTTAGAAGGTGAGATGCCAGATGGTTGGCAATTGTTGCAGTGGATGGAGTTCACCGACCAACAATTGGCCTTATTGNANTCAATTCGTGAATCTCGAGAAGATTGATGTGCTTTGAGCACGTGGAATGAACGATTNCAATGGCAGTAGGATATGTCTTAATCAATGTCGCACCGGGTAAAGAGCACGAAGTTTTCCTCGCAGTGAAAGAAATGCCAAATGTTGACGATGCAACGTTGTTGTTCGGAGATCACGATTTAATTGTCAAATTNACTGCAGACAGTCTTGCTACCATTGCTCAAACAGTAGTCGAATCTATCCGGCAAATTCCAGGGATTATTGATACCAAGACATTAGCNGGTGCAGAATTGTAACACTTCTATNCTCGGAAGACCNTTCGTCAATGAACCGATGTACTGGGNCCTACATAGGCCAAAACGNTGTTTCGGATGGGGTACTGCGGCCATTATACCGTGCAGTAAGCCGTTTTTCCGACAAAAATACTATATACTCTACTAAACTGTCACAAATCGGAGGAATCCAAATGTCTGATAAAAAATACTTTGTTCTCATGGAGAACGGAAAAGATACGAGCCAGGTTTTTGCTAGCAAACAACCCCGTGGAGCGGCCCTTAAAGCTGCAACCCGCGGACACACGAACATACGCCTACGTGAGCGTGGAACAAAAAGAGTCCACGTCTTCACCGGAAGCATCACCATGGTTGATAAGCCAGCCAATGGACCTGCTTGGCTTCCTGACAAGATCAAGAAGGCAAACGTGAAGAAGTCCGGAATCGAACACCTTTGAGTTCATTCCCTTCTTGTATGTTTTTCAAGTTTGTAATCACAAACTTGTCCCCGCTCGGGTCTCCGCTTCTGCACCCTCTTCGGAGGGTGCAGAGGCTTCCTACTCCTTTACAATTTTAATTTCTGCAATCCATATTGCGAGTGCAAACATTGCAACTTGCGCCATTGCCCTCATCACATGAGCAGTGGTTGAGAATGTACTCCCTTGAAGCGGGATATCGTTAATCCACATGTTCGCATTTGCCCAGTAAATCACAACTAGAAAAACTGCAGTAGCTTTGGCGCCTGTTTTTCGAGACATCGGAATCATCAAACTTAGGCCGAGAATTATTTCAGCAATCCCGCTCAAATACACCCAGAATTTCGGAGCACNAAGCACTTTTGGAACAATCGGCAAGAAAAAATCGGCATTCGTGAAATGTTGTATTCCAATCCAAACGAAAGCGATTCCGAAAAGCAGTGCTGAATAATGGCGTGCACGATGGAGAAGTTGCTTCAAGACATCGCCTCAATAGCGGACTTTTTGGCGAGTAATTGTTCTCCAGATACGTTGAAGNGGATCGTAATATCTGTCAACAACCCTTTCTTTGAGTTGGATAATTGCATCATCCGTAATTTGAATNCCAGCTGGGCATACTTCAGTGCAACATCGTGTAATATTNCANTANTCGATACCAAATTCTTTCTTAATCTCAGGNACTCGATCTTCAATATCCAGCGGATGCATTTCGTATTGGGCAAGACGCACCAAGTTTCGAGGTCCTGCAAATTCATCAAACAATGCATGGTCGCGAAGGACGTGACAGGTGTTGACACAAAGAAAACACTCGATACATTCCCTAAATTGTTGAACACGGTCAGCTTCCATTTGGTTAAATTCCCAATTCATTTCTTCNGGCCCGTTGATTGGCTTGATTCTTTGAGCAACTTCGTAGTTCCACGAAACATCAGTAACAAGGTCCTTTACATGTGGAAAAGCCTTCATCGGTCGAATTTCAATCGGTTTACCCTCAGGTGTCTCGGCAACAACATCACTCATACGAGTCATGCACATCAATCGAGGACGACCGTTGATCTCTGCTGAGCACGAACCACATTTTCCTGCTTTGCAATTCCATCGAACGGCCATGTCAGGTTGTTGTTCATGCTGGATTCTGTGAACGCAATCCAATACCACCATGCCTTCGTCAAGTTCGATACTGAAGTCTTCGAGTCCGGCTTCATCACCTTCACCACGAAGAATCTTGAAATCCTGTATCTTTCCTTTAAGCGACATCAGTTTTCACTTCCTTCTTGTTCTGCGGCACGTTCAGCAATCATAGCCTTTACTTCCTTGATTGCATCTTTGAGGTCTTCTCTCATTTCTTCTACGGGTTCTTGACGAACTTTGATTTCGCCGTCTTCCATATAGATGATGTTCAAAATTTTACCCCATTCTTCGATTTCACCTGGGAAATCGTCGCGGGTATGTCCACCTCGACTCTCTTCTCTTGTCAGCGCTGCTAGAGTTGCTGCAGTAGAAATATCGACCATGTTCTTCAAATCCAATGCTTGATGCCAACCNGAATTGTACTTNCGAGANGTNCCNGGGAAACAGGTTGCTTGACGTTCNTCAAACGATTTTAAATCCTCCATNGCTTCTTCCATTTCCTCTTTGGTGCGAATGATTCCAACCTTTGCCTGCATCATATCTCGCATTTCGTCGTATATTTTACCCGGATTTTCACCTTCCGTTCGCTGAAGTGGAGCGAGCATCACTTCGATTGCGGACTGCACCTGAGCGTCATCAATAGTTGGCTGAGCGAGGTCTTTTGCTCGCTTGGCTGCATGTTCTCCTGCCCTTTTACCGAATGTGATGAGGTCTGAAAGTGAGTTGCCACCTAATCTGTTTGCTCCATGCAATCCTGAAGCAACTTCGCCGCAAGCGTACAAACCTTTGACGTTACTTTCTTGGGTTTCTGCATTCACTCGAACACCGCCCATGACATAGTGGGCAGTAGGNCCTACTTCCATTGGCTCTTTGGAAATNTCGACACCTGCAAGTTCCTTGAATTGGTGGTGCATGGATGGTAATTTCNTCAAAATCGCTTCTTCACCTCGATGAGAGATNTTCAAGAAAGCACCGCCATGAGGAGAACCGCGACCGGCTTTCACCTCAGAGTTGATTGCTTTAGCTACAACATCACGTGTAAGTAATTCTGGTGGCCTGCGTACGGTAGCAAGTTTTCCTGAAACGACCTCTTCGACCCATTGGTCTGATTCTTCGATGGTTTCAGCGTGGTCTCCTGCAAACATTTCAGGAACATAATTGAACATGAAGCGTTCTCCTTCTGAATTGGTCAGTCTGCCACCTTCTCCACGTACACCTTCCGTGACAAGAATCCCTCGAACAGATGGCGGCCAAACCATACCAGTTGGATGGAATTGAACAAATTCCATGTCTCGTAATTCCGCACCAGACCACAGTGCTAGAGCATGTCCGTCTCCGGTGTATTCCCATGANCCAGAACAAACAGACCAGCAACGAGTGATTCCTCCAGTTGCCAGTATTACGGATTTGGCTGANAACGCNTGGAAATCNCCGTCAACCCGNGTATAAGCAACACATCCGGTGACCCTGTCACCTTCTTTCAACAGGTGGCGAACTGTGTATTCCATGAAAATGTCGATACCTTCGTGAATACCTCGTTCTTGCAGTGTCCGAATCAATTCAAGACCGGTTGCGTCACCAACGTGGGCCAGTCGAGGAAAAGTGTGNCCTCCAAAGTTCCGTTGGTTAATTGTGTTCTGAGGTGTTCTGTCAAAAACAGCGCCCCATTGTTCCAATTCTCGTACACGATCGGGTGCTTCTTTGGCATGGAATTCTGCCATTCTCCAATCAGCAAGCCATTTGCTTCCCTTCATGGTGTCATGAAAGTGAACTTTCCAGCCATCTCGGGGGTCCGCATTTTGCAGAGCAGCAGCACAGCCNCCTTCNGCCATAACNGTATGCGCTTTNCCGAGCAGCGATTTNGTNATNATNGCGGTTTTNGCCCCNGTTCGAGCCGATTCAATTGCAGCCCGAAGGCCAGCACCTCCTGCGCCTATAACGATGACATCGTATTCGTATTTCTTGTATTCTTCAGTCAATTTCTCACCTCAAATTACAAACAGCGCCACATCGCTTAGATGCCCTTCACTCACGGCTAAAACCCATAGGTCACCGAGGAACACAAATCCTAGAGAGGTCCAAAACCAAAAACCGTGGGAGCGATTGAGTACGCTGATTCTACCGAATAGTTGACCTCTTAGTCGGCTAATTCCAGTTGTCCATCTGTCCAATGCCCCACCGGCTAAATGTCGTAGAGCATGACATGAGGTCACATACATGGTTAGCAGAAATGCTTCAATACCCATCACAAATGTGCCAATTGAGACGCCCCATCCTTCGGTAAAATGCAACGTGTGGGTTACATCCCACCATTTAATGACAATAATAATCATTGCAGCATAAAGGAAATATCTGTGGAGATTGTTCAAAATGAAAATACGCTTTTCACCCTTGTACCCAATTTTCTTGTTGATTTCAGGTTCATCAACCCAACATGCTGTAGGACTTGCGAAGAATGTTCTGTAGTAGACTCTGCGCATGTAGTAACATGTACCCCGGAATCCAAAAGGAATCCACAATACGAGAATTGCAGCGTTTACCCATGAAGGATGGTTCCAGTCTTTGAGTCCGAATAATTCCCATTCAAGGACGTTCGGAGAAAAGATTGGAGACATAACTTTGGAGCCTTCAAGTTCGTAATATATTGAATCGGGGTAAAGAAACAATCTCCAAGCGGTGTACAACATTGCAGCAGTTAGCGCAACTCCCATGGCAATAGGCTGATTCAGCCAATTGTCGATACGATTCGTTCGACCCAGTCCGTTGAGGACTGGAAGTTTTATGCCTTCACCCATGGTTTTCACCGGCCGCCGAGTAGGCTGCTGATTTACTGGAAACCCTCGGGGTCTTTGAGGTTCACTCTTGATTCACCTGTTGCTGAAAGAAGTTTATTCCGTCATCAAACACGGTTTCATTGGCCCAGTACGTCTTTGATTGCCATGCCAACACTCCGTTGGGCGCGATGACCTGCAATGTGGGGGTGCCGGGGTTGCCGTAGGCAGAATAGATGGATGCGCCAGTGGATTTTTCGCTGTTGAAATCGTAGGCTTCTGTAGATTGAGAAGGGGTTACGATTTTCCAGGGAGTGTAATGGTCAGACTGTTCAGCATTACCAAACACCTCATGAAGTTCGTCTGTTGATTCGAATTCCCCCCATCGATGGACACTCACAATGGTATAGTTTGAATCATCCAATTCACCGTTGAGCATCTTTTGACGAATCATATCAGTCCAATCGTGACATCCAGTGCACCCTGCCCCTATCCAAAGAAGCATGACTGGGCCGTTGCTGAGCTCGTCTTTGAGGTCAAATCGTTTATCGGTGTCTTCGGCTCGATCGAGAGTGTCTGCAGAGAAGGTGAGTTCAAATGGTATTTGTTCAGGGTCTTCATCACCATTGTCGACCAATGAGTTGGACTGAACGCATCCTGATAAAAACATCAGGATTACCGATACTGCTAGGAATGTTGAACTACGCAGCATGACCGTCACCAGTCTGTCTTTGGTTCGCTTGAGTAGGTTTGGCAGATGCGTTTTTCACCTTAGGACGGCGTACATCTTGGAACCAAGAGTCAACGCCGTTCCAGTCAGCACGAATCCCTAAGTCTGCTAGCAATAATTTGCTGCTGATTCTTGCACTCTCAAAAATTGTCGGCAGACCACTACCAGGGTGAGTTCCACCGCCGACAATGTAGAGGTTGTTGGCTTCTTCAAATCGATTTTGAGGTCTTCGCCATAGCATTTGCTTGAGGTCGTGGGTCAGATTGAAAACTGCACCGCGATAGATGTCGGATGCGCCCCAGTCGTCAGGAGTTACGATTGTTTCAGACACGATGTGGTCTTGGATGTCGTCGTATCCAAGTTTTGCAAGTTGCTTGATGATCGTCTCTCTGTAATCTGCTTTAATGTCGTCCCAGACTATCGTTTCGTGCGTGTTGGGCACGGGCACCAAGACATAGACTGTCGATTGGCCTTTAGGAGCAAGCGAGTCATCGGTGATGCTAGCATTTTGGACGTACACGGATGGGTCGTCCCAAGTGAGGCGGTGATTGGTAATATCATGCAGGTTTTTCTCATAAGATGAAGACGCATATATTTGGTGATGAGGTAGGTCATACATTTTGTCAACTCCAAGGTAGAGCATGAATGTAGAGCATGAATAGCCTTTCTTTTGGAGCTTCTTGTTCGACCACTTTTTGCGCTTCTCATCTGGAACAAGTGTCGTCATGGCGTGGGCAAAATCAGCGTTGACAACGACTTTATCGGCCCGTATTTCTTCGCCATCGATTCGAACACCAACAACGTCTTTGCCTTCGTAAATGAGTGATTTGACTGGAGTATCGCAACGAATTGTAACGCCCATTTCTTCTGCGATTTCGCCCATGCGAGCAGTGATGCTACCTAGACCTCCCTTGGCATGGAAGATACCGTGTTCGTACTCCAAGAATGCGAGAATGGTAAATAGTGACGGAGCATGGAAAGGACTCATTCCGAGGTACTTCGTTTGGAACGACATCGCCAATCGTATTCTTTCATCATCGAAGTGTTTGCCTAGGTCACCGGCCACGCTTGCCCATGGTTTGAGAACAGTTGCAACACGCATTGCTCTCTTCGTCATGACATTCAGTGGGCTGGTCCAAGGTGTTTGCAAGCATTGTTTGGAAACCTCAAGTTTCCTCCGATTTTGTTTCACGTATTTCTTGAAGCCGTTGGCATTTTTATCTCCCGCTAATTCACGAATTCGCTCTGTCATTTCGTCAAGTTTACTGGTCGCATCGATGTGCCCACCAGCTCCAAATACGAGTCGGTACATTGGGTCTAGTGGCATGAGTCCGAGTTCTTTGTGGGCATCTCGTCCGATGGCTTGAAAGATTTCTTCAATTACTTCAGGATAGTGAAAGAATGTTGGTCCACGGTCAAAAGTAAATCCGTCCTTTTGGATGAGTTTGGTACGACCTCCGACCTGTGATTCCTTTTCAAGAACGGTGACATCGACTCCAGAATGGGCGAGCAGGAGAGCACTTGCAAGACCTCCAGGGCCTGAACCTACAATTAGTGCGGTTGGCTTTGCTGTTTGAGACATAGCAATTACTACGAGGTTCGACATATAAAGAGCCGTTTATATCCTTGACTTTTGCTAGGGTTTTTCAAGGGTGAGTGAAACCCTCCGATTTTGTCAACATCATGCCTCAATAAGCATGATAAGTGACCTCATTGTGGACCATCTACAGCCTTAGGTTGGTGGGTGAAATTATGTCCGATTGGAGTGCAAAAAATCCGTACATGACTCAAATTACTGAGAATTATATTCTCAATGGCGAGGGTTCACGCAAGGAGACGCGTCACATTGTCTTTGCATTAGGTGATTCAGGACTTGATTACAAGGTCGGAGACGCTCTCGGCGTAATGTCAGAGAACCCTCCACATATAGTGGAAGAAATTCTTGAACTTCAAGGATGGGATCGGAACCAAACCGTCCAGACGCACAACGGAGAGAGGGACTTGTACACTGCTCTCAAGAAGGATTTCGAGGTTCACATGGCGAACAAAAAATTTGTCCAATCGCTTGCAGGTAAAGTGGTTTCATCGGGTATGAAAATCTCATTGAAAATCGTTGCTCGCAGCCGTTCATCTCAAGATTGGGAAACATCCGAAACATCCACCACTCCACCAGGTCTCGCTGTTAGCAAAGCATCGGATGACCCAGCAGCGAAAGTAGAAGCACTTCTAGGCGATGAAAAAGCGATTGAAGATTATCTTTGGACTCGAGATTATGTTGATATCATGAGAGAATTCGGAGTGAAATACACTCCTGAAGAATTTTTTGACTTGGTTGGCCGACTTAAGCCACGTCTGTATTCCATAGCATCATCTCATGATGCACACCCTGGATTTGTTGAACTAACCGTTGGAATTGTTCGATTTGAGTATCACAATCGTGCACGTGGAGGACTTTGCACCCAGTACATGGCCGATGAAATTGACACTACTGGCAACCCAATTGGTGTCTTTATGTCACCAACAAAATCTTTCATACTGCCTGAAGACAAGGATATCGACATCATCATGGTCGGTCCGGGGACTGGAATCGCTCCATTCCGTGCGTTTATGGAACAGAGAGTATTTGACGGCGGAAAAGGTCGAAACTGGTTGTTCTTTGGAGACCAATCTTCGAAGACGGAATTTTACTACAAGGAACAAATTGAAGGATGGATGGACAGTGGTGACCTATACAAGTTTACAACTGCTTGGTCCAGAGACCAAGAAGAGAAAATTTACGTCCAGCACCGACTCAAAGAACACGGTGCAGAAATTTGGGAGTGGTTTGAAAATGGAGCATACTTCTACATTTGCGGTGATAAAACCTACATGGCCAAGGATGTACATCGAGCACTGATTGAAATTGCAATGGAACATGGTGGAATGTCTGAAGACGATGCAACCTTTTTCATCGGCACGACCATGATGAAAGACCAAAAGCGATACTTGCGCGACGTGTACTGATTTCTATTACAGGCCTTCTTCAGGCAGAGCCACACTCTTTATCGGAATGCCGTATTCAACGGCTCTTTCTTCCATTCTTTTGGTCCATACAGAATCAGGCCCCGGGAAAGAAAGCATGTGCGTGGCTTTCTCAAGCATGGTTCTTGCGAGTGAAGCCACTGCTTCAGGCCGTCCAGAATCATGAGATGAGTTCGGTCGCGGTGCAACCCATGCTTCACTGAATACTGCCAACTGGATGTTGTTGTTATTTGCCCATCGTTCAGCAAGATAATCCACACCACTCGCACCACCGAGTATAATCAAATCAGGATATGCATTATCTTCAACCCATATCTCAAGTTGCCCTTCAAGCCAGCTATAATCGTAAAATTTAGAATTTCCACATATCACTAAATTTACTATTCTTCCGTCTCTATTCAAGTCAATTCCAGCCAACTCATCGAGGGCCTCTGCTCCAGTCCGGGTCATCTGCGTCATGAAGGTCCATCGCAGTCATAATGTATCAAATTATCGTTTATAATTCGTGAAAATGATTGAAAAACAGCGTATTTTTACTACAATTCGGTAAATAATCGATGTTATTTGAAGAAGTGCGGTTTCGAAAACCACTCAAGATTTGAGGTTTTTTGAACAAAATGAACCGTTGGCATCATAGAGTTCTTACTCTTCGAGTTGGTTATGGCCTTCAAACGAGTCCTCATTGCTAATCGCGGTGAAATTGCACTTCGTATACTTCGCACTCTGCGCGATATGGGTATTGAAGCAGCAATCATTCATGGTCGAGAGGACCGCCTTTCTTTACCCGTTCGTTTCGCAGATGTTGCTTATGCAAATTACAAATCAAATCCTTTGGATTCCTACTTGGATATCGAATCTGTAATTACTGCTGCGAAAGAAATGGAATGTGACGCCGTTCATCCAGGATACGGTTTTCTTGCAGAAAATGCGAATTTTGTTCGCCGACTTCAAGAGGAGGGCATTACATTCATCGGACCTTCTGCTGACGTCATAACCTTGCTTGGCGACAAGATTGAGGCACGAGCAGCAATGGAATCTGCAGGATTACCAACCGCAAAAGGTTCGTCTGAGCCCATCTCTGATGCGGCAGTCGCTTCTGCTTTAGCAGAGGAAATTGGATATCCAGTTATCATCAAAGCAGCAGCAGGTGGCGGTGGAATCGGAATGCAAATTGTCGAACATTCTTCGGAGTTTGAAAATGCGTTAAAATTATGTCAATCTCGAGCAAAGTCTGCATTCGGAGATGAACGAGTATTTGTTGAGAAGTATATTCAAGGTGCTCAGCACGTGGAGTTTCAAGTACTTGGAGACGGTAAGAAAGCCATTCATTTTGGCGAACGGTTCTGTTCAATTCAACGCCGCCACCAAAAATTGGTTGAGGAGGGTCCTTGGTTAAGCGATGAAAAGCGTGAAGAGATTGGTGCTTTGGTTTGTCGCGGTGCAGAATCTGTCGGCTACAAAGGTTTGGCGACATTTGAATTCCTTCGAGACGCAAACGGCGATTTCTATTTCCTTGAAGTCAATCCTCGTGTCCAAGTCGAACATACTGTGACTGAACTCATCACGGGGCACAACTTGGTTGAATTGGGTATTCGAGTTGCTCAAGGCGAAGAACTGTCTCTCAATCAAGATGATATTTCCTGGAACGGTCATGCGATACAGTGTCGACTTAATGCAGAAGATCCAGCCAAATTCATACCAAGCCCCGGACGACTCTGGGAGTGCCATTTTCCATCCGGCTACGGTGTTCGAGTTGACACTCACGCTCATCCAGGCTATGAGATGCCAGGGTGTTTTGATTCACTTTTGGCAAAACTTTTGGTTTGGGGTCGAGACAGAAATGATGCTGTTAAGCGAATGAGAACCGCTCTTGATGAGACAGTCATTACTGGAGTTGAGCATCTTATCCCATTGCATCGACGGATTATGGATGAAGAGGATTTCTTGAACCGAGACATAACGATTCAGTATATTGACATGCATCAAGAATTGCTTGGTTGAGCTGTTTGGCCCTACGAAAGGAAAAAGAATCGAATCCTTCAGGGATGGACATGGATGTCTTGATAGTTGGCAGCATAGCCTATGACAGCGTAGTTTCTCCTCTTGGGCATGTGAAAGATGCTTTGGGTGGTTCTGCAACATATGCTGGGTTATCGTGTTCATTTCATGCCAAAAGACTGGGCCTGCAACAAGTAGGATTGGTCGGTGTTGTCGGTCGGGACTTTAGCAAAGAAGACCGTGAAATCTTGTCCGGTAGTGGATTGAATCTAGATGGCTTAGAAACTGCAGATGGGGAGACATTTCGTTGGTCTGGCTCGTATCACGGAACCATGGCAGAAGCGCAAACTCATGATACTCAATTGAATGTCTTTGAGCACTTTGAACCGAAAGTGCCAGATGAACATCAAGCACCAGCGATAACCTTCTGTGCAAACCTTCATCCCAGTCTTCAATCAAGTGTGCTGCAACAAGCAAGTCCTGAGCGACTTTCAATGCTTGATTCAATGAACCTGTGGATTGAAATTGCTCGTAATGATTTGATTGAGGTGATGAAAAAAGTCGATTTGGTCATCATCAACGATGGCGAAGTCCGTATGCTAGCTGATGATGAAAATTTAATTCGTGCTGCCCGTAAGGTGGTTGATATGGTGAATGTAAAATCACTTGTGGTAAAACGCGGTGAACATGGAGTTCTGGCATTCCAAGGAGATGAAATCATTTCCATGCCTGCTTTTCCAACCGAGAAGGTCGTCGATCCTACTGGGTGCGGTGATACTTTTGCTGGTTCAATTGCCGCCCATTTAGCGCACGGAAACGGACCACTCTCACGAGATGAACTGAGAAGAGCTCTCCTATCGGCGACAGTGACTGCGAGTTTTACACTTGAATCGTTTGGTATAGAAGGACTTCATTCGATGACAAATGAACAGTACGAACAGCGTCTCGATAGTTTTGAAAAGATGCTTCGTTAAACATCAATACGAGGCAATCCTGCCCTTCCGCCTTGTTCTGAATGAAGTGTTTTGCTGTCCTTCAATTCTTCAAATGAAATGCTTTCCAATTGAGGTGTTTCTTGCGAAATTTCTTCTTGCATTTCCTGTTCAAGGAATGTGTGGCGTCGTTCGAGATGAGCGAGCATTGGTTCAATCTCGTGGTCCGGCAAATCTCCACCGCGACTTTCAGCTAGGTTACGAATGGATTCAATTGCTTCTGATTGATGAGTTTGAGCAGAACGTTGACGTAATTCATTGGTTGATGAGGACCCCGTCTCATCTTTGTTCACCGTTTTGCCGCTGAGCAAACGAGACGCAAAACCAGTTGCACTCTCAATCATTTGAGCGGCGGCAGGTCGAACCAGTTCTCGAAGTCTTCCCGTCTGTGGGTTGTGAGTTCGAGATTTAGGCCTTAGTCGACTATGAGAACTCTGGGCACTCTTTGGTCGCAGTCGAGAGGTGGTTTGGTTGGTAGGTTTCGTATTTGNCGGTGGTATTTCAGGTAATTTTGGTGTCTCTCTGCGTGCNAATTCAATGAGGGACGGTTGTTCTTGTTCGGTTTGAGGCGGAAGAATCGAATCGGGAGAGCGGAATTCGTTNCTCTGAGGTTGATTTTCCTGCACAATCTTTCTTTGAGGAATATGCGCTCCTTCAGGTCCAACAAAACTTGGGATAAATTGGGTTGGCATTTCAGTCGGGTAGACTTCATTCCGATTGTGAATCATTTCAGCCGTTGTCGATTGGGTAAGGTGCTGATAAGATGGCAAAGGTTGTGGTTGTTGAAGACCTGGAAGCGGTGAATTCGTTTGAGCCGTAAAATGTTGCTGACTTTCAACACTTGGTCGGGGAAGTGCTCCTCTTCGGTCATGGGCATTTGCAATACCCCTTCTCATCAGTCCATGTTCTGATTGAAGTGCGGTTCGNTTTTGTANATCCGATTCACCTANAATCCAACTACGTGCTTCTTGCATCTCGCCAAAGTCAAGGTCTAATTCTGGTTCGACAGCCTCCATAGAGGTAATTGAATCCGGTAGTTCTTCGACCGGTAGTTCTTGTGTTAAGAAAGAGGCAATTGACGGAGAAGAACTCAGATGTACATGTTCAACGGGAACTTCCTGCATTTCAAGCATAGTTGTGTTNGGAAATTCGGTGTTTCTGTTTAGAATATCTAAACCAATGCGAGCATCATCCATCGACATTCCGGTGAGGAGTCTTTTGATAAGTGTGGACATTCGCATTAGGGATGCATCGTTGCCAATAATGGTGTGACAATCACCAACATCGGTATCGATTGTGAGGGTCGGTTTTCTGGTTCCAAACCATCCGATAATGAACGCTATGCCACATGCTGCTACAGTCATTTGGAGAACATCAGGAATCAAAATTCTNTGAGCAATGTAGAGTAAACCAATNCCAAATAGAGCAAACCCAAAGGGAACAAGTCGAGTGTGATGATGATGAACGCGTAAAATATTGGCAAGGCGAACAGAAAGTGTTCGCCCCTTCCGGGTTTCAAACGACAGCATGCGCTCATCCACCAAGGCTTGAACTCTTCCTGAGCCCATCAAATGCAGAGCCCTGAAGACTTCAAAGTCTTCTGCACTTGCAGGACTGTCCTCCTGAACTGTAATGCGCATCCCAGCGCGCAAACCAAATGTGCTGGGTTATGAAACCACCGATACTTGATGTGCGATACGAGCGGAAAAATCGACCGCATGTTCGGAGCCGAAGCAACTCAATTTTCAATGAGTTCGGCACTGCCCATAATCCTCGGTTTTGAATCCAATTGAGCAATCAGTGTTGGTTCAGGGTTTTGCCGGCGNATAAAAAGTGGTGAATCCCACTTTATTGNNAATTGGTCGCCCTGAGCAGAGGTTACCCTTCCAACGACAAATTGCAAATCAACACTCGCATGCACAACATCTCCTTCAACAAGAGTTCTTTTTTGGAACGGCGAGCGATTTAATTTCATCAACGATTGTTCATGTGCTACGACCGCAAGAGGGATACTGGTTCCGGTTTTTTTGTCTTCAACAGCAGGATGTACAAGTAGGGAACCGCTCCCAAGGTGTTCTTCTTTTGCGTTCCTAAGTGCCAGCCCAACACGGTCTCCAGCNACTGCGGATGGTACATCGTCATCCATTACTTGCAGGGACTTTGCGTTTCCAGTTCCGTTTGCAGGAAGCAACAGAACTTCATCGTGAACATTGACNGTTCCGGATTGAACATAGCCTATAGCAACCAAGCCAATTCCTTTGACATTGAAGTGTTGGTCAACAGGGATAACCAATGGTGCATTCGCTATTGTGGACAAATCATCTGCAATGTCGTCCATAAACTGATACAATTTATTCCTTAGTTCAATTCCGTCAGTTGATGCAAAAATCCACTTTTCAAGCCCAGCTTGTTGAAACAACATTTTTGCCTGTTCTTCATCAACCCATCCACCTGGAGGAGCATTGATTATACCAATTCCTTTGGTGATGTTTGCGCTCGCAAAAGCAACAAGNGTTTCGCCAAGCGTGGCATTAATTTCTGATATCTCAATGATGCCGACCCTTGCAGCCGATAATGCATTGAGAAGTGGACGAAGGCGATCGGGGTATTTTGCCGGACGAATCAGCGATAATATACGAGGGCCATCTGNACCTGATTCTTTGTGTACATAGGTATGAACATCTCTTTGATCTGTTGGTTTGGCAATTTCTCGAGCCAAATCATCGGTCCCGACCATTGCAATGTTCAACACAGGCATAAACATCCCACACAGATTTGTCAAATGAAGATAGGGGTAGTTTCACTTCTTTCGATTCGCAAGCATTTGCTCTCGAATTCTTTCAGCATGCCCCCAATCCTCCTGTTCTTCGCTGGTTTCAGCCACGAATTGAGGTATAGGAATCGGTCGCATCATCGAATCAATAGCTACGAAAAAGAAGTAGCCCTCACAAATTTTCTTTTTCTCCCAAGTTGCCTTANTGATTGCAACTGCAGTAACCTTCGTACAAGCGGTATGGCTGCTGGTGAAGACTACTTTTCCAGTAACTTCCAGTAAATCTCCTTGACGTGCTGGAGCAATAAATTTGAGCGTATCAATCGAGATGGTGACGAATTCACGGTGGGCGAATTTTGAGCAAGCAATGCCACCGGCTTTGTCCATAATTGAGAGAAGTTTACCGCCGAACAAAGTGTCATGGTCGTTGGTATCACCTGGGAAAATGTGTTCGATAAGCGTTACAGGTTCCTTTGAGTAGGGTTCCATGGTTGCCCGAAAGAGTTCTCCCTCAAGAACTCATGTGGAGTTTATGCGCTTATGAGGTGGTTTCTTGACCTCAAGGGATTGCCGTAGCATATGGTCGAGCAGAAAGTGTGTATCGCTTTGGTTTCGGGAGGTATAGATTCTCCTGTTGCAGTTGCTCGAATGCTTCGAGAAGGTTGGAGCATACATCCAGTCCATTGTTCACAAGAGCCAATTACAGGTCCTGAAGCTGAACAAAAAACGATTGCTGCTCTACGGTATTTTTTGGAAATTGAAGGCCCTCTTGGAGATTTAGCTCGCCAAAATTTATCTCGAGAGTTAACCGTGATTCCAGTTGCTCAACAACTGTCACTTTTTACTGAGAAATGGTGTCATACAGAGTACTTTATTCACATGAAACGCCTATACTGCGGACTTGGTGATCTTGTTGGAACTCAAAAAGGCGCTACGCATTTGCTGACAGGTGAAAATCTTGGCCAAGTTTCAAGTCAAACTCTTGGAAATTTAGGCGCTATCGAAATGATGACATCGTTACGGATGTTGCGACCTTTGCTTGGTATCGATAAGACTGTAATTATGCACATGGCTCAAAGCATGGGCACCTACGAATTGAGTTTAGGCCCTGAAGTTTGTGATGCTCTAGGCCCTTCATTGCCGACAACTGTAGCCAACCTTGAATGGCTTGAAAAGAGTGAAGAACGGGTTGGAGGTTTCCAAAATTTGGTGGAAGAGGCTTGGAAAAATCATCGAATTGTGCAATTATGATTCATTTTGAAGAACCCCCTCCGTAGGAGGGGATACTTGGGCAAAAGCCCGTTGTGATTATAGGTGAAGGAATCCTCGGTTGGAAACAGGTGAGCCTATGAGCAAAGATAATGGACAATTAAAAGCGGCTTTTTTTCTCGTATTCTTGATGATTTTAGCACCATTTGCCGCTGCGGCAAATGTGAATACTTTTGGTAATGGTAACTCCACTGCAGATATTGAATTGCGAGATGGTNCTGCGTTTNTCAATGGCGATTCAGGNGCAATCCACCTGCCAGCTGCGGAAACAGTAACATCTGCGTCNATGGACATATCGACAGAAGTGTTTGAACACAGTGCACAATCAAGGGTTGACCTTGAGACAATGAATCGTGTTTGGAATCCAATGTTTAANGGAAATACCACTCAATTTTCNAACATTGGAGCGTTCCAAATCGAAGACGGTTCCAATGCCATACCGGTTCAACTTGATACTGATGGTTTTCTAACTGACTTTGAAGAGGACCCCTCAGGTTTTGTAGATCATCGCCAGTTCTACACCGAGGCAGTCGGATGGGATCATTCCCAACTCGACGCTCTTTCTCGACCTCCAAACAGTAACATTCCGGATTGTGCAAGTGGCGAGTATTGCTGGGGAACCGGACTTTTCGATGACGATTACACTGCACTAAATGGNAACAGAGTGTATGTCTTGACAACCCCCCCTATCTACATAGACCCTGGTATGAAAACCCAAATCGCATACTTCGATTCGTGGCATGATTTGGATGGCGAATCCGGTACCGGACCAAATCCACCAATCAAATATCGAGATTGTGCGTATATCGAAATTCGAGAAGCATCCACTGCAAACGCTCTGAATTTCTACGAACCATCTGAATTCCAACCAATCGATTTGTTCACCAACTTGACAACAGGTGTTGGCTATGGTGCAGGATATTATCAAGTGTCATCGAACACCAATACTGCAGGTCAAATCGACGCTCGTTGCAACGGCAAATCTGCAGGTGATTTTGCATTAGCGGGAACTTCAACTTCGCCACAAACCCCGAACGGTTGGGCCAATCTAGCACTTGATTTGGGGCCTTATGTGGGTAAGCATGTTCAACTTCAATTTATAATGGAAGATAACAATGTTGGTAATGCAGATGGCGGTAAAGCCGGATGGTACATTGACAACTTCCGTGTTGGAGATTTGCTTCCTCAAGCACAATCTATGACTTTCTCAGACCTTCTGCCTTCTGTTGCTGGAGGCCAAAACCACCCAAATGGCTACGGTATCGTAACTGTTGAATCAGAAATATCTTCCTCAGCAACCATAACTGTTGACGTTCTTGATTCTTCGACGAAACAAATTGTAAACGACCGAGACGGTAATCAATTGAAAGATTTGCAAGGTAAAATTGTTGAATTGTGGGGTGTAAATTCAACCCAACACCCGAAGATTGACTTGCGGTTCAATTTTGATTCAGGAAGCGAGCGGCTATCGTCTCCTGTTTTCCATGGTTTCAGCATAGGCACTCGGGTGGGAACAGGTTTCAATCAAACCAGTGCTGAAATTCCGTTGGATATTGTCGATGGTGTTTGGCAATCTCCAGGTGGCGGAGAGCCTGCTTCCTATTCCCCAATTCTCATTGATTCCTCATACAACCCACCTCTCGAGCGTAGTTTCTTCGACAAGCCGATTACGCAAATTACGCCGTACATTCAAGACGATTGCGCAGAAATACCTTCACTTGATATCTATGGATTTGGAGGGTCGTCACTTTCATCTTTAGTTAACGGAACAACATACACTCTTGATGTGCCTATTTACGGGTTTGAAGCTCTACTTTCCTATACGAATGCCTGCAATGTGGGCGGGATGTGGTTTGATCTCACTTTCGGCCATCATGCCGAGTCACTCGAACTCGATGTTGGAGGCGACGGTGTTACGGAATGGGGATTTAACGAACCTGCTTTCGGAGCCTTTGGAATGCAGAACCAATTCCTTCAAGCCAAGGTAGACAACATCAACTATGGTCAAGATTCTTCAATCATGTCGATTGACAGTAACGGAGTTGCTGAAGGTGGCACATTCATGTTGCCTAAGGGCGCAGAGGTTACATCGATTAATTTGGTCTTTGATGAAGTTGGTATTTATTCCACTTCTGATCAATTAGAAGGATTCAATCTTTCGATTTTGTCTGGAACGCAGGAGGAAGTTCTCGGTGATGTCATGAACTCGACTTTGATATTGTCAGAAGATTTATTTGATATTGATATTAAAACAGCATTAAACTCGCTCATGGAAAACCCGATTGTGCCCATCAATCATTACGATTCTTATGGAAATGAGTGGCTGGCTTTCCGGTTTAGGGCAGAATCTCCAAATGCTACAACTGGCGCTCAAATGACTGTTCGAGACCTCCAAATTTTGTATAATTATTCCGTAACGATTGATTCATCAAATGGATTTGCCAAAGAGTTAAACAAAGGAGTTGCACTTTGGGATGGCGGTTCTACGGCTGAAGTGGAAATGAGGCTCAGCAGTACAACCGGAGGTAAAGCCATGTTTTCAAACCTCCAAGTAACAACATCTGCAGGATATGAGAATACCATCAGTTTGGTGGGCAACCCGTCAGGATTGTATCCAAACGGCGCTATTTATGAAATCATAACGACACATGCAGTCAGTCCATTGACAGGTGCTGTTTTAGACGAAGCAACACTCACATTCGAATCAGCTACTGGAAATGCAGTTCTAAGTTACACCGACGCTCTCTTGTTTTACGAATCATCGGACCCCGGAAACATCATCACTCTTCAATCCTCCAGTATCAGCAACATCAACGATGGTAAACAAATCACATGGCGATTTACTGTCAATTCCAACTGGGAGGATTGCGCTCAAGTGCGTATCTATTCAGGACTGCTCGCGTCAAACGGAGTCAACGGTCTACCTGATGCCACTTTACTCTCGCCTTCTGTTGGTAATGCAGTGGAGAATGATGCAGTAATTTCATCGTTCTCTTTGGTAAACAACATTGGTGTTGTGCAGAACCTCGATTCAGCTTCGACTGGACAAGTCATTACGCTGAACGGTTCAATTCGCCTTCAAGACTTGACAATCGCTCCTAATCCAAGTTCGTACTTCATGATACTTGAACAGAAGACTTTGAACACAACCGGTGAAAATATTACTATCGAATGGGTTACTGTTGCGAATCGTTCAGGAATCCCCAATGGAGACTTCTCTTGGAATATCGATCTTGGTCAAGCAGCAGGAGAGGATACCTATCGCTTTAGATTGGATGGATACGAAGGTGGAGAAACCCTTTGTCCAGAAGTGTCATACCGACCAGATAGTTCGTGTGGAATTCCTTTCAATGTCTCGATAGATACTTTGGACCCTGACCTGCTTGAGGTACGAATTTTTAACGGCCTTGGAGACCTTTCAAACGACGATAACTGGAGAATAATGGTTGATGATACATGGGTTGTACCATCAACGACTCAACGAATCCGCCTCAATGCGAGTGATTTACCGTCTCCTCCTGAAACAATGAATCTCAAAATATGGGTTGAATACGACCACGATCAGAATTTAAACGGTATACCCGAGGCTGACGAATACATCACGGTTCCAACGACCAGTGACGGAGAGGCTCCATTTGCGAATTACACAGCCACCTTCAATGATATCGCCAATGTTGGTCAAGATCCTGTTGGTCGAGTCAGCGTGTGGGTGGAATCTTTTGACAAGGCAGGAAACTCAATTGATGGTGGAGCACCTGGCTTTGAAAACGATCATTTCACCTACGTCTCTATGAACTCAAAGTCGCCGGTTATTCGAAACTTCTTTGTCGACGATTCTCAATACAATCGATTCCTAAAATCGAATCAACAACAATACGAAGGGAAATGGAATCAAACCATGTATGCCGGTAACGAGTACCATCTTATCGTCGAGGCTAACGATGACAATGGATGGAGAGATGTTGATTATTTCCGAATCGATCTTTCAGATGACCGAACCGACATGACCGTGTATTACGCACCTCGCAATGATACTGCGTGGACCGACAGCCCTTACATCGAAATACTTCCAGAAATCATGGGCTCTGGTGGACCTCAAGTTCTTTCGATGGATGGCGCNACTCTCATTAATCCATTTGAGTCAGATTTCTATCTTGATTTACCAATTCGTATGACATGGGGTCTCCCGGGTGCAACAACATCCCTCAATACACCCGTTCTCTACATGAAAGATTTGGACAACTCTCTCTACCGAATGTTGCCTGCTCCCGGTAGGCATATTCAAGATTGGTACTACAGCGATGGAATACAACTTGATTTCCGCGCTGACTCGGTAGCAGACCAAATGATTTCACCAATATTTACTGATTTGATGACTCCGATTACCCAGGATGTTCGCAAGGGATTTGTGTATCCGGGTGATGTCATCTCTTTCGAAGGACAGTATGCTTATCTCGACGGAATTACGAACGGAGTCTACATCAATCCTGAAATTGAATTGACTCTTGAAATTACACGAGCTGCTGCGGGAATGGATGGCGCAAAAGGATACATTGCCTATCCAGGTGAAGTTTTCTACCATTCGTTTACCGGTGGTACATTTGATATCAACATCACAGCACCTCCGGTTTCAAACGATTACCAGTATTCATTCCGTTTGTGCCCGTACGATGCTAACAACGGTGAGGGTGGCACCAACGGTGAGTGTGGCACTCCTGCAAATCCGATAGCTGGNCTACCGATGGGCGCAATTGATACGACAANNGCNATTTGTTCNGTATCNGATTCATACGGTTGCAGTAGTTTCAACTTGAAGGTCGATGCAACAGCGCCACGTGTTGTTGCTAATTCGTGGACTCTTAAAGATGGAAATCAACAACCTATAGCGAATGTCTTGCCGACATCGACATACCACTGTGTCGATATCGAGGTTCTCATTGAAGAGCAGGAAGCATTGTTCCAAGGAGATGTCNCTGTCGCTTGGAGTTTCTTCTCCGACCCAACCACGAANACCGTCTGGCCNACNTACAGGTCTACTTTTGGCGATGAACCAATGACTCANCAACTTNCNTTGAATCCAAGTGGCGGTTCGTATTTCGCAACAGCAGATTGCGTTGATTTATGGCCNATTACTGATGGTCAAAATGACCTAAATAAAGACACTCAAATCAACAGCGTTGAAGTTATCTTTTGGATTGATGGCAAGGATTCAGCAGGAACACAAGTGCTGCTCGGTGGTGGACTGAATGATGATGGTGGCATAGGGCCGATTTTCTCTAGCGACCCCTCTCACCGTTCCATGTATGAATTGATTTTTGAAGAAGCATCTTTCTCGGTAAAGAATGTCCGCCTCACGCCAGAAAAGCCTGAAGTTGGTGATGAAATGGAACTNGAAATTGAAGTTCTTAACACTGGAACCTTGGCNGGTTCAACAGTACTCAACATCCGTTCCGTCGTCAACGGTGGCGTNCCGGTATTCGANGGCAGTGTTGAGACTGGAGAAATNGCAGTCGGGGCCTCNTCNTGGGTTGAGGTTGACTTGCAACAGTTCAATTTGGCGACAACGGGTATGTATTATCTCATCTCAGATAACACGACAGACCAGTTGCTCTACAACGGTTCCTCTCGAGGAGAATCCTTCAATGTTCAAGTTGAAAGCCAGTCGTCAGACTCATCAGGATTCATGTTGATTCTAACGTTCCTTATCATCGTTGTAGCGGTATTAGCTACATTGGTTGTCGTTCTTCTTCGAAGATCTTCTGCTGACGATTATGGAGAGTATGAAGATGTAGATGATAAGGCGTATGCTGAATTACCTGGCCAGCAGGAAAGGAAACCGCTACGCGGCCCTCCACCTGCAGCANCCCCTCAAGCCTCGGTATCTCCTGAAATGGCTCGAGCGATGGAACAATTCCCACAATGGACTCAAGACGAAATCCAAGGTTACTTTGACCAAGGCTGGAATGTAGAAACCTTGCAAGATTGGGTTAACAGCCAGTGAAGGTGAGTNTGTGCCCGCTCGACTCGAATGGGGCGATATCCATTGGGAAGACCCNGATGGTGGGACAATCGTTCTGCATCCGGTCTTGCCAACAGTGGTTTATCCGAGAAAAATGCGTACTCGCGCAGAGTGGCATGGTCTTGCTTTACTTGAGTCGCCCGATGTGGTTGATATGTGGATTCAGGAGGAAAAAGACGAGGCTGAATCGCCAGGAGTCAATCTTTCACATGGCCTTATTTCAGGTGGTGCATTTGGCATATTTCTCGATGAAATCTCAATGGTAGAGGACGTAACCAGCGGCAGATTCCCAGACCCAGAACCTCGACGTTTACATCGAAATGCGACTCGCCATGAGCGTCCAGTGTTCTTCATTGAACCCACAGCNGACGATGAAGAATGGAATAAACACCTCACCAATGAGGCCAAAGCCGCATCGCATTGGAAAAAATTACTCGGCATGATTTCTATTGGTGGGAAATGGAGAAAACGAGTGAAAAAGAACATCTTTGATGCACAGAAACCTCCCAAAGGCGTGTCTCCCAATTTGGGTTCTGCTGCTGTTCTATCAGCGACTTGGTGGGACCTATCGGAATGGATTGTCTCCCCTGAGGTCGGTCAAGCCCGAGATGCTCGATTTGCATCACGCTTGCGAGGCGCCCTTGCTTCTCTTCGCTCTGTCCATGGTTCGGATGCAGTACTGCTTTTACCGTTGTATTTACCGCATAGGAACTCAGTTCTTGATGCATTAAATTCTCTTCCAGAACAAGAGGAGATTAGTTTAATCACAACATCATCCGATGGTTTGGAGGAGGAGTGATTATGTCGAAATCTGCGATAGAAGTTCGGATTGAAAATCAACTCGTCCGTTTTGTTCCGCCCACTCCAATCAATCAACAAGATGTCGTATCGCAACTGGGTGGTCAACTCACAAGTGGTGTTGTCATCAAAGTTCTCGACCGTCCTCGAGCAACACTTGTAATCGACGGGGAAGGCAGAATTACTGTTCATGGAACTCACAGAGTTGATGCAGCACGTGCTGCNGCCAAGGAGTTGATGTTGCGATTGGGTTTGAGTGATACCGGNCTTGAGACTGAACTCGGTCCTGTAATCGCCTCTTTCGACTTTGAACAGTCCCTTGANGTGACGAAAATTACCGGGGCTATTGGAGCAGGAACCTCATCTTATGACGAGCGACTTGGATGTGCTCTTCTTGAAGATTCACGTCATAACTTGACACTCAAAGTATGGCCTAATGGAAGATGCGTTGTCACCAATGCTCGTCACAGTAACATGGTAGCAATGGCAGCTGTTTATTGGCGAGACCAATTTTCTGACCACAAATTCTTCGTTGAAAGTGTGTAATGAGAACTTTTGNTCGGTTTTTTTCCAATGCGTTGAAATCGCATGATGTTTAGCAGAAGTTGAGGCTCACTCATGTCGGATGCTCGCACTTGGACTGGGCCGATATTGGACAATCATTTTCATTTGAATCGGAATGGGCGATTTCTCGATGCCGCTCGCGATTTCAAAAATGCTGGAGGCACTGACATCGTTCTGGTCCATTGTCCAGATTTTGCATCCCCGCCNGTCGATAAAAAGGGACATATTGACACCTACGAAGACACGATTAAAATGGCAGATGAGGTACGCAATCATGTTGGTTTAGGTGTTCGAGTCGTTCTAGGCCCGCATCCAGCAGCCTTCGCCCATCAATTTTCAGCTTGGTTGGAACAGTCGGGCGAAAAAGGNGCGCAAAAAGCAATGGAAAATTACCGTAACAGCATCGATGCAGCACTTGATTTTGTCCATGAAGGTAAAGCACATGCCATTGGAGAAGTCGGACGCCCTCACTGGCCGGTTAATGAAGAAATTTGGGATTTGTCGAACACCTTGCTGCTTGAAACAATGCACATGGCCAAAAAAGAAGGTGTTGCCTTACAATTGCATGTCGAAGGAGAACTCGAATCAACATACAAGGATATGGCAACCTTGGCAGATAAGGCAGGTCTTGAACGAAAAAGGTTGGTTCGACATTATGCTCCTTCGAACATCGATCATGAAGTAACGCATGGCGTCACGCCAAGTGTTCTGATTGGAAAAGGTGCTCTTGAGGAAGTGTTGGAAACCGCTTCAAAGTGCTCTCACGGTTTTTTCCTTGAAACCGATTACATGGATGATGTTCGACGCCCAGGGGCCGTACTCGGTCCAAAAACGGTTCCTAAAAGAACCAAACAACTGTTTGAAGGGGGCCTCGACGAGGAATTCCTATGGAAAGCCCACAAGGACCTCGCAGATGATTTGTACGGCCCAAGTAGTTGACAGGCATTGAGTCCTTTTGATGTCTCAAAAAGCCATCACATTCATGAGTGAATGCACCTACCGCCTCTTCGTGGCAATCATGAAGAGGGGGGTAATTTTCAGTCTCGTCGTGGTTTTGTTCCTTGTTCCTCTTTTGAGTGTTCCAGCATCTGCGCAGAATCCATTGCCAGCAGTTGAATTGACTTGCGGTTCAGATCCTTCTATGGATGTTCGACCCACTTCAGACGCTGAAATATCAGTTCAGTGTACTGTAAAGAATCCCACTGCATCGAGTGAGGACATCAGTATTACAACCCTTGAATGGGATGGAGTTTTGGTAGAAATGGCTCTTAGCGAAGACTCCTTTAGTCTGGGTGCTGGCGACGAAGAAACCTTCGATATTATCTTTTCAGGGCAGACCAAGATACCTGCAACAACAGAATATTCTTTTGAAATTGAGGCTAAAGTAGACACATGGAATGGCGTGCCATGGGGGCAATTGCCCGAACAACTAGCAACCAACGACACTCATATAGGTAAACTGAAAATTGAAACTTACGGTATGGTCGAACTCTTGCTTTCAGATGTTACGACGCGATATATGGAGCCGAGTGATGAGGTTGAATTTACGTTCCAAGTGACAAACAAAGGTAATGACCTTGACAAATTGGAGGTTCTCTTTGCCAATTCAGCAGAATTAGAAGCTGCAGGATTTTCGTTCCCGAGTGGAAAAATGGTAAGTGAGAATGTGGCATANCAAGGCACATCAGGNGTTAAAACCCTCTCANTACGTTCTCCTTCCNAAGTCACTGAAGACTTGCGAATGCCACTCGTTATCCGGGCACAAAGTGACAACGACGCATCTGCTGAGTTCAGTGAAATTACAATCCAACTGGATATTGAGGCTCCAAGCCAGTCCGGTGGTATTGATGGACTTGACTCGTTGAGTTCAGATGATAGCCTTCTGTATATCTCAATTGGTGGAGGAGTCATTCTATCGGTTCTGTTCTTAGTAGTTCTGATTCGCGTTCTTACCAAGAAGAAACCGAAGCAGAACCAATCAGCAGACATTCAGCAACCAATTATTCTGCCTGACGAACCAGAATTTGAGGATGATTTTGGTTCCGATCTCGATGACATGTTTAGCGACCTTGATGATGGACCGCAAGAATCCGATGAATTTGATGATTTATTCGACGACTTGTAATGTCTTGTGGCGTCTTCGATAGGGTCTGCGAATCTTGATTTTTAGTGATACAACATAGGTAACAGTCATAGGATTGGTGTTACGGCCAACACCTACCCATTGGGTAGGTGCTTTTATGCTCAAATTACAAGGNAAAACTGCCTTCGTATTCGGTGTAGCGAGTGAAGACTCGATTGCATGGGCTATTTGCCAACAACTTGCTGCAGCTGGTGTGACACTTTATCTTGGGTATCAAAAGCGATTCATGAGCCGCATATTTCAACTCAAAGATAAGCTGCCCCAAATAGGTGGCTTCTATCCTCTAGATGTGGCATCGGATGCTACGACTCGTGAATTTTTTGAGGCCTTTGAAAAGGAACATCCGGGGAAAAAGGCAGACATNCTCATTCACGCAATCGGTTTTGCTCCNCGNGCCTGTTTTGACCGACCAATTTTGTTTGTNGAGGACAGCGACATCAATACTGCCATGACCATCTCAGCCAATTCATTGCAGCGTTGTTTGAAACACGCATTACCTTACCTCAATNCCGGCTCTTCTACGGTTACCTTAACCTATGCNGCCTCAAACCGATTTGTTCCAAACTACGGTATCATGTCGATGGCAAAGGCTGCANTGGAATGTTGGACTCGAGAATTAGCTTGTCATTTGGGTCCAGAAGGACATCGCGTTAACGCCATTTCATCAGGNCCTATTCGTACAATTGCTGCAAGCGGCGTTCCAGGTTTTGACAACATACTCGACCATGTAGAGGCAAATTCTCCCCTGCGAAGGAATGTCAATCAGGAAGATGTTGCTGGAGCCACATTATGGTTGGCAAGNCCTCTTTCAAGTGGGGTTACGGGCCAATGTATCTATGTTGATGGTGGTTATTCGATTACCATGGTGCCACAAAGTATCATGAACGAGTGAGGNGATATTATGGTCAAAGATGCAAAAGGAAACGAAGTCGAGGGCCTTGACCAAGGGCCTTTCGAGCCCATTGCTGTCATTGGAGTCTCTGCATTAATGCCCGATGCTCCCGACATCGACACTTTTTGGCAGAATATACTGGATTCGAAAGTAAGNATCCGCCAAATTCCAGAGCACAGGTGGATTGGCCCCGTTGACCATTTNTTACGAGATGGGGGCCCTGGGGACATTGAAGAAGGCTACACATATGCTCGCATTGGAGCGGTCGTTGAAGGATATGAGTTCGATTGGCGAAGATGGAAACAACCACCGGGTACTTTGGCACAAATTGATTTAGCACAACAGTGGGCTGTTTCTGTAGCAGCCTCTGCGATTGAACATGCTGGGTATGATGGTGAGACAAAAGATATCGACAGACTTCGAACTGGAGTTGCGTTTGCCAATGCCCTTGGTGGAGAAAATCGTAATCTTACAAACATCCGCATTTATTCAAACCANACCAAAGAGATAGCACAATCGTTTGGAATGCCAGAAGAAAACGCTCAGAAGTTCATTGACTCAATTAACACTGGCGCACCTCGAGTCAATGAAGACACAATGCCGGGAGAACTNGCGAATGTGGTTGCGGGACGTGTGTCAAATCTCCTTGACTTGCAAGGCCCAAATTTTGCAATGGATGCTGCTTGTGCCTCATCTTTAGCCACGCTCATGGATGCGTGTCGATTGTTGCAGATGCGTCAAGTAGATGTCATGATTGCCGGTGCAACCGATCGAAGTATGGATGCTCCAACCTTCGCTAAATTTAGTGCGATTGGTGCTCTTTCTCCGACACACTCGACACCTTTCGATGCGGGTGCTAACGGTTTTGTCATGGGCGAAGGTGCCGGTGCATTTGTTCTCAANCGNCTCTGTGATGCTATCGAAGATGGTGACAAGATTCATGCTGTAATCCGTGGAGTTGGTGGTTCATCCGACGGGCGTGGAAAAGGTATCACAGCACCGAGTCAACGCGGTCAGATACAGGCTATAGCCCGAGCATACTCACAAGCCCAATACGATGTAACGACCGTTGAGTTGGTCGAAGCACACGGGACTTCAACGAAGGTTGGAGATGCAACCGAACTTGGAACCCTTTCCCTGCTTTGGGAGGGCTCCCCTGCAGGCAATCATGTTGCAGTTGGGTCGATTAAATCTCAAATCGGACACCTCAAGGCCGCAGCAGGAATGGCAGGATTGATTAAAGCCGTAATGGCCCTTCATCATCGAACGATTCCACCATCTGCAGGATTCAAAACACCGAATCCCACNGTNGATTGGGAGAACAATTCGTTCTTTGTCCCTACAGAGGCTCGAGACTGGCCAAGACCTGAACACCATCCCCGTAGGGCCGGCGTTTCTGCTTTTGGTTTCGGTGGAACCAACTACCATATTGCTCTTGAAGGATTTGAGCCAGAATTCCACACACCCATAGCCCAACAATGGGAGGCACGTTGGAATGCATATGCNGGACAATCGAGCCCTAAATCCACGACGCCTGCAGCTGCATCAATTTTGGACCCTCAGGCGAATCCGATAATGACGCATGAACAGATGAAATCGGTCGAAGGTGGTATCTTACTTCTTTCAGCAAACGACCTTGATTCACTTCAGAAGCAACTTGATTCGGTTGGTTTTGAGGGCTCGCATTTTGATGAGGACCCTAGAGGCTTACGATTATCGTCGGCATTGAATTTAGCATCGAGCAAATACAGTGCAGGTGACGCTGTTCGAATGTGTATTGTCGCTACTTCTTGGGCGGAATTCCACAAGAAAACTGCTTTGGCTAGTAAGGCGATGAATGACCCCGAAAAATGGGGATTCCTACAAGCTCAAGGCATATTGTTGACCAATGACCCTGCACTTCATCCAAAGGCGAAGATTGCTCATATGTATCCTGGACAAGGCAGCCAATATGTTGGGATGACACACGACCTTCACCAACGTTACAGTGCTGTACAAAAAGTGTGGGAGCAAGCCGACCAAACGATGGTTGATGTTTTGGATGGTGAAACATTATCCAGTTTTGTTTTGAGATCNAACTTAACCAAAGAAGAGCGTATTGAGGCAGAGCATAAACTGAAGCAAACAGAATACACTCAGCCTGCAATGCTAACTGCCGATTTAGCGATTGAACGCGCCCTTAACGACCATGGGCAAAAACCAGACATGGTTGCCGGCCATTCACTGGGTGAATATGCTGCACTGATGTCTGCAGGCATTCTCGATATGGATGGAGCATTGCGTGCATCAGCCGCTCGAGGCACTGAAATGGGTTCTGTAGTAATCGATGACAAAGGCTTGATGGCAAGCGTAATGGCCCCTTACAATGAAGTGGACAGTGTTTTGAAATCCATCGAAGGTTATGTCATTGCAGCGAACAAGAATTCACCGAAAATGACGGTGATTGCTGGAGAAACCGAACCGGTTCAACAGGCTATGGCGCAGTTTGAGGAAAAAGGATTCCAGTGTGTCCCCTTAGCGACATCTCATGCTTTCCATTCTCGAATAGTTGCACCAGCAAACGAACCATTGCGTAGATTCCTTGAAGGTTTGGATATCCGTTGGCCCACTATTCCGATTACTGCGAACGTTGACGGCACATTTTATCCGATGGAAGGTGCTGATTCNAAAGCAGGAATTTTGGAAAAACTTGCCCCTCAAATGGCTTCTGCTGTTGAATGGACAACTCAGATTGAAACCATGTATGCAGCAGGCGCTCGGGCTTTCATCGAAGTAGGGCCGAAACGCGCATTGACGATGTTTGCCGTTCAAATTTTGGAAAATCAACCTCACCTGCCCATTATGTCGAACCATCCAAAACAAGGTGGTATCGCAACCTTCCTTACCGCATTAGGAACATTGGCTTTGGCTGGTAGGCAACCTGAGTGGCCAAGTGACACTTCCAGTGTATTGGCCGAAGGATTCCGTGCCGGACCGCTTGAAGCGTATGCTGCGGCTCCAACCGAAAGTTTCACAACTGCACAAAACCAAGATTTGCAGTCTCGAGCCCGCCCACTACCTTCCGCCCAACCCTCTACGCCACCCTCTCATGTCGTGACTCATTCTGCTGAACGAATTGTCGACCCTCAGCAGGCAGCCACAAAGTCGATGGACGATTATATCGGTGACAGACTCGCATCTGTTAGCGGCTACCCTGCGCGTTTCTGCCAGGGGATGGTCAACCTNCGATTGGGACTGGGGATGAGTGATGGTGAGGTTTCCTCGGTNCTCCAAACAATTGCTCATGAGGCTACAGTTGATTCGTCAGTTGCTATGAATGACATTCAGACTGCTGCTGATATCGCGAAATGGGTGACCTCCTTGCCAGTCTCTTGGAAGCCTCAAACCTCAATCGTTCGGACTACGAGCCCTCAAGCCGTACATGTATCTCAGCACACCACACATGTGAATCGACGAAAAGCCGACCCTTACGTCGTGACTGGAGTTTCACTTGGACTCCCGGGTGGTGAACGGGTTTTCGATGAAGATACTTTTGAGCGACTGGTTCGAGGAGAAACATGCATCTCTGAAGTCAGTGATGCGTACAAGCAACGGTTGCTCGACAAGAATATTGTACGCCTCATCAAAGGTCGAGATGGTTCCGTCAATATGGAGAAAGCAACTGAATTCAGCGACATACCTCAACTGGCCGGTATCAAATCAGCCTTCGATATTTCAGAAGAGTTTGGTATTGACCCGAAAGCAGTGTTGGCTTGGGATATAACCACTCAACTTGCAGTTGCATCCGGTTTGCTGGCTCTACGAGATGCCGCCATCCCCCTCACTCCGGTTGAGCAAATTGGAAAGGGCGGCCTTCGTCTAATTCGAAATTGGCAGGTGCCGCAACATCATCGTGAGCGTACAGGTATCGTCTTCGCGTCATGTTTCCCCGGTTTACAGATGGCGATGAAACATGCGAAGAGCAATGGTGATGATGGCGAAGGGCGTTTTGATCGACGTTATCTTTTCCAAACCCTCAACATGGGACATTCCCAATTTGCCCAGTACACTGGAATTCGCGGTCCCAACACAACGATAAATTTGGCATGTGCTTCAACGACCGCCGCTTTTGGAGTTGCTGAAGATTGGTTGAACAGTGATAGAGTTGACCGTGTGGTCATTATCTCTGCTGATGATGTAACAGGTGATGATTTGTGGGAATGGATTGGTGGTGGGTTTGCAGCATCGGGTGCTGCTGCAACTGGAAATGTGGTTGAAGAGGCTGCATTGCCGT
>NYZH01000017.1 GCA_002687075.1 Methanobacteriota archaeon
TCAACAAGTTTACCTTTTCCTTCATCTCCCCACTGGGCACCCAGGATTACTGTGGCTGGCATTCAACTCTCCTCGACCCTTTGCCCTCGCGTACCGTCTTTGAACTATGCGATGCAATTCCAGCAAATCGAGGTGGGAGAATCACCGTCATTTTTCAAGGAGAGACTGCAACAATCTTGTTGGCACATTGCAACTACAACTGAGTCTGCTTGATGACTGCATAGCGTCAAAAAAACAACCATTTATAATCAGTTGAGCAACATTCGTTATTGTTGCCCCATCCGGAAACCACAGTGTAAAACCGCTAAGCGCAGTTTCAGCCACGGTGAACATCCCATCACAGGGATTATATACCACGGTAGACAACTATGTAACTAGAGGTTAATAACATGAAATCACATCAAGAAGGTAATTCTGGCGATAGACCCAACAGAAGAAGAGACGCTGGTGCGAACCGAAGCGGAACCGGCGTAATTCGTCGAACATTAGAAGGCCACACGAGACCGTGTGAAGACTGCGGTGCAATAGACTGGCAACTCGATGACAGTAGAGGGGAAATCACCTGCAACAGCTGCGGCTTAGTTGTTGAAGAAAACGTCATTGACCCAGGTGCAGAGTGGACCAACAGGGACCGTAGTCAAGACAGGTCTCGTGTTGGTCAACCACTTACGTACACACTTGCCGACAAAGGATTGAACACAACGATTGATGTTCGCGACCTCAATACTGGCAGCGCAGGAAGACACGGCATCTCTTCACAATCTCGTAGAGAATGGCGTCGACGTCGGGTTATTGACGAGCGCTCTAAAACCCGAAAAAGCCGAGAAAGAAATCTCGTGCGTGCTAATCAATTCATCCGTGACTTCTCGGGTCTTCCAAAGCCTCTGCAAGAAGAATCAGCTCGCCTCTACCGCAAGTTATCCAGTGAAGGTTTCGTAACAGGACGTTCGATTGCAGGTGTGACTGCAGCGTGTTCTTATCTTGTTGCTCGGCAAGAAAACCTACCTCGTCAAATAAGCGAAATTTCTGAGGCTTTTGATGTCAAGGAAAAGGAACTTTCACGTTTGATTCGACAAGTATCTCGTCGACTCAATCTCCACAAGATTTCATCTCCTGACCAATACTTTGACAAGTTCATTTCAGACCTGCAATTACCTCCAGGTATTCACACACAGTTAGATCACCTTTGGAATGTGATTAAGCCACACGATGAGTTGTGGCAGGGCAAGAAACCAATGGGTGTTGCCGCTGCGCTTCTCTACAAAGTGGCCAATGAATCCAGTTCTCCACGAACCCAGTCAGAGGTTTGTCAAGTCGCCAATGTTTCCGAAGTCACCCTCCGTGGATTACTTCGCTTAATTGAGGGACTTCTAGGGCAACTCGGAGAAGTTTCAAAACAGTGATTTCCTCTGTTTCATTGCAGAAACTTGATGAATTGCTATATGTGGCGTAAAAACATGGGATTCAAAGCGAAAGCCCGCAAGCACAAAGCCGATTCTGGAGAATCTGAAAAGACCCGCAAGAAATCCGCTTCTAAACAGGGAGAAATTCCATGCGGCGTGAAATCATGCGACGATTATGCTGACAAGAGCTTCGGGGGCCGTTCCCTCTCGATTGACAATGCGATTGATGTTTGGGGAAGCAGCGGCTACACCGAAAGAAAAGGACGTGTCCGAGTATGCAAGCGCTGCTACCGCAAGTGGAAAAAAGAGAACAAGTCTGAAGACACCTACTGAGAAATTCACTTTCAGTTTTCACCGAGGGGTGGAGGTAAAGACAGTGTACCGAAGGCTGTGATTCCAAATGTATGAACAACAGAACAGTCATTCGGAGCCTCGTCACAAACGAGGGAAGCATAGTGGCGATGGATGAAGGTACCATAGCGTGGAGACCATGTATTGGAACACGGACGCAAACCAAACTCGAAGCACTGGCTACTGTGCTCCTTGCAGTCAAAGGACCGAATGAGCGGTACGACAGTGTTGTTGTAGGAGATTCTTCAGGTGGAATTAGTGTGCTCTCACTTCCTCGACTTGAAAAAATAGACAAATTTGTAGTTGATGGAGGCATTGTGCGTTCAGTTCACGCTGTAAGCCCAAATGGCCAAAAATTCATGGCAGCTACACAAGATGGAAGTGTATGGGTTGTGGGTTCAGAAGTTCCAGGCCGGTGTGTGAAATTATTCAAGCACTCGGGTCCGGTAACGAGTCTGCGCATTGATGGAGAATCAATACACATACAGAGCGGTTGGAATAGGCAAACATACGATTGGTGCGGTGAAATGAAAGAACGTTACGATGGAAATGAGAAATTTCTCATCAAGCAGAAAGAAAGAGACAATCGACGTGCACGTATTCTTCAATCAGAACAAATTNGCAAAGAGCAGTCACAGCCTTTGATGCTTGACCTGCCTGCACTGGGTTAGAGGCTTTCGTTTTCCTCCAAAGGCCAAGGTGGATGGGGAGTGTACCACAATGCAGTCTGAGCTGGTCGTGGCACGGAAACTGGAACCTGACCGTTGTTTTCAATGCACGATTTGAAAAAATCAATATGCATGTTGAGCACTTCTTTGACATGCCTTTCACCCTTTATTGCTGGACCTTGCATTGGAATAAGCGATTGNGGGTGTAATGCTCGAATTTTTTTGAGGCTGGAGATTACATCTGGCAAACATCCACTCGGCAAATCCCAACGTGTCGGACGATCCGCTCTTGGAAGAAGTGTACCCGTAATCATCATTTTTTGGCCTGGTATCCAGTAACCCATTCCATCTGCTGAATGTCCGGGGAGGTGAAGAGATTCTACTTGGCCGTCCCCTAACGCAAAAACATCGCCGTCTTCAACAGCATGAGTTGCNATTGNGGGCATATCCGAATCGAATCTGTTTGCCCAAGTTGTAAAAAAATCACCTGTCTCAAGAGCTGCTTGCCCATCAGCGTGTATTCCAACTTCACAATTCTCAAAAGACTCTGAGAGATGCTTTGCACCACCTGAACATGGATACCGCTTACTTGTAAGAAGAATTCTGTCGAGATTTGCTTTCTCCCCGAGAACACCTTTGATTCTCTCTACTTGTAATCCCTGATACCATGAAGTACCTGCATCGATAAGAAGATTACCGATTGAACCCTCTATAACCACGAGATTGGTATCGTGATGTATCGCAGGCAAGCGAAGTACACGCATGCTGAGGCCAATAGCCACTACTCCTTCAACATACTTACAAGGCTTTTATGGGGGTAAATCATGAATACTATCCCCTCCAGTGACTCGGTTGCGGTTAAATAGGGGAAGCGAGTCGCCAATCCATGGCACGATTCCCTGAAGCAGAGGAGCGCTTGCTTCGCGTGAAAATTTGCATGAAGTGCAATGCACGCAATGCATGGAGAGCTACTCGCTGTCGAAAGTGTGGNTACAAGGGCCTTCGTCCNAAGAACGTNGAGCGTAAGGGTGCATGATAAGCACANCTTTTCATTTCAGCTNAATCCAAAAGCGGGCATAAGTATCGCCATTGGATCTCCGAACAAGCACANTGGTAAAATTGCNGGAAACAAAAACACCAGAAGTGGCAACTTTTGNCTAACCCAAACGTGAGTTACACCTTCNTGTTCGAGTTCATTCAATTTTCCAACGACCTCCTCTTTGCTGGGAGACTTACGAGGGGCTCGTTTGCTGTGATAAATTTCTCGCTGGCCATCTGGTTTTTCGACAAGTGAAGTGAGCAACCAAACATGTCTGTCAAGGACTTCGGTTCGAGGAATGTAAAGTGCATGCCAAGCCATTGACAAGTCNCGTACGCTTCGAACATTCCCACGCATGAGATTAAGTGAAAACAAAACAATTGGAATGAGGAGGAATGAGAAACCGCCCCACATCANCAGCGCAAATGCTGGTGGAAGAGCGAACAANGCACTTTCTGTGTGTTCTGGGTAGAGAAGAGGTAAACTCGACCAACTCGGCAAGAGAATCGCNACCCACATCAGNGCTTTTGCATCAGCGCCGCCATGCAGCATTCTCANTCTCCATGCCAAATCAATGATGAAGATGAGNGGAATNACGGCNAAAGTCGACCACCANAGAGCACCAAGACCTTGTTCGTTACCAAGAAGTACATCGAGAGGGTGAACATTTTGGTAACTATAGGCTCCATAGACCAATCCAAAAATGCTTGCAATATACCAAACCGATACAACTTGGTCTATTCGAGAACCTGCGCGAATATCATTGAAAGTAGGTCGACCAAGAACCGCACCGCTCGCATAAGCCACTGCAGCAGAGGCAGTAAGATAGATTGTCCAATCAGCGCCTTGAACCATCAAATCAAGGGCCCAAAGGAAGAGAGCTGGCTTAATCCAAACCATCCAATGCTCATTTTTAACGCGCCGTTCTTTGTGGTCCATCCAAGCGGCCCATCCCATTCCGAGAAGCAATGTGAAGACTCTACTCCACCCCAGAATGTCAGATTCTGATAGGCTCATGTCCTGCCGATGCTGGCAATGAACTTAAAGACGGCCTCCCCGCACGAGATACTACGACCAGTGGTGTAGACTATGGATATTGAAACTCGACTCCAACAAGTAGCCACCGTTATCAATCAAATTGATGACCCGAAAGTGCCAAGGAATATTCGCCGACAAGCCAAAGAAGCGTGTGAACANTGGCTGTTAAACAAGGGNAAGAAATTGGATGTGCGAATTGCAATGGCACAATCCAAGTTAGAGGAACTTTACGAAGACCCAAATATTCCACCTGAGTTTGGGACTCTTATTCTAATGATTAATACTGAACTTGAAAAAATTCTAACTGAAGTTTTGTAATCACTCTTCTTCTAAAAGTGTGATAAACTTTGAAAGAAGTGGACGCATTTCTTTGTCCAGTTTACCTTCAGAAAGCATTGTTGTAACTTCATTCGCCAATAAACTGCCTTCGCCTACAGCATCAGCGGCAGATGTAATGATATCGATTTGATCATCGGTCACTTTGTTCTTGCGAAGTATTCGCTGAGCAGCGATTCGTCCAGCAATGAGTTTGACCTTGAGGTCCGAATACCCTAGAAGGGTTTGCAACTGGTTCAATGATTGACTCTCAAAACTCGAAATCTTACCATCCTTCATAGCATCAACCCATGCCTCATCAATCGATGGTGCACGTTCCGACATGAGAATTGCAAAGGGTTGAGTCGCCTCGATGTTTTCAAGCACAATCTTTACGATGACTGCAAACGGAACCGCTAGAATCATTCCGAGAATCCCCCAGCCTGCAAACGAAATCGAAGTCACCAGCAGAAGGAGAACCGGAGACAAGTCCAGTGCACGACCAGCCCATTGTGTTTCAATAATCTGGCCCCAGACCTGCTGGTTTGCAAGCAGGAGCAAAACAAGTAGAGCAAGAGAATTTGGTTCAAGTAAAATCAAACCGAGAATAATTGGAGGCATAGTTGCGATGAGAGAACCAATGTAGGGTACGTAATTCAACAAAAACGTGAGCAAAGCCCAAGTAAACCACAAATCAATCCCAAACAGCANCATGACAATGCCGGCACAAACCGCAGTACCTGCNCCTACTCCGGTTTTTACAACAATGTATGTATTGACACTTGCTTCGATTTTGGAACGAACGATTTGAACCTTATCGCTGCCACCATCTGGCCAAGCACGTTCGATTCTACCAGGGAGTAAACTTGCTTCAAAAATGATGAAAATTAGGAAAAACATGACCGTAACACTGGTTAAGAAAAATCCACCTACATTCGAAAGCATTCCAAGAGCGGCATCGGATATTTGCTCATTTTCCTCCAACAAACCCATTGATGACAAATCNTCAACAAGGGTCGTGTTACCGTCTTCAGAATCCGAACCTAGGGCAGAACCGATGAGTGGTGATTGTTTCAATTCACTCCATTTCTCTTCAAGTTGAGTGTTGTACAATTCCCTTTGCTCATCGTCTTGAAGCAAATTATTTGCTTGCTGGTAGGCGACAAATGAGGCTGCAGAAACGACCAATAGGGTAAGCAGCACCATGGTGAGGTACGAAAGGATCACAGGAAAGCCATTACGAGAGAGATAATCAGAACCTGGTTTGAGTACAAAGTAAATACCCAAGGCAATAAAGAATGGCTGGAGAACTCCCTTTAGCACAATGAGCCATATGACCATCAGCGTAATGAGGATAGAAATGTGGGCGAAGGTCGAAACTCGGCGGTTAAATCTACCAGAATCCCAAGTTGTTGTTGCTGCATCCATAGATTGGCGATTAACCATCACCACTTGAGTCTTTAGGATTCTTCATCAAATCCAAATGCCGAATTTGACTCAGCCTCTAAGCGGGGCAATCGAAGAGCGAGAACAAAAGAGAAAAGCATCATGAGGCCGCATATGTGAAACACTGTATGATAGTCAAATGGCCATTCTCTCGAAACAGTTAGTGTCCATACGATTCCACCTGTCAAGGGGCCCAAAATTCGTGCGAAGGCCCCTAGCGATTCCTGAGCACCCATCACGACACCAAGTTCGTAGCCATTCGACTTCGCAATACGCGTTAAAAATGATGAGGATGATGGTTGAAAGATACCATTACCTACTGCGATTAAGACCGTCACAATCAGTATATGCAACCAACTGTGCTCGACTTCTGTATAAGGTATCAAGAACAATCCAATACCGGTAACTACGCAAGAAGCTGGAATCAGTAATCGAGAACCAAATCGACGTGAAAGGGGCCCAATGAGAATGCCTTGAGTCAAGATTCCGGTAATTCCAATCATTGCAAAAACTCTACCATTATCTGCTTCAGAAAAAGAAAGACCGCCATTTTCTGGACTCATTTCTGTATAGAGGATGAATACTGCATGCATAATTGTAAATCCAAAGGTAAACAACATGGAGACCCATATAATCAAAGAGATATTTTTGGCTTTGAGCATCTTAGCAGAATTTTTCATTATCTCAACCATGTGTTTTAGCCACGGTTCGGGTTCATTCTGTGTCCGTCGCTCATAAGGCAGTGATTCTGGTAAAGAGCGGTAAGCAATAANCAGTGAAAAAATCGATAANACACTCGCNACCAAACACGGAAGNAAATATGGGTGGGTCTCGAAAANAGTATCGGCAAANANATCCCATCGGCCTGCTGGATTAGATAACTCACCACCAATAAATGGCCCAAAGGTAAACCCTAGTCCAAAGGCAGCACCGATGAGACCCATTCGAGTTGCGAGTTGTTGAGGATTACTGACATCACCGATATAGGCTCGAGCAACGGCAATGTTGCCGTTGAAAACTCCTGCAAAAAATCGTGCGATAAACGCAATCAGTAATGTGTTTGCAAGTCCAAACATCGTGAAAAAGACAGTATTCCCCACCAAGCCTACCATCAGTACTGGCCGACGACCAATTCGATCGGAAATTGAACCCCACAATGGAGAGAATAAAAACTGAGCAGCCGAGTAAGATGTCATCAGGAGCCCCACCCAAAGACCAACATTGGCCTCCTGGCCCGATGGAGTCAAATCTTCAACCAGATAAGTTAGAAATGGAATGACGATTCCAAAACCTATCATATCGATCATTGTGACGAGGAACAGTACAAACAATGCGCCTTTACTGGCATCTTGAACTGTTATGACCCCGTTACTAGACTCGGCCATATGTTAGCCAATACTTGGGGTATTAGTAACCCTCGCTAGGGATTCCCAAACAATCGGCCCAAAGATGCGGTAGACAAATCATGCTGAGGGGAAGGTGCTCGAACTCGGTGTAAGTCTATCGATAACAGAACCGAGGCGTTCAACGAGGCTTTCCTTTTGTTCATGTTTAATGAGAGCATGTTCCATAACTTCGTCGAGAGTATCAACGGCTAGGACTTCGACCATTGACTCAAATTTCTCGTCTAGAAGTACATCTTGCATGTTGGCACGCGGGACAACAACCGTCTTGATGCCCGAACGTGCAGCAGCTTCAATCTTAGCAGTGACACCACCAATCGGAAGGACCTCCCCTCGAACAGATAAAGAACCTGTCATAGCCAAATCTTGACGGATTGGAATATTCTCCAAGGCCGAAATTATTGCAGTTGCAATCGTAATTGAAGCAGAGTCTCCATCGACGCCGTGAGTATCAACGAACTGAATGTGTATGTCGTAGTCTGAAATATCTTTACCGGTCAACTTTTTGATGACTGCACTCACGTTTGTGACGCTTTCTTTAGCGAGGTCGGACAAACCGCCAGTAGCATGGATTTTTCCACCTCCGCCAAGAGACGGTGTGACGAGGGCTTCAACTGGTAACATAATACCGCTGAAGTCAGACAAACCGGAGTTAGCACCAAGAACGGCAAGCCCATTAACTCGCCCAACACGTTCACCTGAATTCACAATCATAGCGTAGTCTTGGCGTCGTTCAATCATTCGGTCGGCAACCTGTTGTTCGAGTGGTTTTGCAATGTTACGAGCGCCCAAAACGTGTGATGCACTGGTAAAAGGTGCACCCTCTTCCATTGCAAGGTCACCAGCGATTCTAACCAGTCCACCAAGTTCCCTCAAGCGCAGAGATAGTTTACCTCGACGTCCGGCCCTNCGTTGTGCNTCTCGAAGAATAATNGAGACTGCGGACTTNTCAAANTGGGGAATTTCTCGAGAAGTACCAATGTCACGAAGCACTTCTTGNGCAATAAAGCGAATCAAACGACGACGATTGCGAGAGGTGTCTGGCATCTCAGAATTNACNTACACTTCGTACCCATAGCCTCGGATACGACTNCGCAGAGCNGGATGCATACCTTGGATTGCATCAAGGTTTCCAGCAGCNATGAGAATGAAGTCACACGGTACNGGTTCTGTCTTGGTCAATGCACCCGAGGAACGCTCGGAGCGACCCGAAATTGGGAATGCACGCTCTTGCATGGCTGTTAGAAGCGCTTGTTGCTCTTCAAGACGAAGCAAGTTCACCTCGTCAATGTAGAGTACCCCTTTGTGGGCACGGTGAATTGCACCAGGCTCAACACGGTCATGGGCGGGAGTTTCCATACCTCCTGATTGGAACGGATCGTGACGAACATCGCCAAGAAGGGAACCAGAAAGGGTTGCTGTTGCGTCGACGAAGGGTGGCATGGCTTTGGAATCGTGCTTGACGAGTACTTTTGGAATACGACCGTCGTCACCTGAACCCAACCGTCCGCGAATAAACATGTAACCAAACATGAGAAGAAAACCACCAAACAACAGTGTAAGAATGTCTCCGCTTTGGATAGTAGCAATAACAAGAAGGAATCCTACTGCTGCAAATGCAATAAGAAGCATCTTTTGAGAACGTTCACGCTGAGCTCGTGTAGATTCTTTTTGCAATTTGACGATTCGGTCACCACGACCAGCAGGAACGGAACGGACACGAGGTTCATTTTCATCGTCTTCGTTTGGGTAGACAAGCACATCTTCTAATGCATCCTTTGGCAATAAGTCAGTCATCGAGCGAGCGAGCATGGATTTACCAGTACCGGGGTCGCCAATCATGAGCATGTGGCGGCGTTGTTCAGCAGCTTTTTTGATAACAACAGAACCTGCTTCTTGTCCAATTACTTGGTCAACCAATCGGTCTGGAATAGGGACATCTTCGGTGGATGAAAAGTCAACAGATTCTATCCACTCATCGATACTTTCCTTTACAATTGCATCCGAGTCAGGACCTGGTTCTGGAGCCCAAATTGTTACTTCAGTTGTGTCTTCAACTGACTGTTCAATGGTGTCTTCAATTGCATCTTGAAGGTCTGCAAACGGGTCGATAAATTCGGTTTCAAGAGGGGTGTCTCTTGATGTTTCATCATCCGTCATATTGAGTCCTCCGATACGCTTCCCTATATTGGTTTGCAGGTGACCATGTATGAACTTGTGTAAGTTCAAAGAGTACCATCCAAGTATTGCTGTCCGTAATAGGCCCATTGCTCAGGAGTCCATCCAGCAGGTAGTCCGCCGGGTGGCAATGGAGGTCCAGCAATCTGTTGAGCTGGAGCCACAGCGACCGGCTGTTGGAATATTGCCTGTGCGCCGCCATACATGGAATTTGCAACGGTATCATGAGCCGGAACCAAATTCGGGTTCCATCCAGTATCGTTCCAAGGATCTATCTTCATATCACCATTGTTTCGGCGGGAGAACATCAAACCAATGACAAGACCGGCGAGTATAATTCCTCCAATTAGGGCAATCATCTTGTAATCGATTGGCGCATCGGATTCGACCGAAGTGGAGCCGGAAAGTGATTCATCAATGCAATCAGCACGAGGGTCGCTGCAAGCGAGTTCGAGTTCTGCCTCAATTTCACTAAGTTGGACNTCGAGAGCNCCCGAGTCTTCGCCTTCCGCNANGGCTTCAATNTGAGCCAAAATTTCGGTCTTATCGNCATTAAGGTCATCCANGTAATCACTAAACATNTCATCCTCCATTTCCTCGATNGTAGGCATGGCTTCAGTAATATCCCACTTGAGTTCAGTCATGGTTTTGTAATCGTTGCCGCTGGTGTCAGACGCAGTCATAGTCAACTGATAGTAGTCTTTGTACTGAGAGCCGTCCTCTCGAGCAAGTTGGCCAGGAATCAAAATTGAAGGAATGGCCAGTTCATCGGTCCAGCCTACATTCGCTTTTGACATGTCCAGATTGTACTCCATTAATCCATCACAAGTTCCAGTCAATGAACTACAAATATTCCATGTAACTGAAATGATTGTGAAGCTTGGTGAATTATCCGTTGGAATCATAGTAACGGTCGGTGTTTGGCCAATGTAGGTATCCTGCATGTCAATAACCATGTAGCCGCTGTCGCTTTCAGCAGTTGAAATCAAGAACGGATAGGAATCGAAAACATCGACATTCATGGTGTATGTATTGGTATCGAACTTGTCTTGAAGCACGATTGTAACGGTTTGCATTCCAATCTGCTCAAACTCGAGGGTCAGACTGCCGTCAATGAAACTGTAGCGAGCTGCTCCAGGCTCCGAAGGAGTAACGGTTACGAATGCTTCCTCTGAAGGATTATCGACATCGACAATTCGACTTGATAAATCAATCACGTGAACAGAATTTCGCTTTAGACTGATGGACTCAATCTCCTCAAAAGACGAAAGTCGAGGTGCATCGTTCTCTGGCTGAATGTTCACAGTCAATGTTGCTTCTGATGTCTTGATACCGTCACTCGCTCGAAGAGTAAGAACCGCTTGTCCATTTGCATCATCATCGACCGCATCAAAACCAATGACGTTACCGTTGAGGTACGCGTTAATGATGTCTTCATTCGAATTGCTGATGAGTTCAATGCTCAAATCTTCTACAGTTGTAGGGTTGCCGCTGTCATCTGTGTCTGAAAGATACGGTAAAAGGGCAAGAACACCGCTTCCACCCTCTGGAATGGATTGTGTAGGCAGACCATTCCATCGAGGTTGTCCGTTCTCTGTAACACGGAACAGCAAGGTTCCATACGGTAATTCTCCTGCAGCCGAATAGTCTCCACCATCGTCCATCGAAACTTCCATTCCTTGTTGACCGAGTGGGCAACCGTTGAGTTCAGACCATGCAAAATGGACTTCGATTTCTTTACTTGCTGCATGCCATGCAACAAATGAATCACTGTTGGATGTCACAACCAGGTTTTCAAGTGGAGTTTCTGGGTCAGAAATGTGACCGACCATCGAAACNCGGGTAGGTGTGTCGCACATAACCGATGGTATCGGATCGGTAACAACTGTAGGAACTCCGTTCTTCAACTCAAACCCTGATGACCCAGAAATCGATTTCCAATCACCGGTTTGTCCACGAGAATCAATTGCTTGAGCACGGACATCATACCAACCTGCCGACATTGCAGAAGAGGGCGTAATGATGTATTCNCGNCCCTCGTTTGTGGTCCCTTGGTAAACAACATTCTGTCCACCTGATACAACGGAACTTGTCCACTGGTTAAGTCCGGTTGGGGAAATTTCAACGTTGAAAGTTGTGGTNGCAGCGCTGTCTAAGTTATCATTNGCATCNGCCTTCACCAANACGACGGCGTGGCTGCCACGTTCAATCAACTGGTCCCCTTGAATTTGAGGATTCTTGGTGATTGGTGGACGGTCTTGGTCAACTTGCTCAATGGCAACATTGTTCGCACCGTTGCCATCGCCAACCAAGCCGGAGATTCGAGCACCGAAACTTGTTTTCCAAGACGATGAAAGACCGCTGGTNTCGAAGNTTGTTTGTTCGNTTTGNACCTGTTGTGAGTTGAGGTTANTTANCGNTACAGAGGAAATTGGAACTTCAGTAATCCCGTCTTTGTANAAGAATTGAATCGTGCCACCNTCTGAGTAATCCAAATCACCGACATTTCGTACGCCTACATTGAGTGTGATTNGATCTCCAATCATGAACCCNGANTTCGTAGAAGAAGNGGCAGAGACAGCGAGGTTTGTTACNGCGATGTCAAGTTTAGGAGCCATCGTGGAATCACTGGCAGCGTAGACATCTGCGTTGAAACTCGNAGTGCTCCATGTNGAATACAATGCNGCAACAGTGTTCATGTTGCTCACTCCACCGTTCACAAGACTTGTCGGAACAGTCCANGTTTTGACTGCTTGGCCTGCGTTAAGGTTGACTGTTTCGAATCCTGTTCCACCTGTGTTGCCACTGTTGCTGGCATAATTACCGTTGTTGAGTAGCCATGCTTCCCAACAGTTGCCACCTTTGCTACCATCTGCATAGACGTGAGAATTGCAGACCTTTTCTGTGACTGCTGCGTAAAGAGTGATACTGCTTGGAGCAGAGCCGCTGCCAACATAACTCGCACTAACGGAAACATCAACGGTGCCATCACCGTTGTCCGACTGAGTCACCGAAACTTGATAATCCGATGCTGTGCTGTGCATATTTCCACCGCTTGAGATGTAAGAGTCCCAACATGTGTTGGAGCCGCAACCCGTATTGAGGGTAGCATCGCCAAACGAAGTCTTCGGGGCGCCACCNGATTCTTGAAGGTGCTGGACACCATAAATTGGAGCAATGTTACCGGCTTCGGAATCGGCGGTGTTGCCGAAACTCGCACTGTGGTAAGAAATGTAGACGTACCTGTCAGGAAGACTGTTTTTGGCTTGGTTGTGAGCGGGGCTTCCGTAAGAGTAACAGTAACCACAATTATCGGAAGTAATGTATTGCGCAAAAACACTGTGACCAGGGTCAGATGGTGCGTTGAGAACCACATTTTGTTCAAGCGGCTCAGGGTCATTTTGACCGTTCAAATCATCGGTGAAACCAATCAATAAACTGCTCACGAAAATCAGTACGAGCGTGGGGGCCAATNTGCGCGAAGACATCTGCATGGGCATGGACTCTCAAGACAGTATATGAATCCCTCCCTTTCAAGTGAGGAAAAAGTAGGTCCAAATGAGCCTATTTGGATTGTTTACAACCACAGGCAAAGTTTAGACAAGATACGGTTTGGAGGACATATGGACAACCAAAAATGGGCAGCATTGGTTGAAAAAGACGGCAAAGTGCATGTTGTCGAAATGACGAATGGGGTGCGCAAAATCAAGGGGATTGGAGTTCTTGACCCTTTTGAAACATTTTCAGGTACGAAAATCGGTGATGAAGTACTCATAGGTCAAAAAATCCTGACNNGAGCTGAACTTCGNTTACCTGAGATGAGNAAGGGCATGCTTCGNAGAGCACAAACNATCTCAGCNAAGGATGCTGGATTCATCATNTCACGGATGGGTATNGGAACNGGNGATCGTGTATTGGAGGCAGGAATCGGAAGTGGAGGCCTTGCCATGTANATCGCAAAGGTACTCGGAAATACCGGAGTTCACGTCACAGTCGAACCGCGTAATGAACACGCAGATATAGCCTTGGAAAATCTCAGGCGCTGCAAAGAAAGTTGGCCACAGTTTCCCGTTCACCATCATGTCGAAGGAAAAATTGAGGAAGTGGTAGAGGATGTTGAGAAAATCTCGAACAAGTTTGATGCAGTCGTTTTGGACTTACCTGAACACCCCAGTGCTATACGAGCGATTTCTCGGTTGTTATCACCTGGAGGGAGATTGGTCTGCTATTGCCCCGTAACAAGTCAACTTGAGAGCGCCTGGGAGACATGTGAAGCAGAGGGTCTCGAAATTGAATGGGCTGGAGAACTGATTCAACGGCAATGGGGTAGGGCTTCAAAAGGTGGAGTTCGACCAGTGAACGGACCGTTTGGACACACAGCATTCTTACTTCTTGCGTTACGCAAGAGTTGATTATTCGACGACCCGAATAAGGGTTGAACACTGCGGACAAGAAAATCTGAAAGGTGGTTCACTTCCTCGAGGAACACCTAATCGAGCATCACAAGAAGGACACGTCACTTTGTCACCATCCATCCGGCATTCGTTGTATCCAAGGGCAGGTTCTTGTTCTTCAACTGATTCTTCCGATTCGGTTTCGGTCTCGACTTCATCTTCAGAATGTAGAACATCCTTCTTATCTCGACGCAGGTAAAGAACTGCAAGAATGAGGAATGAGAAAATCCAACCGCCAAACATTGCATTCAGCGTATCAGATTGGCTAAGTTGAACATCAAACGGCAACGCAACACCATTGGGTGGCATCTCAGGCCCAACAACATCAACGTCTAGCGGACTTGATACATCCGATTGAGTGGCATCTCCGATGACATATGTCGCCCGAACATTAAGTGATGCCTGTTCGCTTGTAGAAACCAAAGAGTTGAGACCCAAGTTATACTGCATGGATGAACCTGCCGTTAGAGTAAACTCATTGGTGGAGACGTTGTCCAACAATCGAACCCATTCGTGAGCCACCAAACCATCGCCAACACCCTCAAGACTTAGCGAGCCAGTGACCTGTGCATTTGCTAAGTTAGTGATGGTCAGCATTACCGAAGAGCCTCCAGATGACGGGATTGAAAGTTCACTTTCACTGAATACAATCTCGATTACACCGGACATTCCCCAAATCGGTTCAATCGTGTATATCTCGCTGCTTGTCGCAGAAAATGACGGGCGGGATGAACTGGTAACACGGAATTTCAGTTCTTTTAATCCAGCATCCGCATCATCAGGTAAAACGCAAGACCAAGGTATAGAAGAGGAAGATTGTCCTGGAAGAAGTTCATGTGAACTGGCTACGCCACAATCCATTCCAACCGTCGCAATCTGCAAAACATCCACTGCATTTCCGTTGTTTGTTACAACGACTGTTCCGTGAATCGTACCGCCCGGTTCTGCTGAGTCGTCATCCGAGAGGACAATCAATTCGGCCCCTGGCGTGAACGGGATCAATGTGATGTTTATGTGGTCCATTGCTTCACTATCTGTTGAAGATTGAAGAACAATTCCAACCGAGACACCACTTGTTGGAGCACCAGCAGTATGTTCACGGAAACTAACCGAGTTTGATGAAGATTGACCTGAAGCAAGGCTGAGTGTTGGAGTTGAAATTTCAAATTCAAACCAATCAAATGCACCACCATAGTCAACCACCGAAACGAGTAAAGTGTCTTGAGCAGAACCTGTATTCAGCATATCGAATATCACCGCAGTTGAACTGTTCGGCCCAACAGAGATTTGCTCGTTTTGTGACAAGGACATAGAATTGATTTTTACACTGACTCGCTCCTGTACCTGCAGCGTAACGGCAGATTGTGCAGATATATTTGAATTCAAGAAAGCAAACGAAAGTTGGTATGAGCCTGCGGAAACGGAGGATTGGGTGTCGATTGTTAAATCCACTTCAAGACTTTGACCAACCGCAAGCATGACCTCGTTATGACTCAAGGTTGCATCTGCACCTGCTGGTAGTCCTAGAAGAGAGCCGTAAAGTTCCAAAGCCGAGGTGCCGGTGTTGCTCAAGGTGAACGATGTCGTTACCGAGTCGCTCGGGCGGGTTTGAATACGCCCATCCAAAGGCCCGTTGAGTGTTGCATCCTCGACGCCAAGCACATCAATATCAATGCTAGCGTACGACGTTTGACCAAGGTAGGAGACGGAGAAAAGTTGTGAGTAAATACCGTATTCACCTGAAACTCCGTCGGTAGACAGCGTCCAAACTCCAACATCACCAGGGCTAACCTCAACACTTGAGGAAGAAACGAAAGAAGTATCAAGCTCAGAGGGTGTCGTAACATCGAGGTAGAAATTCACGGTTTCACTACCGTTATTGATGATTCGCATTTCATAGGTGATGGGACTTCCAGGTGTAACTTCCAGCGCAGTCATTGGGGTGACCAATTCAAATGCTACGGATTCATCGATATCAATGGTGAAATAGAACGGCGCGATGATGTGCTGTTGAGATGCGGAGGTACCAGTTGCTTCAAATCTCAAATCACAATCATCTGTCTTCGTTGCTTCCTCATGTACCGAAATTTGGAACTGTATATCCTCGACATCGTCAGGATACATGCCAGGTGATGAAGCGGTAACAAGTGATGCAACACATGGACCTTCTATCATCGCCAAGTCCCAGTTGTAATCAACTTGAGCATTTCCAGTGTTGGTCACTTGGATTTTGGAATTGGTCGAAAGACCGGGAATGAATGCGGAGTCTTGTTCTAAGAAGACAATGCTAAGATTATGTTCTGCATTGACATGCACCACCATCAATGTCGATGTTGAAACATTACCACCCGTAGAGGCACTGTACAATCGGAAACCGTAAAAATCCGGTGCTGCATTAGAAGGCACCGAAACTTGGAGGTTCGCAGTAGAAGATGAACCAGCAGGCATATTGGTGAATTGGTCGTCAACCCATTGTACGCTCCAGCCGCTTGGTATTCCTCCGCCAAGCCCTCGACTTGACATCATGGACATTGAGGCAGTGGTAGTGGTCGATTGCCATGGATAAGTGAAGTGTGAAGTTTCGTTGAACACAGTTGCTGCAGCTGCTTGCTGAAGTTGAAGTTTAATCGACGGAGAGAGAGAGACCGTATCGTTGGAACCGACTGGAGAATTGCCGGTCATTGTGGAGTAAAGCACGCAGGCTGCAAGATAGCTACCGGAAAGAGATGGATGACTGCCATCGGTATCATAAAGGTCGAAGAACAAATTACCAGAAAGGGAAGCATTTACCCCTCCTGCAACAACATTGTTGTAGATATGCTCAAACGCTAGCCCCACTGGAGCAATCCAAACAGTATTTCCTGCTGCAGTCATGTTGTCATGATAATCGATATAACCTGATTCGAGGCGGTCTTGCATGATGGTGAAGTTTGGATAAAGAGTTGGATTTGTAATATCCCCGTTTCTTCGGCCCCAAGTCATGAGTAGTATGGACTCTCCGCCTTCAGTGGTGATCTCATTCGCAAGATTGACTGCACCGTTTTTACTGTTGGTCCAATCCGTCGATGAACGGTAAAATCCAGGTATCTGACTTTGGTCCTGCAAAACAACATAATCCCAATCGATACTGGGATTTCTCAATGTCGTGTTGGCAATGTTGGCTGTAGTATTGACATTGTTCCAATGGCCCGACAAGGTCTGACCTCCACTGGTGACTGCATCTGCATTGACAACACCCATTGACTCCAAAAGTGAATTTAAATTGTTAAAGTTCGTGTAACTGTTTCCGAACATCAAGACATTATCGATGGTAACGTTGGATGTATTACCAGTTCCGTTTCCACCTGTACTGTTGCCGGTACCATTGCCAGTGCCGTTTCCGCCAGTGCCGTTGCCGGTACCATTGCCAGACCCGTTACCTCCGGTNCCGTTACCAGTCCCATTTCCACCCGTGCCGTTACCTCCAGTTCCGTTACCAGTGCCGTTGTTCGAATTGTTTCCACCGGTTCCATTTGTGTAATTGGCCCACCATGCTGCCAAATCAGGTTCAAATTCAACATCCAANAGAAGCGTATCTTCAACCGAACCTAAGTTTTGAACTTCGATTGAATAAGAAGCGTTTGAACCAGAATTCATCGAAACCAATGGACCCCCCATTGTAGCCAAATTCAGTGCAGGCATGTATGAAGGAGCCACTGAAACATAAACGGTAATGACGCTCGTGAAATTTTGATCTGGTTCAGTAACATGGATGTCAAACGAACCGCTGTCGGATGGGACTGCACCTTCGGCTAATCGAACCACAATAGTGGTATTTTTACTCCATGTGGGAAAGACATTCTCAACCACTTCTTCGCTTGGAGTGATGTTCCATAGATTTGAAAGACTGCTGGTGTCAACTGATACATTGAATGATTCAATCGCAGTTGCATTGTTTTCGATATTCAGCGTCACATTACCAGACGAGCCCGGTAGAAGCACGACATGAGAAGTATCTGTTGACAAAAGAATGCTCTGATGTGCTTGTGCAGTCATAGCAAGGGGCGATAGGCTCGCAAACAAGAGGATGAGGACAAAGGCGACAGCGCGAATTGACCGGGACAACATAAGACCAAGTCAAGCCACTCGTACATACCTCTTGAGTGAATCGGCCCTACGGGCCGGAAAAAAAGTGCTTTCTTAATCTAAAAGTGAAGCAATTCTGTTTTGGTCGATTTGCTCCCAAGGGAAAGTTCCGTCATTACCGGGGACTCTTCCAAAATGGCCTCCAGAAGCGGTTACGGAGTAAATCGGCTTGAGGAGTTGAAGGTCTCGAGCAATAGCGCCAGGTCTAAAATCAAAAGTTGCTTTGACTTTCTCAGCGATTTCTCTGTCGCTTTGACTCGAGGTACCGAATGTTTCGACACGTACACTAACGGGTTCTGCAATTCCAATCACATAGGCCAATTGGATTTCACAACGCGTCGCTAGTCCAGCAGCAACAACATGTTTTGCCGCCCAACGAGAAGCATATGCAGCTGAACGGTCAACCTTTGATGGGTCTTTTCCTGAAAATGCTCCTCCGCCGTGTCGACCCATGCCACCATACGTATCGACGATGATTTTTCGGCCTGTCAAACCTGCATCAGCATAGGGACCTCCTGGGTCTGCAAAGCGTCCAGTTCCGTTAACGACTAAAGTGCAATCATCATCAAGAAGTTCGGCAGGAATTACTTCACGAACGACATGCTCCAAAATTTGTTGGCGAACATACTCCAATTCTTTGTCCTCTGAACCTCCAAATTGTTGTTTCAAATCATCATCGTGTTGAATTGCTATAATCACCGTATGAACCCGAGAGATGTTGCCATCATCATCGTATTCAACGGTAACTTGGGATTTGCCATCTGGTCGAGCCCAGGGTAGAATTCCTTGTTCACGAACGGCTGTTAACCGTCTTGTCAATCGCTGAGATAAAGCTGCAGCAAGGGGGAAATATCGCCCNTTCAGTTCTTCAAAACTTTCAGTTTCTGTACAAGCATATCCAAACATCAATCCTTGGTCACCTGCACCTTGAGACAACTGATCTTGATTGACTCCTTGGGCAATATATGCTGATTGAGTGGTAATGTGAACTTGAACTTCGGTGTAGTCGGAGGTTGTCGCATCCATTCCAATAGCGTGGGAAGTGTAACCAACTGCNGCAGCTGCCTCTCGAGCCACTTTTTCGTAATCAGGTACATTGCCGTTGAGAGATACCTCTCCTGCAAGGACAATCAGACCCTTATCTTCCTTGCCCTTAACGCACGTTTCAACCGCCACACGAGCATTGGAATCTATGGCAAGGCACGCATCGACAATGGCATCGGAAACAGTGTCGCAAAGTTTGTCAGGGTGGCCACGGGTAACTGATTCGGACGAGAAGAGGTCTCCAGTCATGGCAGTGGCGCGATACCCACCATATATGAATAAACCGCTTATCAAGACAAGTGAATATTCTTATTCGGAATAAATAGTGCTTTCATTCCTCGCATGGCTGGAATTTTCCAGCATTGGCATACGAATGGTTGATGTTCTACCCCCCAACCCCCCCAACTATGACCACATGGGTTCCGACTGCATATCGCACGCACACACTCGGCCAAATCCAAAGTATTGGAGCCGAACTTGTAGGTAAAGAAGTGAAAGTTGCTGGTTTTTTAGAGGCAAACCGCGGCAAGGGGGCTATCTGCTTTGTCGACCTTCGAGATGGAACTGGGTCTACACAAATTTTTCTCAAAGCCGATAATGTCGGTGAGGAAGTACTGGACATGGTACAGCGTATGACGCGTGAGTCGACGTTACAATTNACTGGANTCGTATCGGAAAAGCGNCCACCGAAGGTGAAAGATGGAGAGCCNTTGCCNCCTCCTGCTTTCGAGGTTGTTGCTTCCGCTGTCACCGTCATTTCAAGAGCTGAGGCACCTCTACCACTGG
>NYZH01000018.1 GCA_002687075.1 Methanobacteriota archaeon
CTTTTGCCTTGGAAAGAGTTGATTCGTTCGGCGACCATGTTCCGCGTTCACGTTCCATGCATCCTATACGATGAAGCCGGTCTTTGAACTCATTGATGAACCGAACTGGTCAGTCAAATGATACATAATCGTCATCAGATTCTTTCGTTGAAGACCGAAGCGATGATGGACGAACATTCGGACCAATGGATTTGCTACCGACCTTGAAATTTTTCATTGGTTTATTCAATCGTTGTGTTCTTTCTGAAACTCGAGTATTCTGCGGTATACCTCTGTTTCCGAGGTTCATATTTGACACATTACGCTTTTGACCAGGTCGAGTTGATGATTTCGTCGAAGCTGGGCGACCAGATTTGTTTTGAATATACTGCTGCCTGCCTCGATAAGCAACTGGTCCAATCAGTCTTTCCAACACAGGTACATCGGCACCTTCCTCTTTAGGACGCTTCAGCCACCAGCCCTCTCCTAGTGGTTGTAATCGAGGAGGACGAGACTTCGACATGGCCTTTGCTTGACGCCTGAGGCGAGCTTTCACTGACTTTTCAGAATCTTTGGGCAATCTTTCCGTCATCCATCCTGGCAAACCTACATCCAAAACGACCCCATTTACGGTGACCAACATTCCTGAAAGAAGAATGTGTGTACCTACCGGAATGTTTGAACGCTCAGGTGCAACCTTGAAACGCTTCATACGTTTTGAATAAACAAGCATAGCCTTTTGGTCTCGGTGTCGAATGATTCTTCTCTGTTGGCGTGAAAAACGACGGCCACCAAATTGTATCATCGTCAAAGTCAAAGCGACTACAAGACCTTGAGCCTGCCCGATTTCTTGAGAAGTGAAAATTCCAAGAACAATCCATGTTGGCAATAAGACGAACCAGTGAAATATTTTCATCAGAAAACTTTCTCTAAAGATAGGAGGCATTCCTCGACGCGTCGCTTCATGAGAGGCTATCAAAACATTGGCACTAATCGCTTCATCCATACCACCTTTGACCATAACACCCGCTACTGCATTGACTGGAGCTGAATTAATCCACTTCTTCATCCCCTTTCCTTGACTTACTGCTAATGCAACCTCAAGTTCCTCTTCATCAACGACTTGTCCAAGAATACTGCTTAGAGCGAGAACACGAGGATCCTGCGAATCACTCTCCTTGAGTTCTGAAAGAATGGATCTTGCGCTGTGCCAATCACCCTTGTCAATAAGACAAAGTGCAGCAGCAATACGAGGTCGTACGCCCGTAGGCTCTTCTCGAACCAGTTTGAGAGAGAGTTCCAGAGCCTCGTCATGCTTGCGTTGCGCTCTCATCAAAGATATCATCGATAATTGTGCAACTCTTGTTAAACGGTCATTGTGAATAGTTTCGTCATTTGGCGCGGGCTGCCACCCTCGAAGCATCCTCATCAGAGCCTGAAGATGATCGATGCATGAGTTGTTCTCCCAATCCCAAAAGTCGTCCTCAGTCACCATACCTTGCCATGGGTCAAGCCATTCGCAAACAAATGCAAGAAGTTCAGGTTCATCATAACCTTCAGGTTGTTGAAGACCATGCAACGCTTCACGTGCTGCATCAAGACGGCGAGATGCCATGTGGCCTACTGCAATGAGCATTCTGGCAATATCATCTTCACCACCAGCTTGGGCAAGTACTTTCTTTGCCTCCTCAATTGCTTTTGGCCATAAACCGCGTAAAGCAAGTTCCCACATGTGAGCACGAGCTTTTTCATGACGGACGAGTGCTGGGTCGCCGCTAATGGAACGCCTTTGGAACTGAATCAATCCGTCAATGTCTTCTTTGATTGCTGCATCATCAACCAATTCTCTCATCCAATCGCCGCCAGCGAATTGAACTGCACCTTCTCGACGCTCATCCGGATTCAAGTCAAACTTTAATTTGAGAAGTGGAGAATATTTAATGATTGAAAGAAGCCATGTGAACAGGAAAATTGCCTGACCAAAGGCGATAAACATCCATGTTGTCAACAGTCGGTTTCCTTCATCAAAACCCCTCGCTTCTAGCCAGTCGGTAAATGGCATCAAGCCACCAAATTCTTTGTAGCAAACCAAGACCAAGAGAAGGACAGTATAACCTGAAAAACCAGCAAAAGCAAATGTAAGCTGTCGTTTTTGTGCTTTCACTTCTGTGCGTATTTCTCGTGGTGAATCCAGAGTCACACCAAACAAGCCTCCAAACGACTGTCCGCCCAGAATTAAGTTTCTCGTCAACTCAAAGATGAATGCAAGACCCACAATTGCGATGTTTAGTGAAAGGTACAATGAAAGGAATTGAGGAAGTGCTTTGATGAACTCCCAGTGGAATAACAACTCCGAGATAAGATCAATTCGTTCATAGATAGAGTGTCCAATAATCCCTCCAAAATTAAGGACTTCTGTTGCATTATCAGGCTTCTGAAAAAGAACAAAGAAAACGGTCACAATTCCGTTCAAAGCAGTAATTGGCATCGTAAGTAAAAACAGTACCAAAATCAGAGAAAAAAGGCGATTCAAGAATCCTGGTTTTTTCGGGTCTATTGGATTTGGCCTACCGTTTGCTGTTCGCCATTTATTTATGATGAGCATGTTCCAGGAGGCACCCATTATCCGCCCATATGCCATAATGGTTGGAGACATGAATGTCAGCATTCCCGCAGCCAACCAAACCGGTGAAAGTGTATTGTCAGAACTTAATTGAATTCCGTAAAGGAGAGTCGCAAATGTGACACCAATCAACAACAGAAGAGTAGTAAATCGTCGCAGCAAACTTCCCAAAACAAAGGCTTTCGATTTTGCGTTATTTGATTTCATACCCAACTGCGTATTGAGAGTCTCCCAAGGTGAAATGAGTACTGGAATGAGAATTAATATACCAGCAATCAAGAGATTCGGGCGAAAGTATATTTCAGCTTCAAACATTAATTCTGCAATCAGAATTAGGACTCCCGTCATCCCCATCATGTAAAGACCAAGTCCGTACAATACGCTACTGAGCAATGTACGTGCATCGGCAAGGTTTCCCGTTATTTTGTGAACTTCGTAGAGGTCATCATCAATCTCAAATGCAACCTGCAAATTCGACAATTGAGTGGGTATGAACCAGCGCCAAATTGGTATAGCAATAGCAAAAGCCACGATTATCGGAAGGAATGATTCAAAGTTTGATTCATTGAATTCTGAAATTTGCACAGCTGATGCCGGTTGTATCAAAAGGAATGAAAAAAATGAGGATAAAAGCAAAACAAGTACTCTTACCCTCGAGTTGCCCATATGCTGAGGGTAGGACACTATTTCATCAAGTCATCGCCGAAATAGGTGCTATTGATGACGATGTCGTAGCAAAAACGCTTCTATTCTATCAAAAGCCTCATTCAATACATCGACCTCAGGGAGGTAAACGATTCGGAAATGGCCCTTACCCAAATTAGGNGAAAAACCACTGCCNTGGACAACAAGCACATGTTCTTCATTCAACAAATCCAGAACGAATTGTTTGTCATTNTCTGACCATTTCTTATCGAGTAATCGAACAAACATGTAGAAAGCACCACCCGATGATTGAACTTCAAGACCCTCAATTTGAGAAATACGNTGGACACATACATCGCGTTGGCGCATCACCCGTGCAGAATATTCTTCCATCCAAGATCTATCCGATTCGAGACCCGCTAAATATCCAAGTTGGGCTGGCGTCGATGCGCACAAACGAGACCTGAGCATTCGCTCGATNCCGTCACGGACATCCAACAACCGTTCCGTAGGNTCATGAATCGCCATGTATCCNATTCTCCAACCAGGNGCGTAGTAGACTTTTGAAACGCCGTTCAAAGCAATGACAGGAACATCGTGAGAAAGACTTGCTACACTCCGTTGGGTACCGGTAAAATCGAGACCGTCGTAAATTTCATCTGCTACAATCATGCAATTTGGCCATTTTTTGGCAATTGACAACAGTTGCTTTATTTCTTGNTCACCAGTTACACTTCCACAAGGATTGTTTGGATTAATGAGGACAAGTAAACGTACCGAATCATCCATTTTCGATTCTATGTCATCAAGGTCAATTTTCCATCCGTTCTGAGGTTGAAGTTTGTACTCGATGGTTTCAGCACCATACATTTGTGGATATGCCATGTACGGTGGATAATGAGGACCAGGAGCGAGAACTTTGTCGCCAACAGAGAGTACGGCAGCAAAGAGAATTTGAAGAGCTTCAGTTACACCGTGGCATACATAGATGTCCGAAGTTTTCGCGTTCCAACCTTTTCGAACTTCATCCGCTGCGATGGCAGAACGTAACTCTTCAAGACCGTACGAATGCGAGTAACCGTTTCTTCCGTTTTTCAATGCATCAACATACGCGTCGACCATGTGCTTTGGTGTTGGAAGCCCAGGATAGGCAATAGGGTCTCCAATATTGAGCTTCAGGATTTCATGTCCTTGCTGCTCTAAAGCCAGTGCAGGCACAACCACATCTCGAATAGCGTACTCGATATTCGATGCACGGGGCGCAACCGGAAACTGTTTTTTCGACATCAAACCACCAGATTATTACTCAATGTCAGAAATAGTGATGCCAGCCATTGAAAGGACAGTGTTGAAATCTGACTCTTCAACTGGCTGAACGGAAAGTCGTTGACCTTTACGCACAAGCAGCATGTTTTCACATGCTGGATTGTTTCGAACCTCTTCTAGTGATACGATTTTTGGCAGTTGGAGTACTGCTTCGATATCAACCATCATCCAACGTGGATTTTCGGGTGATGCTTTCTCGTCAAAATATTTTGAATTTGGGTCTTGGGCAGTGTGGTCAGGGTATCCCTCACGGCTCACTCGAGCGATTCCAGCAATATGAGGTGGTTTCGTATTGGAGTGGTAGAACAAGACAAGGTCACCTTTCTTCATGTCATCGCGCATCATGTTCCTTGCCTGATAATTTCGTACACCATCCCAGTGCGTAGAACCATCTTCAACGAGTTGCTCATACGGATAGACATGTGGCTCGGATTTCATCAACCAATAATTCACCATTGTACCCTCCAAATGGTGGAGACTCTTTGTATTGTTGCTCACCAAGCATCGAGAACATCGTCGTTCAATGCAGCATCCAAAACATCTACGTCGAGCACTTTTTGCTTTCCTAAACCAAGGCGCTTTGACATTGAATTTCTGCCACTAACCGCTCCAATTCCAGATTTTTCTAGAGTGACGAATATTGCAGGTAACAAGATTAGTGCACTAGCAGCAGCAACCCAAAGTAGAATCAATATTACAGTAATGAACGGGCTAATTGCCTCGATGGGGATTTGATAAGCAGTAAACATTCCAAGACTTGTAACAACAGCTGCTTCTAAAAGCGACATACCAGTCCCAATGGCTGCACTTCGAATGGCATCAATACCGCCGCCGAGTTCTCGAATTCGATTCGAAATGTGAATGGAGAAATCAACACCAACGCCAACTAAAATTGAACCAATCATCACCGTAACAAGTGAGAGATCGACATCCATTCGCCACATTACAAGCCATTGCAAAGCGACGGTCGCAATAACAGGAGATGTCGTCCATATTGAATATCGAATATCTTTGAAAACAATGGCGAGAGTAATGAGCGTTAAAATCACAGCAAATCCAAGAGATGTCCACTGCGAACCAACGATGAGAGTATTTACCTCGATTGTTGTAGAAGCTACACCGGTTAATTCTGTAGCATAATTTCCGGGTTCAGTGCCGGTGAAAGTCGAGGTGTGGTCATTGATTGTATCCACATTCGAAGATGTAACTGAAACAGGTAGGTATGGCATATCAACAAGTATGAGGCTTCGATCGAAATCTTTGCTGATGAAAATTTCACGAGTTTCATCGGTTATCGAAGAGTAAAAGACATTGAGCAAAAAGACTTCACTCTGGCGAGAGGCTGGCAAACCGTAAGCATCAGGGGATGTCAAAAGGTCCCAAAACGATGCATCTTGGGTCACGCTTGTATCCAGAAGTATACTGGCTGTATCCTTCACATCTTGAGGCACCAATGGTAAGGACTGAACAAATTCGCTGCAGCCATCGCATTCAATGGTTGGAGCAATACCTGATGATTTCATCAGGAAAACGATGGAGACAGCAGTTGTGTCATCGATGTCGTTGATCAAGCCTTCCAATGTTTCGATTTGTCGTAAATTCTCGGCAGGATCTTGTTGAGAAACTTCAATTGAAGTATCACCAGTTAAATTTGCTTGAACAAGAACCATACCCAATTGCCCAGAATTGAACTCTTTGCTGTACAGGTCCATTGTTTTGACAGATGGTTCATCATTTGGCGCCATCTTGAGCATATCGATATTCTCTTCAACATTTGCTTGACCGTAAGTTGCAGAAACAAGAATCAGCAACATGAATACGCCAATAACTCCTTTGTTGTACTTGACCGGTATCTCGACCAATAATTCAAAGGGTTTGAGCGGGGGATGTTTCGGTTTACGTAAATCAAGAAGAAGGGTAAGATTTGGAACCATGAACATCGTCAAGATGTAAACAACGACAATTCCACCAGAGAGTGCTATTCCAACGGTCTGAATTGGCGTCATGGGTGTAAAAACGAGCGATATGAATCCAATGATTGTTGTCACTGCAGAAAGAAATACTGCTTTGCCAGTTGAAGAGAGAGCGCCCCGCATCTTTTCGGCCTTAGTTCCGCCTTCTTCTGCATAACGATTGGTTATGTGGAGACCGTACGATACACCTAACGCAAGTAAGATTGGTCCGACAATAATTACCGTCATCGTCACTTCGTAATTTGACCAACCTATTATCCCCAAGGTGCAAAATACAGCACATAAAGTTGGCAATCCCGCAATGATAACCACCTTAAGTCCTTGAAGAGGCCTGAAACCGGTAAGACCGGTTTGAAGAATGTCACAATGGAAAACAAACAAACCGATTGCTACCAAAACAACTGCCATAGGAAAAATATCCCAAAACATGTCAAATGTTCGGTCCGTTACCGCATTGGTAATTGGAACCGGTCCGGTCAGTGTCATATTTAGGTGCAGCACATTGAGCGTGGGCGACTGAGAATCAGATGGGTTGTACCGTTCTTTTTGTTCATCGGACATTATGTCTTCGTTCCACACACACAGACCTTCACCGTTATCTGGACTTCCATCTGCATTGAAAAGGCATGGACGTTCGAGCTTAGAAATTCGAGATATATTTTCTTCTGTACTGCGGATAATTTCCTTTGCAGATACCTCATCAGAAACTGCAACCGCCATGATTGCTCTGTCTAGAGTTCCATCTGGCGTGTCCTGTGATTCTTGATTTTGACTGGTTTCGTCTCCCTTGATATCTCGCGCCAGTTTCTCAAGACCCGGCGTTGGAGACCCATCATCCTCATACATCTCATTGATGACGATATCTATTGTCCTTTGAGATGGTATTTCATAACCACCACCAAATTGCTCGTCGGTGAGTGCTAACGCATCGTTGAGCTCCTCTGCTGCTTGTGCGGTTAGACAATCGTCTTGACCAACTCCACAACCAAGTTGACCAAGTTCTGTGATAAATGCCTCGCGCACACGAGGTGCGCTTGAATTGACTTCTTTCAATACAGTAGAAAGAGAGAGAATGTAAACGATTGAATCGTTTTCAGGATTGCCATTGACCGTACAGTTGAACGAAGAAATACATGGATTCAATTGATTTTCGATGTAACTTATTTCTTGAAGAATACGTTGGTCAGTGATGTTTCTACCGCCTCCTAACTCGATGTAAATGACCATCACATTGGTCGTCCAATCATCTTCAATCAGTCCAAGCAATTCGCCGACTTTACTTCCATCCGGCAAGTAGACTTCTAAATCACCGTTGACATTCAAGTCTGTCTTGTTTGGATCGTCATCAAACTGAGTGAGGTATCGATCATAAAACCCTGAATGGCTTACAAAGTAGAGTGTTATCATTAGAAAAAGTATTACTGTTGCCAAAGGAAAGCGAGTAATTGCACCAATTGCACCGTGTTCTTGCCATTCTCTTCGAAGGCGTACTGGTGCGTCCAAAACTGCATCAAGAGCATCTCGTGTATTGAAATCCTTTACTCGGGCTGAAATGTCAACTGCACTGTTTTGTATCCGACTAACTCCAGATTCAAGACTGCGAGAAAGTCGGCTGGATTGCAAACTTGAATCGGTTCCAGAATCTCTCAAATTCGAAGATTTTGACTGGGATTTATCTTCGCCTTGCTCAGCCATGACAACCCCTCCGTGCTGCTGTAGAATGAGGTAATTCAAATGGTTGCCGATGAAATGTCCTGCAGGCCATGAATTGTTGTTCTGTTTCGAGGATATCATCCGTTGGTTTCAAAGGTAAACCTTCTCAGCGCTGTTTGGACCCGTACCGTTCATGTGTATGGGGCCAGGTGAGGCAAATGCCAGCCCCTGCACTGAACGATAAAAGATGGTCTATTGACCTTGAAAAACGCATACAAGAAGCCCACTCGGCTGACTCGGAAGCCAACGCTCGACGTTATGGATTCAATCCAAAAAGTGGGAAAGAAATTTTCGTTATCGATACACCTCCACCGTACCCCTCTGGCACATGGCACATTGGGGCAGTTGCTCAGTATTCCATGATTGATGTCCTTGCTCGTTCTCAACGACTGCTCGGGAAAGAAGTTTACTTTCCTTGGGGTGTTGACCGTAATGGAATCAATATCGAATTTACCGTTGAGAAAAACACCAAGAGGAAAATGAAGACATACGATAGAGCAGAGTTCTTGCAGCTATGCGAACAAACTATTGAAACATTTACACAAGCTATGAGGAAGACCGCAAAACGAGTTGGTCTTTCATGCGATTACGAAAGAGAGTATCTCACGGATTCCCCCGCATATCGAACTGTGACCCAATCCATATTCATTGAACTGTTCAAAAACGGTGCAATCATCGAGGACTTACGACCAAATATCTACGATCCTGTTGAAGGGACGACTATTGCTGATGCTGAAGTTGAGCGTCAGTCCCGTAAAACCAAACTTGTCGATGTTCTTTGGACGTGCGAAGACGGTACTGAACTTACCATTTCAACGACAAGACCCGAACTCATATGTGCTTGTGGAGTCGTTGTTGTCCATCCAGATGACACACGATATTCCCATCTTGTAGGCAAATCAGTCAAACTTCCCATGCCAGTCGAAGGTCGTAGCAAAACCGTGCAAATCATGACGCACACTTCTGTCAAATCAGAATTCGGCTCAGGTATTTTGATGGTCTGTTCTTTTGGTGACCAGAACGATGTCGCAGTATTTCGAGAACTTGGACTGACTCCATTCCAGGCTATCGATTTGGATGGTAAGTTGACTCAACTTGCAGGCCCGCTCGTCGGAATGAAGGTCATTGAAGCTCGCAGTGCAGCAATCGATTTCCTTCAAAATCAAGGGAAAATCATAGATGTCGTTGAACGAGAGCAAGAAATCCCTGTTTCGGAACGTGGTAAAAACCCAGTTGAAATCATCCTACTCAAAGAATGGTATGTACGACAAACACATGCCCAAGACCGTATTCGCGAACACCTTGAAGAGATTCAATTTCATCCCCCTCGCAACAAGCAATTCCTGCTGGACTGGATGGATAATATCAGCATCGACTGGCCGATTTCTCGTCGACGCTGGTACCACACAGAGATTCCGATTTGGTACAGTGAAGACGATACAAAAATTGTGGTACCTCCAAACGGCACATATGTCCAACCTTGGTGTCAAGAACCTCCTGCTGGCAGTGAAGTTCTTGATCGAAACTCCCGTGAAGTGCTTGGTTCGTATGAATCGTTAAAGGATACACTGGGCAAACTTGTCGGTGAAGAGAAAGTGTTTGATACATGGATGGATTCCTCGAACTCAAATCTTTTTGTCAGCGGGTATCTTAACGAACCTGATGTTTTTGCAAAGGCATTCCCAACCGCACTTCGGCCACAAGGGAAAGAAATTGTTCGTACATGGCTCTATTACACACTGTTAAAGTCCAACCTTTTGCTCGACAAGCCTGGATTCAAACATGTTTGGATTGATGGTCTCGGCATGGACCCTTGGGGACGAAAGATGAGTAAATCACTCGGAAATGGAATTGATGCTGANTCAGTACTTGAATGTGGAGCAGGTGGGCGAACTGGTTCTTGGAAAGTGAAGGGTCCAGAAAAAACAGTGAGNCTCCGTGCCAACAAAATAGGAAGTGAGTGTTTCCGACTTTGGAAAGCATGCGATGCCCAAGTNGGTGATGATTTCCACATTAACCCCGAAGAAATTGAAAAGAAATACTTTGGTGTNCTCACAAAATTGTTCAACGTTGCCCGTTTTGCTTCACAATTTGAGATTCCTGNNGACCTCGATTCACATCCAGGAAACCTTGCTGTTGAAGACCGATGGATTCTTTCTGAATTCCATTCGACTATGGACAGTGTACGCAATGCTTGGGAACAACTTGACATTTACACAGCCACACAATCGTTGAAGACATTCGGAACCGGAGTTTTACCCAGTCATTATCTTGAAATNGTGAAATCTCGTTTGTACGATGGTGATGTCGCTGCTGCATGGACTCTGCATCGTATTGTCCGTGATTTTATGTCCGCATTTTCNCCGGTGTGTCCTTTTTTCACTCACCACATTTCGGAAACACTTTACCAACGTTCAGCAGTTGAAGTCGATTCATTCCCTGCATCTGCCGATGATACAGTGGCACTGAACACCGATGAAGGAGACAANTTAAGACAACTTTCCATGGCATTGCAGACGTTCAATGGCGATACATGGAATGCAAAGAAAGAACTTGGAATTTCTCTTAATCAACCGATTTCAGGGCGTGAAATTCCTGATGAACTCTCAGATTTCGCCCAAATACTCACCCAAATGCACAAACTTGAGTGATTATTCTTCTTCATTCAGACTGAGTATTGCCTGACGTGTAGGGGGCATATCCAGCTGTCCAAGGCGAAAACCTACCAGACGCAAGCCTCGATTGTGCTGAACATTGGTGGCGAAAAGATGCTCTGCTAATCGCAGAAAAACTTCGGGCTCATCCATGGCAACCGGTATTGAACGGCCATGAGTATGTGTTTCAAAACCTGTATATCGGATTTTCACCTCTGCTAACCTTCCTGCGACACCCATCTCTTTTGCCCGTGAAAGAACTCTGTGAGTCAAAGAACGAAGCACTTCAAGAACTGCTTCATGGTCATTTTGATCGGTAGAAAAGGTTCGCTCTTTACCAACTGACTTCCGACTTCGAAGGGGACTGACTTCAGAACTTGTCTTGCCATCAACCACACGAGTTAGCCATGAGGCGAATCGCTCTCCAGCCATTCGACCCAGTGCAATTTCCCCGAAAACATACGCCTCGTCAACCGTGACCAAACCCCACTCTGCAAGNTGAGTCGCCCGNTTCGGACCGATNCCTGGTACTTCACGCAGAGAGCGACCCTCAAAAAAATCCCCNATTTCATCAGGAAGAATTCGAAAAATACCCCTCGGTTTGTTCACTTCACTCGACATTTTGGCAAGAATTCGTGTTGGAGCAATACCAAACGATGCCGTAAGACCAACTTTTTCTTCTATCGTATTTTGCAATTCACGGCACAAAGCAAATGCTGCATCCCAATCGGATTCAACGGTCTCNGTTATATCCAGATACGCTTCATCAATACTGGCTTTTTCAAAAAAGGTGGCCGGTTGTTGAAGTATCTCCATGACTCTACGTGATGCACGGCTGTAGAGNCCTCGGCTTCCCCGAATATAGTGGCCTGGTCCAAAAGGATGTCCCGGACACCTTCGCCATGCTTCACTTATGGGCATAGCAGAATGAATACCAAAAGCCCGAGCTGCGTAGTTGCATGTTGAAACAATACCTCTGCCCCTTCCAGCCTGAGGATCTGAGCCAATGATCAGAGGCTTCTGAGGGTCAAGATTGTGATGAAGTATTTCAACTGCTGCAAAAAAAGCATCCAAATCACAATGGACAAGGATACGCTCTTTGGCATGGTGTTGGGAACCTGTTCCTACCGGTTCATCACCCCTCGACATGTTTTCAGTAAAATGGCCACAGTGCTTGAAGTTGATGTACTCCTCACACAAAAGAATCTCAAGGTTTGGGGTGAGATAAATTAATTTCTCACTAGGCCGAAATTCCAATGGAAGTTCTTCGAGAGGTTGGGTAAATGGATTGCTTCGATACTTTCGATGTTGTGTGAAAAGACGCATGTTTTAGTTGGAACGCGTAGGGACATCCTATTTTCACATGACCCACACGGCACTTGCGTGTGAAAGTGTCACTTGAGTAAATGTGAATTTACGGTTGTGTCTGCCGTATTTCCACTGAGAACTTTCATGATTGCTTTTGCAATATCTTTGCCAACACGTGCTTGAGCTTCAAGGGTGGCTGCACCAATATGTGGCGTGCCATGGAAATTTTCATGAAGAATCAACTGGTTTCCCGCGGAGACTGGCTCCTGTTCGAAGACATCCAGTGCTGCAGATGAGATTTGCCCAGAGTTAAGAGCATCAAGCAATGCCACTTCATCGATAATTCCACCACGTGCACAATTCACGATGTGGTTGCCGCAGGGAATTCCATCACGAGATTTGCCGGGCATCAATGCCATTCGTTCTGAATTTACCAAATGATGTGTTTCTTCAGTAAAGTTGCAGTGAATGGAAATGTGAGTACAATTTTGAAAAAGTGTATCGATATTCTTGTGCAATGTTGTGTTTTGTGTTTTTGCGACTTTTGCTGGGAGGTACGGGTCGTAGGTATGGACCTTCATGCCAAGCAACTGAGCAACGGAACCGACGCCTTGTGCAATACGGCCAAATCCAATGAGCCCTAGGTCCTTGCCAAACAACTCTGTTCCCTTCATTGCCTTCTTTTCCCATTTGCCCAAGCGCATACTTCGGTCTGCTCGTGGGATGTGACGAAGTGAGGAAAGTAAGTGGCCAATGGTGAGTTCAATCACAGATTGTGTGGATGCACGAGGTGCATTGACAACCGGTATATTCAGTTCAGCTGCAGCGGTGATGTCGATATTATCGACCCCGACGCCTGCTCGACCAATCACTTTCAGTCGAGAACCGGAATTCGAGAGAATATCTCGACTGATTTTCGTAGCACTTCGAACTACTATGGCATCAAAATCTTTCAAAGCACCTGCAAGAAGATCTTTCTCATTAATGAATTCAAGAACGACTTCATGACCAGATTTTTCAAGAAGAGCTACTGCATCTTTTGACATACCATCAGTGACAGCAATTCTTGCCATGGGGTGTGTTCTACAATAAGGGACATCAACCTTGGCCTTGGGTGACTCAAGAACCCCATGTTTGAAACGCTCTTCCATGCTCGCCAAACTGAGGCAGAATGGCAACTGTAGATACCAACTCGCTGATATGGGCTGCAGGGCTCCTATCAATTCCACTGTTACTCGCTCTTCCGATGCGAATTGGATGGAGATTATTCATCGGTGTTGGCCATGAAGCATCGCAGTACAGGAATACTGTGTTGCAGATTATTGATGCAGGGAGGCAAGTCGCTCCGTTTCGATCTACTTTAGACGATATTGCTCGTAGCCTGCATATTCGACCCAACCACCAACGCCTCATCGAAGCAGACTTATTTCACCCTCTAACCGTTTCACATTTCCTTTTACTTCCAGCGATTATCATTTTTCCACTTGCAGCAATAATGGCGTTACCAGTAATCGTCGTAGGATTTCCAGTGTTGCTGATCATTGAATATATTTTCATTCGGAAGGAAGTTCTTGTCAAAGGACTCAAAGCGATTGAAAAATTGATGCACTGGCAAATTATTCACATCCCCAAACCACATCGAGGTTTATCTGAAGATAAGGCGAAAATGAATGAATTTTCTCAGCATGTAATACATTTCAACCATGTACCCCAGGGTGCCTTCTTGGGACTATTTGCATGGTTAATTGTGCATTGGACATTCAAATTTCAATCATTTGGAATTGAAATTCTCTTCTCGACCATGCTCTATATCGTCTTGCTAGGAGCGCTGGGCGTATTGAATGCTGCATTTGAATCAGATTTAGTGTTCGTAGATCCATCCAAGGGAAGATTGGTGCCCGTAGACCAGTGGCTGGAGAGTATTCTCAAACCTCTGGTAGGAATTGGATTGGTGTTTCTTATCGTTCGCAACTTACTTGATGAAGCCCGCGATGGGAATGCAACATTGTTTGCATTGACGATTCTCGGCCTACTGTATGGTGCAGCAGTCGTCGGTATTGCATTCCGATGGGGCTACTCAATTTGGAGGGGGTCACGTGTTCGTGATGAATTTGGTGCTCAAGTCATCGAAAATCTCAACCCATTATCGTATGACCTTACGCGCTCCAAAGGACGAATTGAGTTTCATGTACGCATGGTGATGAAAGAGAGAATGAATGGATTGAACCAAGCGCCCATAGAGCAACTGAGTTTTGCAGATTTACAGGAATTGCCATCAAGTGAAAACAGAGGAAAAATTCCCGAAAACCCATTATGAGTCTATTCAAGTGTTGCATCAAGAATTTCTTCCTTGTCGCTTCTCACAGGATTCATTTTGTACAATGTGAATCCTAACCCCAAGCCACACAAAAGGAAAACAAGCATCGAGAAAACGACGAAGCCAGTGTGTTCGGAGAATAACTGTGAAAGATCCGAAAAGAAGCCACTCGAGTCACCATCGTCTGAGATCATGGGCTGAATTTCCATCAACAAAGCAGATTGGTTGTATGCTTCTCTGGTAAAAGTAAGTTGGCCACTGTACGATTCATCCCAAGCATCAGATGGTGTAGTCGGATCGAGATCTGAATAGAAATCTGGACGCTGCGGAATCGTGATATCAACTGGCGAGGATAAATCGAGTGTGAGAGCTACATCGACAGTGTAAGGGATACTGGCTTCAAAGAATTCTGGATCTTCAAACACTCCCAAAAAGGATGCTGCTTGACCGGTGATGTCGAAATGGGCCCAGGTATTCCAGTGCTCTGGTCCAACATCGAGGTCGTAAATCCATGTGTCGGAAACTCGAGTACCTGCACCTTGTGCATCGTTTGAACCGTCCTCAGCAAGGTCGATTTCCATTTGCAAACTACCAATTTGAGCGGTTTCNAGATCGACTTCAGTAGGTGTAAAGTAAGCCATGAGATTGTTTGTNCCGTTTGGAATCCACACGTAGTGTGAGTCTTCAGTGTAATATACAGCACCACTGGCTCCATTGTTGAAATGGTTCCAATCCCCCTTCCATGAATGTCGCACACGGTCGGTGTCAACAGGGATTGTTTCAACAGTCATCAGGGAAGTGTAAATTTCGAAAGCATCCCAAACGGTGTATTCTGGATGGTCAACAATNCCGTCCACATTTGGGTCGCGCATAAGTTGTAATGTACGAGCCAATGCAACTGCCTTATCGGTGTTTGTAAGACCGTGGCCAACTCTCCAATCATGGCATTGACCGGTCGAACTTCGATAGCACTCTGCCGGTATGTCGTTGCAAGCATCGTCATCATTGCCACTCTCACAAGAATTCGACATTCCTTCGTATTGAGCTGTAAGTTCAAGAATTAACTCAAGTTCGTGCACACGAGAAAAATTCGCTGTGTCCCAGTCTTCAAACTGGCCGTACGCTGCGGTTCCCTCTCCGCCAACGAGAGATGAACCTTCATCGTGGTCATCTCGATGATAATCAGCAACACCCAATGATGGTGCGGCATTCAAGAGAAGACCTGCAATTCCACCAACATGCGGAGTAGCCATACTTGTTCCGGATATGGACATGTAATACAAATCGCCCTGGAGTTTGGTCGAGGCATCGATTGCAGTTCCGCGTGGAGCAGTTGCCCAAATGTCCCTTCCGGGGGCACCAACATCAGGCCAAGTGTGCATTTGGTTCATGCAGCCGCGCGATGAAAAGGATGTCACTGCAGTACCATCATGCGTCAGAGCAGCAACAGAAATTGCTGAAGGTGTGTTCGCATAAACATTGGTTTTGAGGCCCCCTCCACATTCTCCACCATTGCCTCCTGAATTAGATGCAGCGAAAATAACCGCAACGCCATGATCAAAGGTCAGCATTTCCGTCAATTGAGCAACTGCACCATTTGGGTCGTAATCTCCGTCAGTCCCCCATGAATTCGAAACCACACGAATGTGGTATTCATTTTGGCCAGGAATAGAATGCTGATACGTCCACTCTAAACCTTGCTCAGCAGCAAAAATCGAGGCACCATCACCTGTTCCAAGAGCAACCAATTGCCCACCTTTGGCAACTCCTGCACGTCGGCCGGCTGATGCGTCACCGTTACCAGCAATTGTACCACCGACGTGAGTACCGTGACCAGATGAAGTATCGGAATTCCTTGTTTCAGTCCAGACGCCATCCCACTTTGCAGAATAAAGNGTTTTTTCTCCACTCCAAGGCTGTAAATAGTCGTAATCTGGATGGCCTGCATCAACCCCAGTGTCGAGGTCAACAATTGCTGTTCCATCCCCATCCCATTCCGTGAATGCAAGGTCGGTATCGTAGGCAACAGTTCCATCTGTGTTGATGATGGCGCGATGCCAAGAAGTTGTCGCATTNACAACATGCGTGGTCTCGTGCATGAGAATTCCCGGTTCTGTTATCGGCTCCCCTCCGAATTCCGGAGGCAGATAGAAGAATTCCAACTCGCGGTTGAGTTCAAGATATTCGATTCTCTCCCAGTGGCTAATGACTCGAATATCGCTTGCCTTCGCTTCTATGAGACCTCCATCAATAAGTGGAGCATCGCCAAGTACTGCCGCACCTAGAGATTCAAAATGTTCGATATCGGATGGTGTGACTTTGGAATTGAGTTGGAATATTACAGAAAGTACCGTATCGTCACTGACAGAATTGAGTTCATCTTCGAGTGCAGAATCCATTCTATCAAAGTCACCGAGAGGATTCAATGAACTGGTTAAGGGTGCGGCGGATACACCAAGTAAAAGCAATTGCAGCACGCAAACAAGAATTAGACATCGAGCAGAACCGTGGCCCATGATATNGGGTTACCACACTTCTTCAAATGGTTTCGCATGTTATGACCTATTCCATCCATGGAATAACTTCAGGAATTTCAGCAAAAAGATTTGCTGGCAAGGCTGTCTTAATTTTTGAAACAGNACCTAATCCTGCAGTAACCTCCTCTTGCCATAACGCAAATTCCTCAAATGTTTTCAATTGCAAAACTGGATTGTTCATTCGATTCCATCCAAGTGTCTGCATCTCGGTCCCAGGTGGTTCATGGCCGCTGCAAACCACCAACTCATCATCGAGTGCGTTCAAGCGTTGAAGGGAATTCCAATGTTCTTGAATCCGTCCACTGGGCAAATCATCTCTGCCAACACCACCCTTTCCGTTAAACAAGAAATCGCCCGTAAAAAGATGAGATGAAGTTTCGACAAGAATATGATCGTTTGTGTGGCCAGGAACATGGTGTACTGTCAGTTCATTTGAACCGAGCCTGAACACTTCACCGTCATCAAGATATTTGGAAATGCCCAAACATGCGGTATCTTTCCACATGAAATATTCACAGCCAGTCCGTTCTCGAAGTGAATAACAAGCAGTAATGTGGTCTGCATGCGTATGCGTGGCAACGACAAACTCCAGTGATAGACCTCGGGTTTCTAGAACTTTCAGATAGTGTTCCATGAAGTCGTAAACTGGGTCGATTAATNCCGCAGACTTCGAGTTATTATCGGCCAACAAGTATGTTTTNGCCCATCCGGAGTCATTCATTTGTTCGATGTCCATAAATTTGCGAATGAAAGGAGATACTTGAACAAATCCCATAGTTGAAACCTAATATATACGAGCATTCATCAAATATGACAAAAACGCAATGTCGTGCATCCCCCTGAAGTTGTCCATCTCGAACACGATGGAAAAGTCCTGTTGGTGAACAGTGAAGGAAATGGCCCACAACTTCCATTGCAGGGGCGAATTGATGCCTCCGAACAAATTCGTCTACCTACTCGTGAAGAAATTGACGCTCTAGGCATCGATTGGAAAATTCTTCGGGAAACTCGAATCGTATTTGGAACAATGGTCTACCGGGTGCTGAAAGGATATCCGAAAATTGAATGGCCAAAAAAGTGGGCTTGGAAAGATGAGTTGATTGCAGATAATTCGGTTCACCCAGTTGCTCGTGAAGCAATTTACCGGTCTATTCATCGATTGGTCTCGAAGGTAATGATTCGTAATGAGAACGATGAAGTCCTCATGGGCAAAGTTGAACGTGGACACTTCAGAGGTTTTTGGACGCTTCCGGGTGGATATATGGATCACGATGAACACCCAAGCATTGGCTGTGTGCGTGAAACTCTTGAAGAGATTGGACTGAGTATAGTCTTAGAACAACATGAGCCAATTATTACTCAAAAAATATTTACTGATGAAGGCATCTCGTTTGTGTCTTTTACATACCGTTCACGTTGGAGTGGTGACATTNAGACACTTGAACTACAAACAGAAGAAATCTCAGAAGTCAAGTGGTTCGCAAGGGAAGATGCATTACTCAATGCTGTATCATACTTTGACCTTGAAGCTCTCAAAAGTCTGTAGTTACAATCCAACATTCGAACGTGCAGCAGCTAAGGCATCATCAAGTCCGTCGGCATTTGAACCTCCACCTTGAGCAAGGGTTGGTCGACCCCCGCCACCACCGTTGATATGAGGAGCGATTGTGCGAAGCAATTCAACTGCATTGTAGCGTTCATTCGCAACAGTATCTTCAGTGACTGCAATCATGAGTTTACCGCCACCCTCTCTTGAACCTAAAACTGCAAGAGTCGGGTTTGATTTGTCAAGAGTGAGTTCCTTGAGCATCTTTGTCATTTTCTTTAAATCGCCAGATACTTCCATTATGGCAATTCGAACACCGTCAATTACCGTTGTATCTGAGCCACCTCCGGATGTTCTAAGTCGGACAATTTCTGCTTCCAATTGCTCTATGGTTTTGCGTTGTTCTTTCCATTCATTGTAAAATCGTTCAGATGTTTTTGGAAGTTCATGCTGAGGTACTCCGTACAATTTACTGGTCGTTCTCAGAATCTCATCTTGTCGGCGGGCGTAATCTAGTGCTGCTTTACCGGCCACAATGTGTAACCTTTCAACACCATCCTGTACGGCTGCAGAACGAACGATTCGTATAGAACCAATTTGTCCTGGCTCATCGTGATGTGTACCACCGCATGCTTGAATATCGTGGTCAGCNATTCGAAGTATACGGATTGAGTTGCCTTTAGGTGCTCCACCTTGATACAAATCGAAGCCGTACTTTTTGTCTGCATCTTTTCGGTTGAGTTCACTTTTTTCAGTTCGTTGGACTTGGCCAAGAACTTCATTCGCCAGTGACTCAATCGCATCTAAATCATCTCGGTCTAAGCGACGAAAGTGAGTGATATCAAGACGACCAGATTCTACGGATTTATTCGCACCTGCTTGATAGATGTGAGGTCCAAGAACACGACGTGCCGCACCTCCGACGATATGTACAGCAGTGTGATGGTCCATCAATTGTTTTCGTCTTGCCCAATCGAGATTGCCATGAACAAGAGCCCCGGTTTCAAACGAACCATCGGTTAGATGGACAACAAGATTGCCTACCTTTTGAGTGTCGAGTACGTTTACTCTCTTCGAGTCGGTGAACAAAGCGCCGTAGTCTCCTTCTTGCCCTCCACCCTCTGGGTAAAAGCAAGTTTTGTCAAGAATGATACCGTGAGTTGCACCATCTGGAATATCATCACCAAGCAGGGGTAGAGTCGCCAAAACACTGGCATCAAAATCACGCTGTTGAACATCCTCATAATAGAGCGGAATAGTCGCAGGCAAATGCTGCGGTGATTCAATCAAAGTGTTNGNTTCTACCGATTGNGCAGCTTGTTTTGCCATTCTTGCATGGCGTTCAGCCATTTCAGCAGCAAATCCTGTGCGAATTAGGACATTGTTCCATCCTGCATTTTTAGCCAAGGTGACCACCATGTCGGGTGCTAATCCATGAGAGTCGTTCAATTGGAATAAAATCTCATCTGGGATAATTTCAGTTTCCTTCGGTAAATCTTTGAGTTGTGTAACAATCACATTACCACCCTTTCGAATCATTTCTCCGTACCGTTCTTCCTCTAACCTCAANACTTCTAACAGACCGTCGTGAGTCTGTTTCATTGACTGGCCACCAAGATTGACATCAATATGATGNTTCGCAAGTTCTGGAAGAGAGACTGTAAGCCCGAGGTCATCTCGCATTCGTAGAGTTCGACGTGCAAGCATNCGTGCAAGATATCCTGCTTTTGCATTGGATGGAACNAAGCCATCTCCAAGCATATTCGATAAAGCATGGAGATGGTCAGGAATTGCGTAAATCTTCGCCAAAGGTTCGGTAATGGATGAGAATTGTTCGGCAGTAACCTCAATTCCTCGTTCAGCCAAACGTCTCAAGAATGTTGCTTGCAGTTCATCGGCATCAGCACCGGGTTCGATATTCATAATTCCGTTTANTCGACTCATTTCTCCCAAGAGATTATCCAAATCCAGTTCTGGCCATTTTGAAGTTACAGAGGAGAATCCCGATAAATCCTTCAACCAAGAAACAGATTCGGGATAAATTGCTTCATAAATTGTAGGCGTACCAGCAGCTGCCCAGCAAAATCGTTCAAGGCCATATCCTGTGTCGATAATTTGCAACGGCATCTCTCTGTACAAGTCNCCCTTGAGTTCAATGTCTCCNTCGGGATGTTCTTCAAGGTTCATGAACACGAGAGTTGCAAGTTCAAGCCCTCCAACGATAACTTCGACTGCTGCTCCAGCATTCCCCCCTCCACACCAGGGGTTTTCGACGTAAATAATCTCATCAACAGGTATTGAGAAAGTATCGGTCATAAGTTGATGGCAGTATTGCACACACTCCTCCATCCAGTAGTACATTTTNCCGTCATCNGGACGATTGAAAACATGGTGTGCCATCATCTCAAATGTGGTCAAGTGGCGACCCGAACGTCCGACAGCATCTACATCAGTNAACCGAATACAAGGCTGGGAAATTGTCAATGGATTGGCAGGAGGTTCAACTTGTCCCGAGGTCACATGAGGTTGGAAATCTGCNATTGAAGCAATTGTNAGATGGATGTCATCTCTCCAACGAGCAAGTACTGGATAAGGTTCNATTCGTGTATGTTGAANGTCTTCAAAAAAATTGAGAAATGCTTCTCTCATGGCGTCCTTAAGAGCCTTACCGCGCATGTCAAAACCTTTGATGAGGGGAGCGCCAATGAAGGTATATTCATCTTCAGAGGTGTCGCCGCAAGTGTCACGATTCTTATCAGTGGTCCAAAACCAAAGTTGTGTGATTCTACATTGCCGACGCTCAAAACCAGCATTATGAAACACTGCTAAATCAATCGGTGGTAATCCCATGTTACTCAACTGCCTAAGAGACAACCATCCCACGGTGCGATACACTTTGAAACCTGTGGGTAATTTATGGAAGAAACAAAGAACAATCCTCAAAGGTGAACTCCTCGTACTGCTGCTATGGCCGAGGATTGGCGTCAGTACTTGTCTCATGAAGGAGACGGCACGATACGCATAAAGGCCCATGGAAATATGAAAGTTGATGCCAGACTCGTCACGGATACAAACCACATGGAACTCCATGCAGATGACCGTGGACCTGAACAACTGATCAATGCTGCAAGTCTTCCCGGAATAGTTGGTGAGGCTTGGGGCATGGCTGATTGGCACTTTGGTTATGGTTTACCTATTGGAGGTGTCGTCGCTACCGATACTGAATTTGGTGATTCAGGAGGTGCGATATCCCCCGGGGGAGTAGGTTTTGACATCAACTGTGGAGTGCGAATGCTCGCTCTTGATGCAACGGCAAGCGATATTCCAAATTTGAAAAAATTGGCTGGAAGACTGGCAGGCAGAATTCCTGCTGGGGCTTCAGGAAAGGGAGGACTTGACATCACAAACAGTGATTTGGAGCGTTTGATTCAAGGTGGCGCCCCAGCCGCAGTTGAACTAGGGTTTGGGTTTGACGAAGATCTTGAACACTTAGAGTCAGGAGGGTTACTCGACACAGAAAATGCTGAAATCTCATCTCGTGCTAAGGAAAGAGGATTGAGGGCATTAGGTACACTTGGTAGCGGAAATCATTTCCTTGAATTACAAACTGTGGGACAGACTGTTGATGCCGAAACGGCTGAACAATGGGGGCTCTACGACGGTCAATTGGTGGCTATGATTCATTCTGGTTCACGTGGGCTTGGGCATCAGGTCTGCAGCGACCATGTACGCAGCCTTGAAAGAAGATACAAGAAGAAAGGTAATGGATGGTATGATTCCGAATGGGACTTCGAAATCGCCGATAGACAATTGGCTGCTGCACCATTTCACTCACCTCAAGGCCAATCCTATTTCGATGCAATGAACGCTGCTGCTAATTTCGCATTTGCAAATCGAAGTGCATTAGCACACCGATTACGCGAAGTCTTGCGACTCGAACTCGGAGTTGACGGTGAAGCACGAACATTGTACGATGTTGCCCACAACATTGCGAAGGTCGAAGACCATCATATTCACGATAAAAATTGCACTTGTATCGTCCACAGGAAAGGTGCTACTCGAGCGTACAGTGGTGATTCGCCTCATCTTGACTCTAAATATCGAAAAACTGGCCAGCCTGTACTCATCCCCGGTGATATGGGNACTGGTTCATGGGTNATGGCCGGACCAAAAACTGGCCAAAATATCGCATTTGGTTCCTCATGCCATGGTGCCGGGCGCGCACTCTCACGGACTCAAGCCAAGAGGACAATNGACGGTTCAGCACTCAAAAAAGAACTTGAATCAAAAGGCATNCGAATCCATGCATCTACCCCAAATGTACTTTCTGAAGAAGCACCAGATGCATACAAAGATGTCGATGAAGTCATCAAACTAACAGAAAATGCAGGCTTGGCTCGACCCGTTGTTCGATTAAATCCTCTTGCAGTAATCAAAGGTTGATTACATGCAATAGTTGTGAGCAGGTTGCCCAGGAATGGTTGGTGCCGAACCGCTGTGGACACCATCAGGCTCTTCACATATCACGCTTAACAAGGTATTCACTAGGTCTTTCAATTCATCGACTTGATTTTGTAGGTCACGAACCCGTTGCCGCATCTCTATTTTTGCTTCCTGCTCTCGCTGCATATTATCCCATCCAGAGAAGTTGCCTTCTCCAATAGTACATTTCTCCAAATCACCTTATAGCCTTTGAGGAATAGGTACTGTTCAAAGGCTCATTTACGATACATTTCTATGACGCGAAGCGGTTATATCACACCGGTTTGTCGCCGTCTTTACTGCCACCGTGGCTTAGCGGTATAGCACCTCATTGGTAATGAGGAGGTCGCGAGTTCAATTCTCGCCGGTGGCTCTTTGTTCATGAACCAAAGTGAAGTATCCATAACGAAAGACACGTCTAGAAGTTAAGCGCCGAGAGAGAGATTTGAACTCTCGTGCCACAAGGACACGCGATTTCCAGTCGCGCGCAATACCAGGCTATGCGATCTCGGCTTGTAACCTGCCGACTTAGCATTGGCGTTTAATGCTCACCCTTGGTAATGATGTGTTCGCAAGAAATACATGGCAAAAGAACTCAAAGGTGGAACATGTGGGAGTCACATGAGCGAAGAAGCGCTGCTTCTTGAACAGGAAGGAGAAGAACACGATGTTCTTCCATTTCGGCTCAGAAACATNAATCCCTTTTTTGAATTCTCGAGTATTCACGAATTGGGAAAATCAATCGATAAGATCCAAGTTGAACTGAAATTTCAGTCAATGTTGGCCNACAGAGAGTGGAAAAAAGAACACTGGCTAACCTTAGGAATAGGTGCCTTAGCATTCATTTTGGGTTCCATATCACCGGAGATTCTTTCTGGGGGCGACGCTCAAAAATATGGTTTAGAAGGTTTGACTTCAGTACGTAGTTACTGGTTTTTCCAAATGCTTATCTCATTGGTTTGTTGGGGAGTTTTTGCCATCCAAATTTGGAGACTTTTTCCAGTTATGCGCATTCATGCTCTGTCTTTGCTTGTTTTTTGGAACATCATCATGATTGCACACATATTCTTTCACANGANAAATTCAGATTTCCCNTCAGGAGCNNCTCTTNNAGANATGATGGAGGGAACACTTGCAATTCTGNTTGTCGTGTTCTTCATTTACTATTTTAGCCGCGCAGTTGTCGAAACTCGAGACCTTCATGTCGAAGAAAATCATGTTCATGAAGATGTTCGACTTATGCAAATGGAAATGGCCGAACACTCACTTAGAGGATGGGGTTTTGTTCTTTGTTTATGGCTTAGCCTTGTATTCATTTCTTCATGGGCAGGGGCAAATTTTGTTGCCGAAAGAGGGGGCGAAAGAACCGCAACTCTCGTAATGCACATCATAACTGGAATATTGTCCCTTCCTGTATTCATGATATTAATTTGGTACCCACAGCGTATGCTCGGTACAGGAGTTCAGGTTACTACTTTAGCTGCAAAAAAAGCAGAACTCGAGATGGAGGGTACGCCAGTACTGGATGAAAGTGATTCCTCAAATTGCCCTGAGTGTGATGCATCGGTTCCCATTTTCCGCACTCGTGACGGGAAAATTTCTGTCCCCTGCAGCACAATTGGATGTAACCAAGCAAGTTTCATTGGCGAAGCATGCAAATCGTGCTCTGCCAAAACACCTACTAGATATGATTGTCCTCAGTGCGGAATTAACGCTCCAGTAATGGATTTTTTGAGTGATGTGGAGGCATGGTAATGGATATTAAAAAAATACGAAATGATTTCCCAACTTTACAAGGAGAACACTCACCAGCATATTTGGACAATGCATGCGTAACACTGAAACCTGAAAGTGTGTTGAAAGTAATCAATGATTACTATACTCAAACACCGGGGTGTGGTGGTCGTTCAGTACATCGCTACGGCACGAANATTTCGAAACAAACNTCAAATGCTCGAATTAAACTCCAGAAATTTTTGAATGCAGNGAATCCAAATGAAGTGGTCTTTACACGAAATGCTACTCATTCACTTAACCAAGTAGCTCATGGAATGAAATGGCAAGAAGGAGATGTCGTGTTAACTACCGATAGAGAGCACAATTCAAACCTCGTGCCTTGGCTCCAACTGGAGCAAGAACGAGGTATAGACCACAGAGTAGTCCCCTCACTCCCGGACAATACTTTCGACATTGAAGCGTTTGAGGCTGCCTGTGCAGATGCAGGAGAAAAATTGAAAATGGTTTCAATGAGTCAAATCGGAAACCTTGACGGGGTTCAAGTACCGATCAAAGAAATCACACGTATTGCCCATGACTTTGGTGCCCTAGTTTGTGTTGATGGGGCACAGTCAACCCCCCATATGAGGGTCGATGTACAAGAACTTGACATCGATTTCCTCGCCTTTTCGATTCACAAAATGTGTGGACCATCCGGAATGGGTGGTTTGTGGGGAAAGTACGAGCTTCTCGACAATTTACGGACGATTCAATCGGGTGGCCAAACAATTGCAAATGCAACTTATGATTCAATCGAATGGGCAAAACCTCCCGCACGATTTGAAGGCGGACTCGGGAATTTTTCTGGCATGATGGCGACAGGTGCTGCAATCGATTACCTCTCAAGTTTTGATATGAATGAGGTGCATGAACACGAGATTCGTTTGAACCGAATCATGACCGACGGAATCAAAGATTTGCCCGGAGTTGATATTATTGGTCCAGAAAATCCTAAACTACGTGGAGGAATCTGCTCAGTACTCATGAACGAACTCCCGGCACACGACATCGCATTACTCCTGGACGAAGCCGCAGGCGTAATGGTTCGCAGTGGCAAACACTGTGTTCATTCATGGTTCAATTCTAGAGGTTTTGATAACGGTTCACTTCGTGCATCAGCCTATCTTTACAATACCGAGGATGAAGCACGGTTGTTTGCAGAGACTTTTGCAGAAGCTGTGCATGCATTTAGTGCGTCATGAGGTGCGAGCGTGGACGAAATTGCAGAGCTAAATTCTGGTGATTTAGAAACCGATGAGGTCTTTATTGCTGAATTTTCGAGTTCCGAAGATGAAAACTTTGCATTCGCTCAGCGATTCATTGCNGTTTGTGTCGGCATTCTGCTTGTGTGTTCGATGGTTTATCTCGGTTCAATTTTNATTGGTAATGACGGTTTGGTCTCATACAGACCCAGCGCTCAAGCACTNGAGTCTCAGGAGATATACTCNCAACTCATTGATTTTGAGGGAGTAAGTTTAGACGGAAGTGGTGTTACTGTATGCATTGTTGACTCAGGAATCACTGCAGAACATCAAGACTTGAAACCCGGAACTGTCTCCAAATGGAAAGACTTTGTCGACAATAGAGAGAATCCATACGATGACCACGGACATGGAACAAGCATGGCCGGAATATTGGTTACCGATGGGTGGATGAAAGGAATTGCTCCGAAGGTAGAACTTCTTGTTGCAAAAGCGCTTTCAAGTAATGGATCTGGTGATGAACAAGATGTTGCAGATGCGATTGATTGGTGCGTAAACAACGATGCTGATATCATCTCCCTCTCATTAGGTGGAGCACCTGATTTGTTACCGTTTAACATTGGCTCAAACCGTGGCTCAGATGAAGCTTCATCTGATGCAATCGACCAAGGCATCATTGTCATCGCCGCTGCAGGAAATGATGGTGGNGACAACGATGATGGAGATGTGTCAAGTCCTTGCAGTGAACGTTTGGTCATCTGTGTTGGAGGAGTTCAACAGAACGGAGAACATTGGTACGGTTCATCGACAGGAGACAATAACGGCCGATTGTTTCCTGTCTTGTTGCCTCGAGCAGACCCTCACAAGAAGCCTGAACTGGTAGCCCCTGCGCAGAATGTTCCTGTTATCAATAATGAAGGAACTTGGTCGGTGGTCGATGGAACGAGTGCAGCAACCGTATATGTGACTGGAGCAATTGCATTGCTTTTGCAAGANAACCCCGTGCTGATGGAGGCAACCTCTTCAGCGAATTCCGAACAAATCAAAGATTGGATTGAACAATCGGTTCAGCCAATGGACGGACAAGTTGGACACGATGATGACTACGGATACGGACTTTTGAAAATTCAAGCGCTTCTCGAACAAGCAGAATAAATCATTTGCGAAGAATCGCTACCAGTGTGCCTCCAAAAAGAGGCATGAATGCAACGTGATGAGTTTGTGTTGTCTTTTGAATGAGTTGAATCCAATGGTTAAATCCATCGACAGTACGCATTCCCTCGGCATCATCTTCATCAATATCCCCGAGCGGCATGTCAGGTTCTACTGTGAACAGCACACCGTTTGGAGAAAGGAATTTTAGAAGTGATTCAACGTTACGAGAGCGATTTACAGATGCTCCGTCTACGATTATAGCGTCATGTTGTGGATTNATTGGAGGATTGCCCACCTCAATTCCAGAGGATGAGGCTGCAATCCAAGCATTCGATTCAGCAACAAGTGAGTCAATATTTCCTACGACAATCGTCGTGTATTTTTCTGCATTGTGCCTCTGCATGAGCCTGCGTATAATTACTGCAAACTTCGCTCCATCTTCAACAATCTGATAGGAATCAGGATGTTGTCCATCGACTTGGAAAATATCGTAAATCCAAGCACTTCTGTGTCCAATTCCTGCTCCAACCTCTAAAATCGAATTGGGTTTTAGGCGCCCTAATGCGTCACGTAATCTACGTAATATCGAAATGGACCAAGTTCCCAGTCCCATGTGTTGCAATTGCGCACCTATATTTTTAGCAATTTCAGGCTCGTCTCGTGAGCGATTTGAATCAGCAGAGAGCAGATGAGCAAGAACTGCTTCTTTACTGGGTGCCGATTCAGCCCCATCCCCACCTGACATGTCTGACCCTTACAGCGAAACTCCTTCAACACTTGGTTGTCTTTGAGCCGATGACTTCAAACGCAGAAGTCTTAGCGGATGAGCAGGGAGACCCATGGACACGCAAGGAGAAGCGGAAGATTTCATCGAAGATGATGAAGTTTTGATGGAAAATGCTGTCCATTGNCCCGCATGTGATAAATTTACAGGACATCTTATCCTTAACGAAAAACCAAAGGGGGCCGGTATTGACTATTTGCTCAAATGCGATGATGGTGACTGCTCAAAAGTCCATACTGTTCACATTCGTCCACCGCCATTGGTTCGGATTCCGTTTGTACTCACTGAAGGTCCAACTTCAATGAGCAGAATCATTGAAATGGATTCGGATGAAATAATCGAACTTGAAGATGTTTTCCAAGAAGAAGAAAANTTGTGGTCAATAAATCAAATTGAACACATCGATGGGCGACTGTTGAAATTCTGTGAAGCGGGCTCAATTGCTCGTGCTTCTGCACTTCGATGCGACATGGTGCGAGTGAAGTTAACAATGACTCGTGGTGAAGATTCGACGGCAGATGTACTTGTGGTTCCAGCAGAGACNACCTACACTGCTGGACATTTGATTGACCTTGATAACCAAACATGGCGAATTCGAGCGATTCACACTGGCCGGGGTCGCACTCTTCGTGGGACTGTGGAAGCGCCGGATATCAAACGAATGTATCTGCACGAACCACCGAATCCAGAGCATTTCGCACCGCGCACTCCTCGTGAGCGAAGACAAGCATGGAAAGAAGGACGACTCGGATTTAACCCAAATCCAATCCTTCCAAAGGAAATCACCAAAAAAGGCGTCACTCCTACGAATAAACGCAAGAAAAAGAAACCGAGAAAATAATCACGGCCGATTNGTCCACGGCATGAGAAATGCTTTGGCATATTGCGTACCTAGAGTNGGATTCTCTTGGAGACGACGAATACTGTATTCATACCACTTCTCACCGTATGGAATGTAAACACGTGTTCTATGACCCGCCTTAGCCAGTTTCCTACGTAGCGGTCCTCTTACTCCCAGTAACATCTGAAATTCATAGCCAGGGCCTTTTGCATCACGCTGTGGNCCTGAATTACTTCTTGGGTCTGGAATGTTCGGGCCCATACCAAATCCTTCCAAAGCTGCCTTCGCATGTTCAATAACTGGAATGTCATGACTCGCAATCGAGCAGTAAGAGCCGGCTTCAAGCATCCGATCTATGCAAGCATTCGTCGAATCAACAATGTCTTGGTACGAAGTGTAAGCAATTTCTTCAGGTTCAAGATAAATGCCTTTGCAGATGCGATAATCTGCTGCGGGTCCAAGTTCAGTTTCGAGATAGTTAATATCGTCCAAGGTTCGAAACAATCGACCTTGGAGGACTGTTCCAACATTTGTTAGTCCAATTTTATGCAAGTCAAGAACGACTTGGATTGTGGCGGTAGTGACACGATGATCCTCCATGTCCAATCGTACGAACAGATCATGCTCTGATGCCATNCGTACTAATTTTTCGATATTTTTCATACCNATTTTNTCGTCGATGAGTAAACCGAAAGCGGTCGGTTTAATCGAAAGATTTGCGTCCAACTTATGCTCCGATATAGCAGAAATGACATTCATGTATTCCTGCAAAAAGAAGTCAGCCTCTTCAATGGTCAAGATTTCCTCACCGAGTACATCAATTGTAAAACACGCACCCTCTTTGGAAAGCCGCTTCATGATTTGGACTGCATTTTCCAATTTGGGNCCCGCAACATACCTTCGTGAGACCCATCGAACAAACCATTTCGGCATCCGAATGGTCATTGCGACGATAGACTTGGAAAACCAGCCGACCATAGACTCACCAANTTGATGTCAGTCGAGGGGACTCTTGAGGCTTACCTTTACTGGATTTGGCTCTTCGCATCCAAAAGTGATTGTATTGCCTTGGTGGTAAGTAAAGGAGCATCTAATGTTGCAAGATGCTCACGAATGGCTTGGCGTTGCCAACCTTTGAACGCTTTCTTATCCATTGAAAAAATAATTTGACCGTTNGGAAATGATTTCTGTGTCGCAAGGTAAGCNGCGTTTATCGATTGCTTCCAATTCCCAGCGGGTGCTAAATGTTCCTCANCAGGCTTCACAAACGGTAGAGCATAAGTCGCAAGCATGTGGCCAAGAAAAAGNGATTTATGTTGCGAGAGCGCATTTGCACGNGGAGCATAATGACCTCCACCAAGGGTAATTAAAACNAGGTCTCCATTGTTCAGNANAGGGTCCCAACGACCCAAACCNTCGCTGCCATCAAGTCCTAATCCTCTATGAATNATGCCAGCTAAAAAATCAGCAGCACCCTGATGACCCCATGTTGCTTCGGTTGATCCAACTTCAATAAAGAGCGATGGAACCTCAACCCATGGGCCGTGATGTGTGACCTCAAGAGAAAAATCAAACGACTCACCGAAATCGGTTTTTGGTGCCAGTTGAAGAAGTTCTCTCCACCATGCAGCAAGCCGAGTTGATGGAGGGGGGGCATCACCAGCTTTTCCACCGTAAGGTGGGATTTCATCGCTATCCAATTGCATAACTCCGATTGGATGCAAAGTCAGTGAAGGCCTACCACTAGCAGCTGAATGACGTGATGGNAAGACGATTTCTGATACCGNTTCCCCGGTAACTTGTTGCCATCTACNGNCNAGGAAGTCTTCTCGCAANATGCTTCCCGGAAGAACCCATATTCTTGCGTGCATCCTTTTGTAAGCAGGATAACCTTCAACGGGGTCAAGTTCCTCCCACTTTGATAACTTCATGAGGGCATCGGATTGATTTGTAGACGCAATATCTGTTGAACTTACTGCAATCAAAACAACTCCCGTACCGTCCATGGTACTTGCAAAATGAATGTACATTTCAATTTCGCTGATACGAGTATTGACAAAGTGTGACGAAGACCGTTAGTCATGCCCGAGACTGGTATCCCTNCAATACCGTTTCATCCTGCTCAAGTATTAAACTGGGAAAAGGGCTTTGTGGTCATTGGTGTTGATGGTGAATTTCTTTCACTCGATAGTGAACTCAATCCTGTTGGCGATGTNAAAANACCNTTTCCAAGTCCGATTCGGCATGCAGTCATCGTTGATGACANACTCGTAGTCTCATGGATTGAACATGAACTCTTGGTTGGACGTCTCTCTGCCTTTGAACTTGGAAAACAGTTCGAAGACGGTCCAGAAAAGGCTGAGATTCGATTAAGCAATTCACTACTTGATGCACCTCACCCTGCGGGCGTGATATGGTCGCATGCGCTGAATTCTGAGCCTCTTGCAATGTCGGGAAACAATGAACTCTTCTGTTTAATTTTATGGAAAAANGGAGTTTATGGATTTACCAATCAAGATACTGAACTTTGGCGGATGCCTGAGCCAACTTGGAGCAATTTGAAGCACCTTCCTCGTGCCGAAGATGTGGTCGATTGCTCAATTGATGGTGAACTTCTCAGCGTTTGGTCAAGAGGCGGAGGTTACACTCTTTACAGCACGTTAAACGGAGAAATCGTCAAATCCGATATTGTCGATTATGAAGGGATTGTTGATTCTGTTTTTTCTCACAAGGAAAACTACCTTCTTTGCTATGAGGATGGAAATGTGATATGGTATAGAGATGAAGAAATTGTGAAGCAAACAATTCTCAAAGGTGTCGTACAGCATGCTGAATGGAATTCAAATTCCGATGGATGGGCCATCTCAGGATGGAGAGAAGAATGCCTTCTAACCGAGTCGGATTTTCAACGAGTTCAACTCTCGGAGATACCGGTTCAAAGAGTGCATTCAAAACATGGGTGTCATTTGTTGTTAAACAACGGAGTTTACATCAAATCTACCTACCAGTAAATGATGAATCATTTCCCAATGAACCCGAATTACTAAGTACTCTAGTTCAGAATTCGACATGTGGATTCAAAGTTAGCACTACTAAGTGGAATTCTCGCTCTACTGTTGGTCAGTTCCGGAGCAGTATTACTTGTTGGCGATGAAAATTCTGACAATGAGCAAAACTCGGATGAGCCAGAACAAAATGACGCTGTTCTCGTAAACACACCACCTTCAATTCTCATCCAAGAACACCTCAATTTTTCGTGGGACGGAAACAGTGTTCGTGTTTCNGGTTTTGTCGTAGATGAAAATGTCTCAACCACGCAAGTAAGTATGGCAGTGATTGATTCNTCCTCNCTNGAACAAATTGGAGCAATCATCCAAGGANCACCAAATTTAGAGGGTGAATTCCAAGTGAATACTCTCCTTTCACAGCCAGGAACTTGGCTGTTGCAGTTTGAAGTCGTTGATAGCGAAGGCCTGAGAAGTGATGTTTCCACCTCTACTCTCACAATTACTCCCCCTGCTGAAGAAGATGTGACAATTACTTTTTTGTGGATTCAACCTGAGGAAAATTCCACTACTGGAACGCTTCTTGGAGTCATGCTACACACATATCCGGAAACCTGTACTGTTGAGTACCATCCTCTTGGCCAAAGCCCGGCTCGACTCATAGAAGGCAATGCGAATGTTTCGACCGGAGAATATTCGATGCAAGTGAACACATCGTATCACAACACTGATGGAGATATTATTGCGAATTGTGGACTCTTCTCCNACTCGACTACAACAGTACGAGTGAATTTNCCAGTTCCGCCTGAACCAGATGTGGACTCGGATAGCGATGGTGTATTGGATGAGGCAGACCAATGCGACACTACACCCCAAGGTGAGCCAGTTTATTCAACAGGTTGTTCAGAATCAGAGACAGATGACGATGAGGATGGCGTTATGAACAATGCAGACCTTTGCCCAAATACTCCTTTACAAGAGACCGTTGACCAAGATGGTTGCTCACTTTCTCAAAAAGATTCAGACGGTGACGGAATCAATGATTCGATTGATTCTTGCCCGAACACACCCACAGGAGAAGTTGCTGACGCAAATGGATGTTCACCCTCTCAAAGGGATTCTGATTCTGACGGTGTTAACGATGCACTCGACCAATGTCCGAACACTCCTATTGGCGATGTTGTTGGTGCTGATGGTTGCTCACTACCCGATTGGTCACCTGAAGATTCTTGGTTGTGTACTGACGGACAAGGGCCATGGGTCAAAGACTACAACGGCGATGGAAACGGATATACTTCAAATTCAAACGGNGTNANCAGCGCAGGTGGAAGCGGTTCAGGACCATGGTTTCAGTGTGATGTATCGGTAACGGTTCAGAATAATCAGATGATTGTTGAAAGCAATGGGATTCCNAATCACGACTTCTTGAGCACTATGGGATGCTGCGCTCCAGAAAAAGATTTCACAACCACTTACCCGCTCAATCCAGTAAACGATACATCTGGCGGTCATGATACAACCAACTGCCCAGCCTCTGCAGGTCGATGGGAATGTGTCCCTGACCGTGGGGCTGTTGCCATGTCGGTAAATGGAGCTCCAATATTTGGACCAGAAGAAGGACCAGGAGGTGACGCTGTTGCACTGCATTTTGATTATTTCAACGAAGACCGCCAGCCAATTGTGTTGGGATGGTGCACAGGCCACTCTGCTGGCCAAGGAGGTTTTCACTACCACTATGATGCGAATTGTGTCTACTGGGAACCTGAAGCTGGAGAGACGATGGAAGACTACGATGCTTCCAAAATTAAGAGTGATGAACACAGCCCTATTATCGGATGGGCATTTGATGGATATCCAATTTATGGAATGTATGGTTACAATGAAGATCAAACCTCCTTGAAGGCCATCACTTCGTCGTATGGAATTGAAAGGACACAAGATGGAGGTGACCAAGGCTACAACGGTATCGATGATTGGAATTACGTCGCTGGTTCTGGAGATTTAGACGAATGCAACGGTCGATTTGGCCCTACACCAGAATATCCAGAAGGTATTTACCATTATGTTAGCACTCCGCTTTCGGGGTCCCCGACAATGGTTACAGATACGAATGGACAAACCGTAGGTATGATTGGATTCCCATATTTCCTTCTCTGTTACCATGGAGTTGCTGATGTTGATGCGCAAGTCATAGGCGGGGGCCAAGGCGGCGGTGGAGGCGGNGGCCCTGGTGGNGGGGGTGGCGGACCACCTGGCGGCAATGCTGCACAAACTCTGTATTCACACATGCCAGAACTGATTGATTCGGTCGAAGAAAAGAATCAACTTCAAGGAATCCTTTGGGATACGACTTGGATTCTTTTGGTACTGATTGGTGCAGCATGCTATCGGGGACTTCGAAGTAACGATTGAGGCATTGAAGTGAACAGACTTATCTTCATTCTTACCATATTCCTTCTCAATTCGGGATGTTTGAGTACCCTCGAAAATGATGTCTTTCAGGGAGATGATGTCTATCCAACACAATCATATCGCCCCTTCAATTTNCAAGATNATAATGACACACGCTTCAATTCTTCTAGCCTCGATGGGCAAGTCGTAGTCTTCGGATTCATCTATACAAATTGCCTAAACCATTGCCCGACTACGACATCAGACATGAAATGGATNCACTCGCAATTAACTGAAGATGAACTTACCAATACCAGTTTCGTATCGATTACCGTCGACCCTTGGAGAGATGGACCATTTGGACTCACTCAATATATGCAAGATTTCAATGTGACTTGGCCTCACCTTACAACAACCGTTGACACCCTCGAAAATCTCGCTGTACTCGAAAAAGTATGGACTGATTTCTCAATAGGAATTGTTCTTACAGAANCNAACAACAGCACGACCTTAGCNCGTGGACATTCAGTGTATTACGACATAGANCATACCAATGGAATCGTGCTGGTGGACCAAATGGGCCNGCAAAGAGTCCGATGGAGTCAAGACAATTGGAACCCTGAAGGAATNTTGAGTGATTTACGATTACTCGCCAACTAACAGTCATTCGTTTTTGACTGTGTAGCCACATCGACCGCATGATTTACGATCTTTGTGAATCGCAAGGAATACCCCTGGCCCACATCCTGGGTCAGGACAGAATTCTGCTTTTCTTGTTANGGTCCCATCTTCAGAGACGGAATACTTCGACCACTTGGCGTTCGGCTTCGGACCGTCACCCATCACTGGTCACCCCCATCATCAGAAGCAGCGTCATCAGCTGGTTGAGCAGAACCNGAACGGAATTGCTCGTGNCGCTTGTGGATAAACTTCGGTTCCACGGACATTGATTCTGCGTCACCGTAAATAAACGCCATACCAGTGGTTAGAGGTTGACCAAAACGCGTATTGCATTCTTTCACAACAATGCATTCTGGGTCGGAACCTGGTTCCAAAGTCTTAACCAAATCCATGACTGCCTTGCGAGATGGAGTGGCGTTCCCTTCATGGTGCCAGCGGAAATTAATTTCCACTCGGTTGAGTAACTTGTTTTCTTTACGTGATACTATTTCCATATTTTCATCTCCTCAGCGCATGCTTACTTTCAGAGCATACTTTCCTGGCTTTTCTATTTGCAATCGCTTAGCAATTTCAGATCGAGTTGGATTCATGATAATGACATATCCTTGGTGTTCCGTGGATAGTCGTGCAGATGGGCAGCGGGGACACATGTCAACACCGTCTTCAAGAATTAAGTGACATTCGCCACATGCAAAAGGAATCTTAGCCATACATTTCACCTCACTGTTCGTCGTCATCTCCAAGCCAGTCGTGACATCCAAGACCCGGTTGTTTGCTGGTAAGCCCAATCTTTGAACGGCGTGGGTCAGATGTATCTGGCGAGAGAGAAACAATACGTGCCCGGACTGAATCTCCGACACCTATGCTACGATTTGATTGACGACCTTGAATCACACCGGCCCCAACATTTGCTTCAACTTGGTCTTCCATAATTTGAGATTTGTGAAGAAGTGCTTCCATTGGTCCAATCCGGACGAAAGCTCCGAATTCGTTCACTTCGGAAACGGCGCCTTCGACAACTTCGTAGTCATCCATACAGAACAACACTGCATCAAATCGAACTTTCTGGTAGATTGCTCCATCACCGTGAATNATTCGTCCACGGCCGAGTGGCTCGTGATTAGAAGTTACGAGAATGAATCGGTTTTCCTCGTCGAAGCGACCTTCGAAAGCGGTCATAGAGAGCCTGTCGATATGGTCGTTAAGTGAAGCACCCTTGCGCATATATTCTGCTGGAATTCGAATAGTGTCTTCCTTCGTGACTATTTTGTACATCGCGTTCACCTCTAGCCGTTCTCAAAAGGCAACAGAAGAAGGAGTGGGNAATCCCATTCCGTCCTTCATGGGCATTGCCTCGGGAGAGAAGTCGACCGTAGTCATTCTCGCCACTGACGACCCCTATTTAATCCAGTCGCCCACCAAAGCGTGACTGCAAAGAAAATTCTTCCTCTCAAATCTTTAACTGAATTAGGAAAATTCAGGCGATAAATGGACTATTTTAACGCACACCGCCATAAGCCATAACAACCCCCCGACACCCCTACAGTTCGATGTCGAGGAGAACATTGCATCAGGGCGTCAAAATCGCTGGAGCGATTCTGCCGGTCATGTTGTTCTTTTTCTCATCGCTTTCGCCTCTCATCGTCAACTTTGAATCGCCACATTACAACCTTCGTGACGAGCAATATATCATGCCCAGTAGTGAAGCCACATTTTGGGATGATACAAAGCAACCTTGGGGACAATATGCTCGAACTCCAACAAGAAATGGAACGATGCCAGTACACGGTCCAAACGGTGGCCCGGGAGATGGTGATGTGGCCAATGTTTCGGTTTACGGGATTATCGACAGCCCTATTGTAAACTGGGTTGCACTCGANGAAAGTGCTGATGCATACGGTTCTATTATCGCCGACTTTTCAAGCAGCATATCTGCCCCTGATGCTGCAAAAGAAAGGTGTGGAGAAGGAGAATTGTTTGGAGTCACCGTTTGGTCAGATGGAACTGAGTCTATGCTCAGTTTGATTTCTGGAGATGAGGCAAAAATTGCATGGCAGGTTTCGCTGGGCCAAACAAACGATATTCGTTCAACACCGATTGTCCATGATATTGATGATGATGACAAACCTGAAATTGTTGTTGTCTACGATACCACCAGCGCTCTTCACATTGAAGTCTGGTCTCCAGAGATTACCTGTTCTGAGTCTGGATGGCAAAAAAATGGCCACAGTAACGAAAAAGTTTGGAGTTTCAGTGATAGCGACTACAGAATAGGAATTACAAGTCCGCATCCTCCTACCAGCCAATCAAATCATCGTTCAGTCACTCAACCCTTGCTTGCAGATCTAGAACTTGACGGTGTNCCAGAACTCGTTTTAGCACTCGTTGACCAAAATTCAGATGACCCAACTGTGGTTTCTTTTTCACTGACTACAAGTGTGCCAACTGAGCCGGACTGGGCCGTCTCTTTGGACCGAGGGACACATCCCTCAGACCCGACATGGACCGCCCTTGACAGTTCGTCAACTGCAATCGTGTTGACAACCATCGACTCGAATTCTGGAAACATGTGGATCTGGCGCATCGATGGTTCCTCGGGTTCGCTTGATTGGGAAAGAGTAGCAATACAGGGTACGGATTCCGACTCAGACTCTCCACGCCTGCGCCTACCCGGTCCAGTTATTGTTCAACTTGACAATGATGAGGCTCCTGAAATGATCTTAACCATCCCGACTGATGCCAATGGGGCAACAAGTGGAAGTGGTGCTCGATATGTGGGGATGGAACTGACTTCGACAAGNGAAATTTTTAATTTNAGAGCACAGAATGGNTATGCTGACGCTCANCCCCTCCCTATCGATACGACAGATGATGGAATTCATGACCGACTCTGCTGGGTGACATGGTANTCAGAGTCCTCTTTTTCATTCAACAGAAAGGGGATGGTTGGATGTCATGACATCAGTTTGACGACTCCCCTTAAAGAATGGACTCGTGACTTGCAAAGAGGGTCAGGAAACGATAATGACGAGATTGCAGTTTCATCTCCAATCTGGATGGATATTGATGGNAGTGANGAGCCGGAAATTATCGTAGCCTTTGGACAACGTCTTTGGGCATTTGATGGAAATACTGGTGCATCTGCTGACATCAACAGTCAATGGTCCTCACCACTAGCAATCCCTCACAGAACGTGGGCTGGACCTGCAGTTGCCGACATGGATGGTGATGGAACACTTGACATTCTCATTGGGGATGTTTTGGTCTCCCAAAGTGCGACCGATTTTGCCCCGCTTGCCGACGGGCGAGGAATCAGTTTTAATCCTACAAATCCGGACCCTGGACAACAAGTTACCATCACCGGACAATTTTCAAACATTGGCACACTTGAAAACGATGACTCTCTTGATGCAGTTCTAATGCTCAATGGAAATGAAATTGCCCGAGAACGATTTGATGACGTCGAACCTGTNTCACCTTCAGGTGAAGGNGGACCANTCACTTTNAGTNCTGTAATTGATGCNGAACTGGGAATTCACAATGTTACGATGATTCTCGATGTGAACAAGAATCTAACCGAATCCCGAGAAGACAACAACATTTTTTCTGTAGAATTATCCGTTGTTGAACCCTATGTTGCACAAATTGAAATTCCGTCAGAAGTTACTCGAGTNTCGCCTGGTGCAACTGAAACTATTGACATTACATTGGTTGCTACTGGTTCTCGAGTCGCAGACTGGACCCTTTCTTGGGATGATAGTAATCTTCCCGAGGGATGGTCATTTACCCCTACAGACGCAAGTAATTTGCAGCAAACTTTGACTCCGAATGCACCATCCGTTGTTTCCTTCGAGGTAAGTATTCCAAGTGATGCTCTTGGAGATGCTAACAGCTTTGTTGACTTGACGATTTCATACGACGAAGATACTGCAATTAGCACAAACATACGCATGCCACTGGAAGTACTGCGGACACGAGGACTCTCTGTGACTGGACCTTCTGGGCTAAGTGTAAGTGATGGTTTCGGCAGACTGCAGAGTGTGGCCAAAGCATGGATGGTGGTGGAAAATTTAGGAAATGCACAAGAATCCACAGCTTCAATTGACTGGACTGCAACTTCTTGGGGCGGTTCTCCATCCCTACATACGGCAACAGGTGAGGAAATTTTCGCACTAACCCTTAACCCGAACGAAGATATCGAACTGTATGCTCATCTTGATGTCCCTGCATCCAAAAATTTAGGGGATTCAACATCAACTACGCTAACACTCTGTATCGGTAGCGGTAGTGAAACCCTATGTCAAAACCTGGACGTTACTTTCACTGCAGTTGCCACCACTGTTGAGCCTCTTCATACACGCAGCCTGCCGAATGCTACACTTAGTTGGCAAATCGAGGCAGATTTGCCTGCAAGTGGAAATCTCCGATGGAGTATGGCCGATGCTCAAATGATTCAATCGGGTTGGGAGTGGAGCTCAGGTGGAAACGCTGTTATCAACGGTTCTTCGATCGAATTGAGCGGCCCGAGTGGAAGTTATGTGAGTGGAACTATCTCATTGGTGTTACCTCCAAACACCGTTCCTTTCCGCCATGTATTCAATGCGCCAGATGAATATGCACCTCACTCGAACCTCACTTTCTCTCTTCAAGTCTTGCAGATTTACCGCTCACTCGCTACTCTACTCGAACCTCTTCCTGAGACGCCAAGTTCTGCAATTTCGATGAATGTGAGCGAAGCACAAAACATTCGCCTCAGGCTCGAAAACCCTGGAAATGGGGAGGATGATTTCCTGCTAACTGCAATAGCGCACCCGATAGCTGGAGAGGCAATAGCTCCAAATGTTGATTTCAATTTTATTTCTCTTCAACAGCGAACTTTGGGCTCCCTTGCATATACAATTTCAACTGTTCAAGTAACGCTTGGAGAAGATGTTCCCGCACAAACTCCATTTGAATTGGAATTTTTCTGGACCTCCTTAGGAGACGATAATGCAGTTGACACTGTTTCGCTGTTTGTCGAAGCTGAACCCGACCATCGTTGGGAAATTAACATAACGTCAGGAAACAGTTCGAATGTAGTTCCGTCTCAAAATGTCGAAATTAACTTTAACGCGAAGAATACTGGAAACGCGAACGATACACTGCGAATTGTTCCATCGTTCACATACGATTATGCTGGCATGGATAGTTCACTTTGGACTGCAGATATCATGGTTGGAAGTATGCTTGAGGTGAATGAAACTTCAGCATATTCCTTGAACTTTACAGTACCAGAATCAGTTTGGGCCGATTCAACAGCATTTATGCAATTTGCAGTCTATTCCGATCAGATTTGGATTGAGAACTTCAACATTACATTTGAGGTTCAACATGTATCGGGGTGGAGATTCAACTTAGCCAACACTTCGCTAACAATTGACCCAGAAGGTCAAAACTTAACCCTAAATGTTGAACAACTCGGCAATGCGCCTCGTGCTCCTTATTTTGACAAGGCAGGGGCTGGATGGAATATCAGTTACCCAGATCGCGGAGACATTGTAAACCCAGATGAATCTACCACTGTTACTCTATTCGTGACGCCACCGGAAAACGCACTCGCAGGTGAAATTTCGATTCTACGTATTCGAATTAGCGATTCTGATGGCTCCGGTTCAAATATCCAAGATATCCCCATTCGTGTAGGAGATGCCCCAAATATCACTGTTGGTCATAAAGGAGTATGGAGAGTCAATGAAAATGGAGGAATGCCGACTGCCTGGGTTGAAAATAACGGTAATGATGTTGCAGTTCTTCAAATTGGAGTCGCCGACTTGCCAACTGGATGGACAACAAGTGGACCTAGCCAAATGGTGGTTGCTCCGAATCAAGTCATTGGGATTCCACTCAATCTCATTCCCGGTGAGAATTGGAATGGAGAACGATTCTTGGCTACACTGGAAATTACCCACCCCAGTCTTGGGCTTCAATTGCTAAACATTGAGGTAGAAATCAGTGAGTTTGCCTTTGACTCATCACCTGTTCAACAGGCATCGTTTGGAAAAGAGATTCAAATTTCCATGAACAATATTGAATCAGCAAATCAACTCCAAAGCAATTCAGAATTCACTGTATCAGAAAACAAGATTTTGATTTCCATGACCAATTCATATCAAGAGATTATCTTAACATCCAGCGAGAATCCTAATGAATCCTACTCCCTCTATTTAGCAGGATATGAATTGCCAAATGTTGATATCGATTGTACCCTCGACAAAACACTATTCGATG
>NYZH01000019.1 GCA_002687075.1 Methanobacteriota archaeon
TAATCGGAGACATTGAACCGAAGGTGGCTTTAATTGGTCAATCGGTATTTTTGTTCCCAACCCCGTTACAAGAAATTGCTGATGCAGCCCACGAAGTAGGAGCTACTGTTATGTACGATGGCGCTCATGTTTTGGGTCTCATTGCAGGTGGCTGCTTTCAAGACCCATTGAGAGAAGGTGCAGATGTGATGACAGGTTCATCCCACAAAACATTCCCGGGCCCTCAGGGAGGATTTTTGTTGTCTTCAAGTGAAGATTCCACGTTCCAACGTAAACTCAATACTGCGATATTCCCTGGTGTTTGTTCATCGTATCACTTGCACCATGTTGCTGGTAAAGTTGTTGCTCTGGCAGAGTTTGAAGAATACGGTAACGCCTATGCAACGGACATCGTAAAAAATGCTCAAACATTTGCCTCGGCTCTAGCAGCAGAGGGCTTCGATGTCTTAGCAGAATCACGTGGGTACACTGCCTCTCATCAAGTACTAACTCGACACGGTGATACCGATTCTGGAGCGGGTGCTAAAGCAGCACATCTGTTAGAAGAAGCTGGAATAATAACCAACATGAACATGCTGCCAGGAGACACCAAGGCCATGACGCCATCGGGATTACGACTTGGCGTTCAAGAGTTGACAAGGGTTGGAATGGGTCCGCTTGAAATGCAAGAAGTAGCTCGACTCTATGCACGTGTTCTTCTTCATGGAGAAGATACAGATTCAGTTCGGAAACATGTCGCTCAACTCAAATCACAATTTCAAACCATTCGATACTGCTTCAATGATGAAAACCGAACTGGATATCCACTATGAGGACTTCGAATGTCCGTAACCAACGAATNNANNANCGATTCACATNAGTTGTATTCNANNTTAAGGGCGGANTTCTGTTTGGCGAGTGANGGTTCCATTCGAGACCGAAGTAGGCGTGGTTGGATGATTTGGAATATNTCCCATTTNCAACTGTGGTGGAATGCATTGGANACTATGGCCAATGTTCCATTGGGCCGTAAATTAATGAATTGTTCCGCCGATCAAGAAGAGCATATGGTTTCTGAGAATTCTCTTTTCGATGTTGGATGGTTCATGAAAAAAAAGCGCCATAGAGACATTGTNAACCGAAGGTGGAAAATGCTTGGTTGGGGGGATTTTGACATTGCCAAGTCGAGAATTTCATCCNACCTCATGGCGCCTTTGTGCAGTGGTTTCGCTCTTGTTGCCAAAGAACATATCCTTTCAAATCGTCAAAGAATCCAGTGGCAACAACTGAGCAATACTCATATTGAACTTGATTTTGAACCATCTCCAAATACGATCGATAAATCACCTCCAGAACCTAGTTTTTTTTGGAATACCCAAGAGTTATCCAGCAGTGATGTTGGAGAGTTGGAACTTGACCTTGAAATCTTGAAATTGGGGTGGTCGCATGCAGGTGAGCGTTGTTTTTTGATTCCATCTGGACTTTTTGCTCGACTTTTTGATGTGCTGTCATNTCAGGGNATCCTTCCGAAACCATCTTGGTCAGAAGAGTGGTCTTTTCCNGAGGNNATTTCATCATCNCACAGTGTTTCATTTGTACTCATTTGCCTCTCTATACATCAGATGGTATCTCAAACTGAGGTGCCAGTTTATATCCAAGACATCGATTCATGGCAACGGCTTTCTGAGGCGTATCTGGAACCTTTCGGTTTTGGTCGACCAAATTCCTTCACATCCGTTGATGAGCAGGGAGGAGTTGAGTTTGAGGTTTCTCCATCGCCACATTTTCCCTTTTTAGTCGGTTTTTTGTTGGCTTTTTGGCAACGTGGATACGGAAAAAAGGCGAAGGTCTCACTGCACAAAGAAGGGGATTTTTGGAGAGTCCGAATGACTTCTTTCTTGTCATATGTTTGACGGAGAGTTTAGATTTCTAATGAATTCTACTGGCACATTGAGAGTTAAGGTCTATAACCCATGCACTGAGTCGACGACTTAGCACAGTAGTGCTCGGTGAGTGAAATGTCTCTTAATCACAATCAAATGGCCTATGCTGCTATCATTTCGACATTAATTTTCGGCTCGCTCTTTGTTGGATTTTCCGGCTACTTCCAAACCAGTGAAGGATTGGGTGGTTTTGAAAGTGCAGTAGAGGATGATTTGATTGGTTCCGGCACTTCTATTGGTTCCCAAGAAGANCTCGACGGAGATGGTCTTGCTGATTTTCTTGAAGTNACTCAATACGGCACAGACCCTGAANTGATTGANACNGATTTTGATGGTATGAGCGACGGTTGGGAGGTNGCAAACGGGTTAAATCCACTCGATAATGGTGAATCTGAAGATCTCATCCAAGAACCATCGCAATCAGAAGGCACTGAAGATGCAAGTATCGAAAATGAATCAGATTCGTGGCCAGATCCTGAACAAGGGCCGAACGGCGACCCCGACAACGACGGACTTACCAACCAGCAAGAGCAGGAACTAGGAACTGACCCGCAACGTTCCGACACAGACAACGATGGTTTGAATGACCGCTGGGAGTCANTNTANCAGNTGGCAGTCCCAACACCTGATGGTGGAGAATTGACTTTGTTCAATCCACTCAGTGCAAACTGGGATTGNTTATTGCTTGACCAAGGTACNGAAGATAGNCTATCGNCTTTCTATGACTCATCCGATACACTCCCTACTTGGCAAGAACTCGCCAACCCTATTGGATNCCACTCNTGCGATATGGTCTTGGATTTTGATGAGGACGGACTTCCTAATTTCCTTGAAGAAACCTACAGTACGAACCCGACTGCAAGAGATTCCGACATGGACTTGCTTGACGATATTGTTGAAATTGGAAATCTAACTTCTACCTTGCTCACCGGTGTCGGTGAAGACTGCAACATCCCTCTTTTGGACCCGATTACTCGCCCATCACCCTACGCCGGAGTTGATAATTCATGGTTCCTACAAGACATGGATGGTGACGGTCTCTTGAATGGTCCTTCTGATTGGGATACCGATGGCGATGGAATGCCCGACGGGTTTGAGTATTGTTACTCAAATTCGCTTGACCATCCTTCAAAGTCTGTCACTGCTAGTATACTCTCGACGCATACCTTGAGCCCATCGAATGCATCCGATGGATACGGCGATTGGGATGAAGATGGTTTGAACAATTATGAAGAATATCTTGTTGCAGAATCATTTGGACCGGAAAATTTCACATCGCCATGGCTTCTTGATTCTGACCAAGACGACATGCCTGATGGCTGGGAATCGACCAACGGACTCCATCCAAGAGACGGTTCCAATGGAAACCTTGACCCCGACCGTGATGGGTGGGATGTCGATGGCGATGGTGGAGTATATTATTCAACTCTTGATACAACAACAATTGTTATTGGCGTTGATGTTGTCAAAGATGCTTGGGTGGAGGCCAATTCTACTGTAGCTCGTGGCCAAATTACTCTCGCTGGGGGCCAGAAGCAAACCGTTGCAATGACTGCGCCAGTTTCGGGATATGTATACCAAATCGATGTTTCTGTTGGCCAATCCATTGACTCGCGTCTCTTCAAGTGGATGGAAATTGTTGAGCCGGAGGAGCAGTTTACCAATCTCATGGAATACAATGCTCGGGATCGAAACGGTGACGGGATAACCGATGGTCGTTCAACTGACCCTCTCAATCCAGACACTGATGGAGATAATCTCCTTGATGGTATTGAGGTTATGGGCTGGGAAATTCTTGTCGTTAACAATGGAGTTGTAAAAACATGGGTCACTTCAGACCCTGGATTGTTCGACACTGATGAAGATGGACTTTCTGATTATGATGAATTTGCAAATGTGTGTTCGAGTGGATCGAATGCTTCCAATCCAGACACCGACGGTGATGGCGAATCTGACCAGATTGAAGCATTGACTGGCTATTCATGGGAAGGTGTTGCGTATTTCACCAGTCCATGTATGTTTGATACCGACAACGACGGACTAGAAGATGGTGAAGAAGTNATTGCTGGGAAAGATAATTTCCTGACNCATGCGAACAATNCAGACACGGATAATGACAGTTTAGTCGATGGAAANGAAGTCCTCTTTGTCCCTAGGCCATTTCAAAACCCGACAAATCCTCTGCTTAACGATACTGACGGGGACGGAATGCTCGATGGTTGGGAAATGCAGGTAAAGTCTGCAGAACAAAATACCAACTCACATAGCCTTTGGGTTGCTAAATCAACATGGATACGTCCAGGTTGCGTTCCATCACAAAACAACGACTGTTCGATGGAACCTGGTGGGTATGTATGGCAAAATAACCTTGGCGGATTTGTTATTGAAAAGAAGTTTGAAGTGTCAGAAATGAATCTAACCGGTTTCTCAGTACCTTACAATGATTTCTGTGAATGCAACGGAAGATGGGCCCTAGACCCATCTTTGGATTCACTCAAAGACGACACCTTTGATGTCGACAATGATTCACTAGCGAATGGCGCAGAAGCTCCCGATAAATGGAATACAAACCCCGTCGATGATGACACTGACTCGGACAATCTTCCAGATGGATGGGAGGTCTATTATTCTGGTTTAGCTCTTGAAAGTGGCCTCGTTGATCAAGGAACTATAGATGCATATGGCGCACGTGGAGTTATGGATCCATCGATGCCAGATAGCGATTTAGATGGAATTATGGACGGAGACGAGGACCCGGATAATGATGGCCTCAACCGCTCCGGTTTAATCAAAAAGTATTGTTCAGGTTACAATGATTCTACAAATTCAGATTGTAATATCGACCCCGATACACCCGATGGAAAACGATTTTACGACAATTTGGAAAACTACACGAATTTTGAAGAAAAACAAAACGGTACGAATCCGATATCCAATGATACTGACGGTGACGATTGGAATGATGGACCCGAAGTCTATTACCAAGACCATGACAACGATGGAATGGCAACTGGTTGGGAATATCACTTCCAATTTGATCCATTCGATCCTGCCGACAGAACCGTCGATACAGATGGCGATGGTCACGTGAACTATTGTGAATTTAAGTGGGACACGAACCCGAGAAACCCGACCAGTTTCCCTGGTCAAGGTGAACTCTGTGATCCCTTTGCAAACTAGTGTTGTACTCGAACAAATCGGCCCAACATTGATGTTTAGTCCAAGAATAGAGCCACCATGGGACCAAACAAGAGCCGTAGCCTCTTGGTTTTGGCCATGCTGCTGATTCAAGTTTTCTTTCTTTCAAACACGAATGCTACTTCGACGAATCAGTCCGAATCTATCACAATAGAGCAACTTGACGGTATGGCTTTTGAGGAGGAGCTCTACATAAACGGTTCTTCAACTACTGCTCTAAAAAATTACGATTGGTATTTAATTGATATATTTACGGCTAACCAAATAGTTCTGGAGTCTGGAAAACTCTCTACAGTGTCCAGTATTTCAGAGGGTCACTGGGAGTGGACGCTTCGATTGAACGTCTCAAATTACGACTGTACTTGTCGAATTCTAGTTTCACAAGTTGGAGATCAGCATTTATCTCCGCACAACAACAGAATTTTCTATATCGGTTCCTACAATCACTCCCCATACATTCGTCCGGTGAATTTGATGTATGAATCATCAAGTTTGTATGATTTCTTGTTAGCGGACAATTCTCTAAGTATTACTATTCCAGTTGTAGTTCCCCCAACAAGTCTTGATGAAATTATTGTTAAGTTGGATGTCTGCATAGCTCCCAATAATGTTTGTAAGGACCCACTGGTGTCATTTAATGAATTTAGTTTCTCCATTCTAGACGGCGAGATTGTCCTAGTTTTAGAGCCTGAAATTGTTGAACTTTCAGACGGGTTTTGGAAATTTGAAATCACGGTCTTGGACAAATTTTTGCGTTCATCAAATGTTGAAACAATTTCTCTTCTCATCGACCAAAATCTCCCTCTTGTAGAAGTATCGTGTGATGTGTTGAANTTGAATGATTTATCTGAATCGACACCTGTTATCTATGAAAACGAAAACATCTCTTTTTCTGCTCGTATAGACGATGGATATGAGGGCAGTGACAATATTTTGACATGGACACTGGTTCAACCTGATGGGTCACGTAGGGCACTTTCAACCAATGAGACCATCTCTGACTCTATGATTACTATTACTCCAGACACGCCCGGTGAATGGAGTGTCGAACTCTTGGTCCGTGATACATCAGGGCGACTACTCCAGTCAACTCATCAGTTTGAGGTTGTAAATCTGGTTCCAAATGTTATTGTCGAATTGGATTCACTCATTCTTTCNAATAATTCTAGCATCGTCGTCGAATTGAATGATGATTGGGAACTGAACAGCAGTTCAAGTTCTGACTCGCCAAACGATATAAACACACTCAAATCTACATGGCTTGTCAATGGTATTCCACTATCAACCGATGGCAAAGTTCTCAATTCAAGTTCATTTAGTGGTCAAGGAATCTATGATGTGCGTCTTGTTATTGAGGATGACAATGGCGCAATTAGTGAATTAGAATTTCAACTCAACATAGAAGATTCTTCAATCGCACATCCGGAAAGTGTCAATCGAGAATTGATTGTTCTTTCTTTTGTGATTTCACTTTTCATAGGCGGTTCTCTGAGCATTTACATTGCTCGTGGTAAGGGTCAACAAACATCGGTGCCGAAATGGACCAAAAATCCTCAAAATAAGTCTGAAAAAGAACTTGAGTTCGATGAAATGTAATTTTTTTTATGCAATTGTTGAATACTGTTGGGCGAGTGGAGGTACCATGAACGAAGCGGCAATGGCTTTTATTGGGCCAAAACCAGCTCTGATTCCTAATGATGAATATCGTAATCGTCAACAAAGAATTTCATCCCAATTGCGAACTGATGACCTATTCATTATCTGCGCTTCTGAAGAGTCAATTCACTCAAACGACGTTCATCACCCGTACAGAACAATGAGCGATATGCTTTACTTCGTAGGGTGGACTGAACCTGAGGCAGTCTTTACTTTACGTTTCGACGAAGGTCGTTGGGTTTCAGCGTTGTTTGTTCAACCTAAAGACACGTTGAAGGAGATTTGGGAGGGACGTCGTCCCGGTGTTGAAGGAGCACAGGAGAATTGGCCAGTTGACGAAGCCTATTCCGTTGAGGAACTTGAAAATATTCTCTCCTCATTCATCGAAAAATCTAACCGAGTACTCTTGCGAACGGGTATTCAATCGGCGGTAGATAGTTTGATTCGAACATCCATTGACAGGCGTGATCGGGCAAGACAGCATTTTGGTTCCGGTCCAGTATCCATCGAAGACCCAAGCGCTCGTATTGCTGAACTTCGCCTACGAAAATCTAAACATGAAATCGCCCAAATGCGGTTCGCCTCAGAAGTGAGCAGCTATGCACATATTGCTGCAATGCGGCATTCGAAACCAGGTCGTATGGAATATCAATTCCAGTCCACTATTGAGGGGTTTTTTGTTTATGCAGGGACATCAGGGTGGGCTTATCCTTCGATTGTAGGGTGTGGAGAGAATGCAACAATTCTTCACTACAAGGAGAACAATGATGCTTGTGAGGATGGAGAAATAATTCTCATTGATGCGGGTGCGGAATTCCGAGGCTACGCTGCTGATATTACCCGTTCTTGGCCAATCAACGGTAGATTTACAGATGCTCAAAAAGAAATTTATCAATTGGTACTTGATTCCCAATATGCAGCAATCGATNGTTGCAGAGTAGGTCAACCGTATACTGCACCTCATGATGCTGCACGCAAAGTGTTGGCAGAAGGTCTTGTTCGTCTTGGCATCACGAATCAAACTGTCGAAGAAGCCCTTGATATGGAACATGGTGACCTTCGTAAATGGTACATGCACAATACCAGCCACTGGATTGGTTTGGACGTTCATGATGTTGGAATCTACAAACCAAACGGNGAGCCTCGCCTCTTGGAAGAAGGTATGTGTTTGACTATTGAGCCAGGATTGTATTTCGGAGCATGGCGTCCTGATGTCGACTGCCCTGAGCGCTATGCCAATATTGGTATACGAATAGAGGATGATGTTTTAGTTACCTCGGGAGAACCGGACGTCTTGACATCATCGTGTCCGAAGACCGTTGAAGAAATCGAATCCATAACCTGTCAACCATTTTGAGGTGTAATCATGAAATGGCGTTCAATATTAGAAAGNCAAGCATTGTGGGATANTGAAACTGCAATTGATTTGCGTCTATCNNAGGCTGAGGCTGTCGAATTGTANCGCAACGCNCCTCTCCACTCTTTGATGAATGCAGCCCATCAACGTAGAAATGCCATGCATGGTGCACAAACAGTGACGTATCTCATTGACCGTAACATCAATTACACCAATATTTGTACAATTAACTGTCAATTTTGTTCATTCTACCGCCCTCCGGGTCATGCTGAAACCTACACACAAACTATCGAAGAGATTTCTTCGCGGATTGCAGAATTAGAAGATATCGGCGGTGTTCGAATTCTTATGCAGGGTGGAGTTAACCCAGATTTACCATTTGAATGGTATGAAAATTTGCTTACTCAAATACGTCATCTTCATCCAAAAATTGCGATTGATTGTTTTAGCCCCATCGAAATTGAAGGCATTGCCGAAGTAAGCAACCTCTCCACTCTTGAAGTACTCAAGAGGCTTCAGGAAGCAGGAATGCATGGACTTCCTGGTGGTGGGGCAGAAATGCTTGTTGAAGGAGTCCGTAAGGATGTATCTCCGAAAAAAGGTTCACCCGAGAATTGGCTTCGCGTTATGGAAGAGGCACAATCTCTTCGTTTGACTACCAGTGCCACAAACGTTATTGGTTTTGGTGAAACATTGGAACAAAGGGTTGAGCATATGTCTCGACTACGTGACTTGCAAGATTCTTCACTCGAAAAGTACGGAATCGGATTTACTTCTTTCATCGCTTGGCCAGTCCAACTTGAGGTCAATAGTTTCGGTCGTCGCAACAGAGGGCAAAACAAAATTCAGCTAGGTGCAGGTTCAACAGAGTATCTTCGCCATGTTGCAGTATCACGATTATTCCTTGACAGTATTCCAAACATTCAATCCTCATGGCCCACAATGGGAATTAAAACTGCGCAAATGGCCTTATTTGCCGGTGCTAACGATGTAGGCTCGACAATGATGGAAGAGAACGTCGTTTCGGCATCCGGCACCACCAAATTCAATGCTTCGGAAATTGAACTACAAAATGTAATTTTGAGAGCAGGTTTTCAGCCGCAACGTAGAGACAGTGATTATGTCATGTTGGATACTCCTCTTTGCGGTCATCCCGTTGATGAGCTACAAGCCCCACCACCTGTTCAATCTGAGGTTCCGCTTATCGTATCATAATACACAACCCAAACTTCTGCGTGGATGTTTCTTTGACCGTTACCAACGCCGTCAGAAGGCACATATTCCTGTCCATTGTAAAGACCTCGGTAGATGAGGTGGTTGACTCCTCCGTTCATATCGCTCCAACTTGTGATGTCAAATGTCCATTGCTTCACATCTTGGCCTGCACACCATCCAGCACGACCATATGGCCACGTACCATACTGNTTTGCGACAACTCCATTTTGCACCTCATTTTCACAGCCCTCACTTGAATATACGATTGGGTGCCACTCATATGTCGTAAAACCATTCATCGANTAGTGGTGCTCATGGTCACAAAATTCAGCACAATTCGCATTGTCCTTACCNAATCCATGTCCGGTAATTGTAGCAACAATTTCGACCTTATCAGCCCATGCTGGTACAGTGAAGTTTAGGTCACGTGTATACTTAGAAAGATTGTTGTATGTTCCATCAAATTGACCACCTGTAAATGCAAAATCGGCATCCTTCGACCGGATGTCACTACCCCAATTGCTGAACAGAAGAGTGATGGTCAAGTCACCCTTGTTCGCACCTCGATATTTGAATGTTCGATTATCATTATCTTCAAGCATGAAAAGATAAGGTGAAATATCTGTCAGCCATTTCCCCTCACGGCCATACGTCGTGATCCATCTCATGAATTCAGTACCGCACGAGGACGAATTCCCTCGTTCACAGATTTGCAGATTCGTTTCGTAATCCCATTCATGACATCCACCTTCAGAACCATCACTTTTTTGGTACCTGTTTGAGCGTTCAAAGCAAGCATGCTCGTGATACACCTCCAAAGTGTCGTATTGACTCACATTGTCTGGAAACTCAGCGCTGATTGTAGAGGTTCTACCAGCACCCCATCCACCAGTATGTCGCTGAAAATCCATAAGAGTCACTTCTTCAATTGAACTGTCTGTTCGGCGAATTTCAACAGGGAATTCTGCATTCCATTGATGAGGCTCATGGATGAGGTGTTTCGGGTCGGTACCTGAACTTGTCCAAGCCGACAATGAGCCAGTTTCACGAGCAGTTTGAAAACGATCTATCCCCATGTAAAATGGTGAATTGAAACTACCAATCATTTGACCTAGTCCGCCTGAAATGCTGTTGGCCCTTTGGTCAATGTAGTGAATACGTCCATTCCACTCAATCTCTTCAGAGGGATTAAGTGCATTTTCTACCGCATTTTTTCTTTCGATTACATCGTTGTGGTATGTTGCGTCAAACGAACCGTAAAAGAGATGGACATTCTTTGGCAATGAGCGAATGAATGTTCCTGGATTCTGCCCCCAAGTTGCAGAATTTGAGTTTCCATTCGAATTGGTATATTTGAAGAGGAAATAGTAGGTGTCGTACCCAGTCCATTCTTGCTGAAAATAAAACGTCCCATCAAGTGTCGGCACAGAAAAGTGCGGAACAATTTGCATAGGTCCAGTGAGAGATGAAGCTGTACTCCATGGAACAGGGGTTTGAACTACGGCGCAACCTTGTTCGTCAATAGTCCATTTTGTTGGAGAGTCAGGGCAATTGTCCACATTTGCATAGACGCCATCTGCGTCAAGATCAGCACAACCAAAATTATTGACTTGTAAACCCAAAGGAGTCCCTTGACATTGATCATCATAATCATTTACGCCATCACTATCGGTGTCCCTTTCAATTGCAGCACAACCATTTTCGTCGATATCGGTAGCATTTATGGGAGTTTTTGGACAGACATCAAGGATGCTTCCAGTATTGTTGACATCCATCACTCCATCGTTATCATCATCGTAATCTTCAGTTAAATCTGCGCAGCCATCAGAATCATAATCACTTGAAGTGTTACTTACCCAGTTAGTCAAACCCTTTGGGCAAGAATCGAGAGTATCGTAGATTCCATCGTTATCATCATCGAGGTCTTCATCGAAATCCGAACAACCATCACTGTCCCAGTCGCTAAATGTACTTGAACTCCATCCAAGTAAACCTGTTTGGCATAGGTCATTTGAATCTTTAACTCCATCATTGTCATCATCATCATCGCCAACTGTGTCATGGCAGCCGTCTGAATCGTAATCCGCATCCGGCGTACTCAACCAACCAAATGATGTAGGACAAAGGTCCTGTTCGTCAAATATTCCGTCATTGTCATCATCGAGGTCTTCCTCAAGGTCATGACAGCCATCGTTGTCTTGGTCACTTGCTGCGGTAGATGACCAACCATCTGATACACCGTAGCCGTTCGGACATGAGTCTTCTGAATCTTGAATTCCATCACCATCTGCATCATCTCCAGAATCTTCCAGCAGGATTTGAGTAACTACTGTATCACTTTTTGAGGTGAATTTACCACATTCAGCAACGGTTTGAATTTCAAGTGATTGAGTATAATCTGATAAGTCGACAAGAGCTTTCCATGTCCCATCAGATTTGATATTACCAGTAAGTATTGACTCTTCGCCAACTGCAATAGTGAGTGAACATGAATCGAGTAAAGCGTGTGTCAAGGTACCTTCTAACCAAACCACGGTGGGTTCGTCAAGTGAGATTGAGGTTGGTGCTGAAAGAATTGGTGCATCTTCCTCAGGTGGAATCACTTTGATTGTGTGTACAAGAGTTGCAGGTACCGGCTCTGAAAATTCGAAACCACTGGATGCTTCAAACTGAATTTGAACCCCATAATCACCAATACTTTGTGGGTAGAAAGTTAATTGGTAGCCCGATGAGACTTTCGTCCAATTGTATTCACGTAATGAAGTGATTTCAGGTGTAATAATTATCGGTTCACCTGACCACTCCTCACTATCGCTGTTGATGTTAACAAGCATTTGAATTGGGTTTCCATCGAGTTGAATCCTATCCGGTATCAATCCCCATTCTGCATTTAACGTCACGAGGGATGACGTAGGGTCATTTACAACTTCTTCTTCTGTATCAACGGAACTTATACACCCTGAGACTAAAAGTAAGCCCACCAGCATAATTGCATGCAATGCTTTACTTTCCATGATTCAAAGACGCAATATAAAAGACTTGAATGTTTCCAATCAAAAGGTGTCAGATTCTGTTCGGCCATCATTTGTTGGAATTGAATCGATAACTGCACTTTCAAGTGGATGTCCAACTTCAAGTGGTTGAACCCAAAGAAGTGGTCCACCTTTCTCACGTTCTATTCGAAGTATTAATTCCCAATGTATGCGGATTAATTCAGAGGATACTGTTCCAGGCCAACTTAGTTGGGGTGGCTCAAGCACAATTTCTCCATCATTTATCGGACTTTGTCCTCCGAACTCCATACTTCTCATCGGTCGAAGGAATAGGCCTCCACGAACTTCTTGATGCTCCATTGGTGCCTCTTCTCCACCACCAGTTCCATCATCCAACCCAATTTCCCAGTGATGGGGTAGTTCAGTCGTCAATCCTGGTGGTGGTTGCTTCGATATTTCTGCACCTAAGGATTGGAACACGACTTCCCTTGCAGGGGGTAGAGCACCTACCCTCCAAGTCAACATGATATCACCCCAATCTTCTCGACGTTCAGGAAACTGAACATCGATATGCAATGCCTTTCCGGCCGTAGGCGATTGGAGTAGCGTAATTATCGGGTCACTTGGTGCGCTACGTAGAAAATTTCGTTGGTGTACCAAGTCTGCAAAATTCGCTCCCACTCTCAGTGCTAGAGGTGCAAAAAGGAGGGGAACAATGATGACTGCTAATAAAGGGTAATCAAGCAGTCCAATGCGAATCGTTCCAGTTCCAATACCCGGAATTCCAAATGAACTCAATATCGGCTCAATAAAGAGATAACCAAGTGCGAGCAACAAGATAACCACCGCTTTGGAAATAAAACGTCGAACAGCAGAGTGAATTGGGTTCGGAGTGAGGTACCAGCCATTGCGTTGCTTGGAAACAACTCGTGGAGGGGATGATTGTTCTATATCATGCTTTGAGCGTTCAAATTCCGAGTCATCAATTTCCTTTCCGTCAATAAGATACCTTTGCTCGAGCAGCCATGAATCTTCATTACCTAGTCGAAAACTTGGAGACATTTGAGATATTGTCTCCATCAATTGTTCACGTGGAGCCTTCGAGAGTGTTTTTCTCAAGGTAGCGATGGGCAACTCAGATGGATTGAAGCGATGTGATTCAAAGGGAGGGTAACGAGATCTTTGTTCAAGTTGTAGTTTAGAAATCTCATCACAACCTATCGAAAGAGAAGTTTCGAACCTGCTCTTAATGCAAGCCTACGAAATGCTGGTACCTTTTTGATGAGTGCAAGACCGAGTGGGACTGGTTTCTCGATGTCGCCAATTTCATTAATTAAATCAAGTACTTCAGGTTTGGCAAAATTATCAAAATGCCGGTCAAGTTCACCGTCTATGACATCGCTTACAAGCAGGTTTCTCAATTTACGTGCTTTTTCTTGGTCCTTTTTCATGAACTTGAAATGCTTTGATGTAATTTTTGTGAGGGCTTTTTCGGACAGGTTATCTAAAAGAATAGCTTCACTTAATCGACTGAGTATGCCACTGATTTGTTGAAATCCTGGGCCTATTCCACCCCCAGTCGTTGGCTTTGCCATGCCGGCTGCGTCCCCGAGTAGCAGAACTCTATCCCGAACGGTCTTCTTGACCATACCACTGGGTATAGGCCCGCAAAATCTTGCAATTTCGTGGATATTTTCAAATCGTTCCTTCCATAGAGGATGATTTTTCAAATCCTCATAACACTGCTCAACACTTCTGCCATTGAGACGTTCAGGCGTTGACCAAACTCCAATTCTGTGACTTCCAAAGCCAGACGGAATAACCCATGCAAAAAATCCAGGGGCAATTTCTGAGCCGCTGTACATGTCAAGCCAGCGAGGATTCCCATCATATCCAAGTACTTCTGCTTGAAAGCCAATCATCATTTCTTTTGGGCGACCCATTTTGAAATGACGTCGCGTCCAACTATGTGCTCCGTCACAACCAATAAGAAGTTTACAAGTAAGTTCTATTTCCTGCCCCAGTGATTCGACATTTAAGACGACACCGTCCTCTTTTACCACTGCTTCAGTTGGGCGAGAATCAAGCCACAGCGTCGCTCCTGCTTGCATACCCTGTTGAACAACACCTTGGTCGAATTTTTTCCTACAGACTACATAGGTTCGAAGTTTGCCGTCAGTTCCAACCGGTACGAGAGTTCCACTTGGACCATGAATTCGAGCACCGTCAACTTCCTCAAGCACCGAATCAAACAAACCAACCTCTTGCATTGCCTTAGGGGTGACCAAGCCAGCACACTGAAATGGACGGCCTATTTCTGTATGCTCTTCAAGCATCAAGACACTGTGCCCGAGTGATGCGAGGTGGGTTGCAGTACGGCCACCAGTTGGACCTGCGCCAACAATGATAACATCCCAATCGGTCTGCTTCATAACTCTTCACAACCATCGGTTAAACATGAATCTTCGCCCTAGAATTCGTTAATTCGCAAGATTATCTCTTCGCAAACCTATATCCGATAGACTCATTCTTCTTCAGATACAAAATTGCCGAAAATGGACGTCCAGTCTTCTTTGAGATGAAATCATCAAACGGACCAATTTCCCTTTTCTCAATCAAGGTTTTTGCTTCTTCACGGGTTATTTCTCGTTTCGAGATTTCCCGAGCAATTTGAAGTGAAGAACCACTTGACCCAGGTTCAGGTTGATAATGAGTTTCTGTTTCGATAATGTTGACGTTATGAACCGGACATACGGCCACTACACCTTCAACCACTTTGAACCGCTTTGCATCAGCAGCAGCTTCACGAGGTGGAAATTCGAATTTAACGCGTGTTTTATCAACAACCAAATACGCTCGGAATGGCTTTCCATGCCGCGAAATGAAATCATCAAGAAGTTCCGATTTACCATTTTGCAAAATGGATTTGGCTTCTTCTTTGGATATCGGACGCTTGCACATTTCCTTTGAAACTCCTCTAAATTTACAATCGTCATTGTCACATGCATACATGGTTTGACCAATTCGAATTGTCCCTTGGTCGCACGAAGGACAGGGGCAAACCTCTTCATCTGATTCGTCAGAAGAAGATTCACCTCCTCCAACAAACTCAACTTTACCTTCCTTCGAAATTTTTACAGTTGCAGTATAGGGTTCTCCTGAACGATTGAAGAATCCATGGAGATTCTCAATTTGACCTTCGGACAGCAGACGCTTCGCGGTGGTTTGGTCAAACCATCGACCCGATGTATCTTTCCAGAACACAAATGAGCAACCTTTGTCCCTCCCTTCATTCTTTTCACATTGGTAGTTCAAAGTGGTTTCAATAATACTTCCAGAACAAATACTGCATTTGCCTATTGATGGTTCATTAACATAGAGTTCAGCGCGGTCATGATTTTTAATCCGATCAACCATAATCGTCGTTTGTTCAATTACATTACTCATGTATGTTTCACGTGGTTCCTCTCCCCGTTGAACACGTAACAGTGAAGCTTCCATTTCACCAGTCATTTCTGCAGAAGTAATCCACTCAACAGGAATTTTCTTGAGAACATCAATAATACGTATTCCATGAGCTGTCGCACTAATACTTCCTCCTCTTGCCCTCTGAATATATCCTCTATCAACCAATTTTTCGATTGTGTCTGCTCGTGTAGCAGGGGTTCCAAGGCCTTTATCTTTCATAGCATCAGCGAGTTCTTCATCATCGATCTGCTTTCCTGCATGCTCCATAAGTCGGAGAAGGCCGGCTTCCTTCAGACGTCCTTTAGGTTTGGATTGCTCCTCTTTGAACTCAAAAGATTCAACTGAACCGTCACAAGGATTTGAAGGGAGTGAATTCCAACCCTCTGGTAATGATTGTTTCTTGGGTCGAACAGCTCTCCATCCTTCGGTTTTGATCTGTCGTGCTTCCTTAGAAAATTGCTCTCCATCAATGGTTGCGGTTCTTTTCTGTACATCCCAAATGGCTTCAGGATGCCATGATGCAAGGAATGTCCGAACAATGAGGTCGTAAAGCCTTGAATGGTCAGCACTCATGTTTGTATCTGGAATCTTTCCAGTAGGAATAATCGCAAAGTGGTCACTCACTTTTGCATTATCAAAATTTCTACCAATGTTTTTCATACCATCATTGACAATTCGTGTCGAGTGTGTGTTGTAGTCATCTTGAGCACCCAATTGACGAATAATCTTTGAAATTTCTTCGTTCATATCTTCAGGTAGGTGTCTAGAATCCGTACGGGGGTATGTCGTCAGTTTGTGGTTATCATACAAGTCTTGAGCAATACCAAGCGTACGCTTAGCAGACCATCCGAACGTACTGTTCGCTTCACGTTGAAGAGTCGTCAGGTCGAAATTGAGTGGGGCTTTTTCTTTTGAGTCGCGTTGACTTTGCTTAACAGTCGCTTTTTTACCTGATTCAAGAATTCCGAGGAGACGATCGTGTTCGGACTTTTCAATAATACGATGGGGTTTGTAGTCAGGTTGATTTGGATTATCGACATGATTTTGACGTTCCCACCTACCAAGCCATTGTGCATCTTCTGATTTGAAAACAGCTTCAAGTTGCCAAAATGGCAAAGGAATATGACTGAGTATTTCCAGTTCGTGTTGAACAATCATTGATAATGTTGCAGTTTGAACACGCCCTAGTGAAATTGCACTTCTTTCGTTCTTTTTGCGAGGAAGAAAGGAATTTGCTATTCGTGAACCGTTCATTCCGATAATCCAATCTGCCTCTGAGCGAGAATATGCAGCATCGCGCAATGCACTGTATTCTTCACCGCTCACACGTTCGTCCCATGCTTGTTGAATGGATGCTTTCGTCATGGATTGTAGCCACATTCTCGAAGTCTTTGTTTTGGTTTTGGAATGCTGGACAATTGTACGGAAAATTAACTCCCCTTCACGAGCGGCATCGCATGCATTGACTATTTCATCTACATCTTTTGATTTAATCAGTTTGTTGATTGCAGTGAGTTGCTTTTTACCTCGTCCACCTATGGGTTTGTACTCGAAGCTCTCAGGGATATACGGTAATCTATCGATTGTTTTTCTCCAATCTTTGAATGCCTCATCATAGTCATCCATGTATTTTAACTGCAAAAGGTGACCAATTGCCCATGTAACAATGATGTCGTTTCCATGCCAGTGAGTGTCGGTTTTGGAATTTGCACCCAGTACCTTTGCGATGTCGTTAGCAACACTCGGCTTCTCGGCAATGATGACGACACCCATGGTTTAACATCCGACCGCCGAGGCTACTTGAACTCTCTCACTACTGGACAATGACATCAGATACTTTGTATCTGAACCCTTTTCCATGCAATTTAGCTTAGGGCAGTTTGGCTCTATTCTTTGCCTCATTCCAAGGCAATTCAGAATTAGGACCACCGCAACCAATGCATCCTGGATAGCCTGCTTCAAGCAATTCTCGACATGCAATGAGAATTTCTCCCCATCCTTCATCAATATTCATTTTAACCCAGCGTACATTTATCTCAGGCTCTGTGAGTCCTATGTATGCAACAAGACTTTCATCACTGCTATTTGCCGAATTCTGATGAATTTTAACGTCTTCTGTACTGTGGATAATGTACGAAGGAAACGTAACTTTTGCTGGCTGGAAGTCGCTCATATCGAGCAAGAGTTTCTCAAAATCTTTGACACATCTATCGGGAAATGCTAGTACAAGATTCTCAACTCTCAATATCTGACGAGCTGTTTCTCTGACCACTGGCCATAGAGGCTCGTCAATGCGCATATTCTTTCCGATGGGGCGGAAGTCTTGAAGGATACCGATTGGAGCGTATGGCATGGGCATCGGATATCGTATCTTTGTACGGCCGACCCTTCGACTTCAAGATTCAGAAAAAGCCCATTCACGAGCTTTACGTATGCTTCGCATTTTCAGTTCAAATCCCGTAACTCGTTCTCTTCTTTCCTTGATATATCGGCCACGGAAAGATTTTTCTATACTTTGTTTTGGCCAGAATTACAAGCATCCATTCGGTAATGCTGCTGGCCTCGACAAGCGGGCTGAGGCTCTACAGGGATGGGATGCACTTGGGCTTGGATTTATCGAAATTGGAGGCGTTACCGAACACGAACAGGTTGGCAACCCCAAACCTCGGATGTTTCGTGCAACACGTTCGAAGGCACTGGTCAATCGAATGGGCTTCAACAATCCTGGTAGTTCCAAAATTGCGAACAAACTGGAAACCTTTTTTTCCAAATCAAAATCATTGTCTATCCCTTTATGGGCAAATTTGGGTAAATCAAAGACGACCCCCCTTGAACAAGCACCCACCGATTACGCAACATCTATGGCGAGGCTATGGCCTTATTGTGACGTTTTTGTGGTTAATGTTTCGTCACCAAACACTCCTAATTTACGAGAACTGCAACATGATAGTGCTTTGCAATCAATCATCGAGGCTTGTAAAAAAGTTAATCAGGATATGTCTGAAAATTCCGATAGCAATACAAAACCAATTTTAGTTAAAATCGCACCCGACTTGACTGAAGACCAACTACTTGCAGTAGTGAAGACAGCACGGTCTGCAGGATGTGACGGTATCGTTGCCACAAATACAACAGTTGAACGACCAGATATTTCACAGGGGGACGTATCTCGTTCCGACAGCAAGGTCTTTTCTGAATCAGGTGGACTTAGCGGAGCCCCTCTTCAGCAGCGTTCTACAGAAATAATTCACCAGATTTACTCGTTAACGGATGGAGATTGGCCAATCGTTGGTGTAGGAGGAATTTCGTCAGTGGATGACGCTTGGGAAAAGATTGGCGCAGGTGCATCTTTATTGCAGGCATACAGCGGATTTGTGTTTGAAGGTCCGTCGCTTACAAAGTCGATAGTAAAGGGCTTGGAAAAGAAGTTGAAAGAACACGGATTTTCAAGCCTTCAAGAAGCGGTGGGTTTTTCACACCGCCAAAATTCGTAGAGATGATACGATGTTCTCACGACGTGTTCGGATATTTTTCTTGGGCGCAGCAATTACATTGGGGTTATTGGGAGTCCTCTTGATTCAATCTCCTGAACCAACGCGCTCTGTTGACGAGGTAATGATTACCCCCTCGAAATATGTCGACAAAGAAATAGCTTTGCGAGGTGAAGTTCTCGATGGCAGTATTGACTCGAATGCTAGTGTCTTTATTCTTCATGGAGATGATTCCACTCTTGTTATCGATTACATCGATGCATCAGTCTCAAATGGTCTTGGAGATAACCGAACTGTCTACGCTCAAGGCGTATTGAGGTACATCGATGGAGAGTATATTTTCGAGGCAGATATCATCAAAACCTCATGCCCTTCAAAGTATGAAGAAGAAACAACTCTTCCTGAAGTGAATTGAGGAGCGCGCTTGGGTATCGTTCAAATACATTTGACCTTAGGGCTGTATGGGATAGGTGGGGAGCTAGGCGTACCCTGTACCACAAATCGTCTTCATGGTGGGCTGAACGCCTTTGGGCGGCGAAAGCGGCTCCTTGGTTTCTGCATGCGGACGTTGATGTCTCGCCCCCACATGACTCGGGTGCTGTGAACTGTTTCCGGAGGGAAACAGGAATCGGATAGCCGGGGGAATAGGTCAGGCCGGGAACGGAGCAGCCCTACTCGGAGCCATGGGTGCTGTGGGGTAACGGGATGGAGGAAGTGTGTGGGTTAAGTCGAGGAGAGCGCACGTCCACCATTGGAATTCCCACTTGAGGTAGAATCATGGCCTATGTCAATCTCTACTCAGTTAGCCATTTTTTTATTTGGTTTTATGCGAGTCGATACATCTTCCAAAGTTGGAGATTGTTTTTCTTACTGAGTATTGGATGGGAAATTCTCGAGCTG
>NYZH01000020.1 GCA_002687075.1 Methanobacteriota archaeon
CCTCCATCCGGTCCACCATCCGGTCCACCATCCGGTCCACCATCAAAATCACAAGAAGAGAAAGAGGCAGAAGACGAAACCTTGACCTCCACACCGGACCCAACAGAAGCACCGCCCGAAGAAGAGGATGTGGGTCAAATTTTAGACGCTGAAGCCGATGTGATAGAGGATGATGAAAAATTGGAATCAATTGAGCAAAAAGAAGAAGTCGAGGCTTCTGAAGATGAGCCTGATACGCCCGATGAACCTTCGCCAGTTCATCAAGAAAACGTTGAGGCGCAGGAGGGTGACGGTACTGATTCTGTGCAAAACAAAGATGCAGCGATGGATGGCGGAGATAACCCTGATACCGCGAATGTTAGCGACGAACTAACTGAACAACAAATATTTGCTGAACAAGAAATTGCTCGGCTCAATGCAGAAGTGGAACGGCTTCGTCAATCGATGGCGGGTGCTGCCGATGTCATTGAAGAATTGGAAACCCCTCCCATGCCTCCTGCAGTGATTGAAGATATCGTTATTGGTGCCCATATTGTTGGAGACTTTGCAAGACTTGCACGACAACTCGATCGAGAACAACTTATTCGTGCTACGATGGGGACAATCGCAATGTTGCACCCCGATAATCTCGGTTTGATGATTTCAACTCGAAATCGGGTTATGTTGCCCCGCCTCGATGAGCGAGGCCTGTGTGCCGGACTTCTCGGCCAGCCTGCCCCACGAGGGGCTCCGGCTGACTGGCGCACACTGGAAGTCATCCTTGCACTCGTAAGCAGCGCTGTCACGGGCGGGCCAGCTGCAGTCATCCACTCGCATGGAGTATACACTACTGCCGCAAGTTGTGAAAAGGACCTCGTACTGGTGAAACCAATTGACGTTGTAGGAAAAGAACAAATTGGAAGCGTGATTATTGTCGACCCGGATGAAGAAGACCCTGCAGATTTCTTGAAACAAATTACTGAAGCATTATACCAAGGCGGAATGCGATGCGTGGTTGTTCGAGGCATGGGCGCTTATGCGGTTGGTGCGACACTCGAACAGGCATGGGCGAACGCTGCAATGCTTGAGCACAGTATGCGAATTGTCTTACTTGCCCGACAGGCAAATCTCAAAGTTTGATTCAGATTTCTATCTGGAGATAATCTCCGTTAATTCGAGTTTCGTATATTTTCAAATCTTTTTGCTTTGAAAGTTTGCCGAGAAGTTTGCCGTATGGTGGAAAAAGAGGGAATGGGGACCATTCTGTGACTTTGCCATCGTCGAGTTGATAGGTTGACTGATGAAGTGGGCATCGTATACAATCGTCTTTGATTTTCCCGCCCCATGCAAGTGGCCATCGCATGTGACGACACAATCCTTCAGTGGCAAAGTAGTGTTCTCCAATTTGTCCGACCATGACGGTTTTTAATCCAAATGTGACCATCTTCGTTTTACCATCTTTCAAACGCTTGAGCTTTATCGCATTTTTCCAAGTCATAGCCTCACCCACTTATCTGACTCATTCCGCCATCCAGGTGGAGGACCTGCCCAGTAAAATTGTCGGGAGCATCACAAAGAAGCCATTCAATAGCAGAAGATATTTCATTCGGTTGATTAATTCGCTTAAGCGGAATCTTACCAACGGCAGCTTCGCGAATCGCTTCCGAGCGTAGCATCGTTTCTGCCAGACGTGTTTCTGTAAGACCCGGCGCAACGACATTCAACCGTATATTTCGCTGACTGTACGTTGCTGCTGCGGAGCGGACCATTGACTCTATGCCGCCCTTTGCAGCAGCGATAGCCTCGTGATTCATCAGCCCGAGAGTCGCTGCTACGCTTGACGTAAATACGAGCCTTCCTCCTCCACTTCTCAGCATTGACTTACACGCAATTGAAAGAGTGAGAAAGGCACTCGAAAGGTTGGTGTGGAGTACCTCATTGAATGCCTCAAGGGCCAAAGCATGGGGTGGGCGTATAACGAGTGACCCGACCAAGTGGGCTACTCCAGCAATACTTCCTTCTCCGGCTTCTTTTGCAACATCGACTGCACGAAGGACACATTCTTGATCAAGTGCATCACCTTGGACAAGGTTTGCGCCTTGAGAAGTAAGGGATGTTACACGCTCTGCATCTCGCGCCAAGAGAGTGACGGCATTCCCCTTATCGAGCAACATTTGGCCCAATACAAGGGCGATATCACTGCTAGCACCTACCAAAAGAAACGATTGGACCATGATGTGTAATTTTTGGTTGTTCATTTATACTTCTGTTTTGTGAATCTGCGGCTAGATTTCAATCCGTCACGCTTACATGCACGATGAATCCTTCATCGATTATGGCCGATACGGTTTACAGCCCCGATGGGAAATTCATGTGGACTGGAAGCGAATGGATTCCTGCACCTCCCAGCGACGCTGAGCCTCAAAACCAAGCCTCTGCGAATGTTCTCAACATGCAAGATTCTGTGATGAGCGGTGACATCGTGCACAATACCGTAGTCAACAATGACCCTGCAGCCGTCACATCCGCAGTTATTGAGGCTTTGAAACAACTTGGGGTACTTGACCAACAAAACGCAACTGCAGCCCCTGTTTTGCCCGTGGTAGAAATTGAATTACCTGCATCTTTTCAAGTGGGAGACCATGTGGAATACCACAGCCCAACAAATGCTCGGTGGCTTGACCGTTGTACTGTAATCGGCATAAACCCTGACGGAACCTACCGGGTTGAAGTCCCGAAAGACGGTGTCGTTGAAGTGAAATCGGCCGTGATTATTGGCACTAGCCCAGGAACAATTCGGCCTGCTAATCCTCCACTAGAAAAAGGTGACAAAGTCTTGGTAAACTGGAAAAACTACGGCACATATTATCCAGGAATTATCTCAAAGGAATATGACGACCATACCTTCCTCATCTTGTACGATGACGGAGATGTTGAAGACCGCGTTGATTGGAGTCGAATCGAATCGGTAGACAGTCATTCTAAAGAGGTACATGAGTACATCCAACAACAATCTTCTGAGAGGGAAGAGTTGATTGAGGCTTTCCAAGTCTTTGACCCGGATGGAACGGGCACCATATCTGCTCAAAAATACTTTGAAATTCTTACTCAACTTGGCGATTCGCCTTTGTCAGAAAGTGACGTAATCGAAGAGTTTGATGCACTTGGTATTCAGTTGGATGCTGAAATTGATTATCGTGATTTAGTTAAATTAATGATCGGAGGGGACGATGGCAATTCGGCTAAGGCAGAAGTTGTAATACGGGATGCTGAAGTGCGAGACGGGGTGTTGCTCGGCCATGCCTATGCTCACCCAAAACTTGGAGAAGGGCCAATTCGAAGTAGCGCAATAATCTCCATCTCATATGACGAAAGAGCAACTGCGCATATTGAAACGCAAAATACGCTTTATGTTGTTGGCCCAACCGGTTGGAAGGATATTCCAAATGATCATCCCTTCAACGACATGGACAATCACTTCTACACGGTTCAAGGCGCTGGGACGGGTAAGTGCAACGGCACATACATTCCCGCTACTGATTTTGATGGTGTTCCAAGTTATATCAACGGCGATATTTTGCTGCTGCGTTGGAAAATGGGTAACGGTGACCAATGGTGGTACTTAGCTGACCGCAACAGTTTGGATTCAAAGAGAGGAGATTTTTACCGGGTGAAATCATCATCCGATTTCCCTCCACAGACCGGATGGGTCGTCGATGACCAAACATGTGGAGAAATGCCGTGCCCTACTGTAGCGAATTCTCAACACCAAATGCCAATACAAGTTTATTCGGCAGGACAGCAAGTAAAAGTTGAATGGAACGGCAGTTGGTGGGATGCATTGATTCGAGAACAAAGAGATGGCATATACCTCATCCACTATGTTGGCTTTGATGCAAGTTGGGATGAATGGGTTGACTCTTCTCGAATAAAGAATGATTAATTCGATAGTTTTCTTCGTTTTACTCTAAACTGCTTTCGCTGTAAAGCCGAAGCACGACGACTCCAGCGATAATGAGCCCGATGCCTATCATGCCTGCCAAATCGATTTTTTGATCAAAAACAACGACTGAAACAAGAACAATTGCGGCAACTCCCACTCCGGACCAAATGGCATAAGCGACGCCGATTGGAATGGTATCGAGGGTCAAGGAAAGGAAGTAAAACGCTGCGCTGTATCCCGCTAGTACAAGAAGAGAGGGCCACAACTTGGTGAATCCCTCTGTGGATTTTAACGACGAGGTAGCCACTACTTCTGAACCAATGGCGAGAGCGAGGTAAATCCATTTGTTCATGTTGATGGCTTGTAAGCCTCGTATATATTGGCAGTGACGCTGTAGATACAAAATAGACACATTCTAAATGCGATGTGAATTTTATCGAGTGTCGTATTTAATTGCAACTAATATTTCCCATACACTCGAATAATATTGTACTTTTACCCAATGGTTATTTCTCTTAAGGAACTGCATCAAATGTGTTCGAAGTCCAATGCCCAAATTGTGACAAAGACATCGAGTTAGAAGACGGAATGTATGGTCTGTTTGAGTGTCCTCATTGCAATGTAGACTTTTCATGGGAACGGGATGAATACTCAATCGGAGAACAATTCAAAAATGCAGGACTACTATTTTTGATAACCACCTCGGTAATTTTCGTCATCGTTTTTGTAATAATGTTGTTCGATGGCCCTGACGGAGCCATTGAATGGACGTTTTACGTGCTGGCAATCTTGTCTCCAGTTTTGATACCTGTGGCCCTTATTCCATCTTGCATCTATTTGCTGAGAAACTGGATTAAAATGTTGAAAGAACGATGAATATATTGGCAAATAGAATCCATTCCGCATGGATGGAAAAACGGCTCAAACCTTATTCTTTAGAAAAAAAAAGATTGGACATGGTGGAAATTGAATGCCCGCATTGCGAGCAAGGCATTCAACTCGACAGTGGTGATTTTGGGACCTTTGAATGCCCCTTTTGCCAGGGAGAATTTGAGTGGAGACAAAAGAGCCAAGACGATGAGCGATTCAAACAAGAGGATTTTTGGATTGGTGCAATAGTTCCATTTTTACCTACATCGGTTGGAATATTTTTTTCTCTTGTCGTTTTTGATTACTGGGAAGGTTTGGTTGTCCTTTTACTTTCAATGTGCCTATGGCCAGTACTGGCCATCGGATTCGCGATATACGGGTATGTAAAAATGAAGAGTTCTTTTTTACTAGGAGCAATAGTATCACTGGTTGTATCAGGCCCTATGTTCTTTATTTTAGGCGATATTTAGTAAATCATCAGGATTACTCGATGTTATCCTCTAACTCGCAACACAATCGAGAATTGCCACGGCCTAGGTTTTTGCAAAACTGAATTCAATCGATTTCAAAGATTGTCGTCTGAGTTAAGCAATTGTTTGATAGTTGTCGTACATACCGCAACTACTGCAAAAATTAACGCAGCCACCAGAGCAATCATAGCACCACTGCCTGTATCTAATTCAGCAGAGAAATACAACCCCAAAATCACCGATATAAAACCAAATATCTGTGCCCAAATAAGACATGAACGGAAACTGTTTGCAACTAATTTAGCTGTAGCTGCTGGTGTAACGAGCAAAGCCGTAACTAACAGAGCACCAACCACTTGAACCATACTTACTACAACCGCAGCAGTTGTTATGCTGAATAAAAGACCAATAGTTCGAACTGGAATTCCTTGAATTTGAGCGGATATAGGGTCGATTGCAGTTGCGAGGAGTACATTGCGCAAAATCAGTAAGATGCATGACGAAAAAACGAACATTATTGTTATGAAATCAAGACTGGCTTCGTCAATGAGCAAAAGATTACCAAAAAGATAGCCTTCAATGTCAGTCGTTATTCCTCCACCGCACAAACGAAGAATGACTAAGCCAAAGGCCAGCATCCCAGTAAGAAATATAGCTATTGAAGCATCCCCAGTTAGTATTTCCCTAGATTGCATTTCGTAAATCAAAATCGAAGCAATAACACTCAAGAAAAGAGCATACCATAATGGAGATGAAGCCCCAAGTACGATTGCTAAAGCAACTCCGCCAAACGATACATGTGCAAGTCCATCGCCAATGAGTGCCAGGTTTTGAATTAAGAGATAAGTACCCAATATTCCAGCTACTATCGTTACTAGAAGGGCGCTAAGTAAAGCACGTTGAAACATTTCCATGGTAAAAAAATAAGGAAAAATCTCACCAGGAGCAAGAGGCGCTATAAATTCCAAAAGAGGACTGAAAGCATCTAACAACATCTTTCCAGGACCAGCCATCTTTACTCCACCATTTTGTCCCGAATACGGCTCATTAGTGATTGTGTTTCATCCGATTGAGCATCATTAAAACCTCGCAAATCTGCCAATCCTGCCAAATCGGGGAAAGAATCTGTCTTACCGTCAAATTGGATTGTTTCCTCAAGAAATACTAACCTGTGAGCTGTTTGTCGCATTGCTGCAAGGTCGTGTGAAACCATGATAATGGTTTTACCTTCTTCTTGACACAATCTGTTTAACAATTTAAGCAGCGCATTTTTCGAGTCACGGTCAATGCCCACAAGTGGCTCATCGAGAATGATAAGTTCGGCATTTGATGCCAAAGCGCGAGCGATGACGGCACGTTGCCTCTGGCCACCTGAGAGATGTGCGATGTTACAATCAGCGCAACATTCCATCCCTACCATTTGAAGAGCATTTTGTACGGATTCGCTGCGACCATTATCCAGGAAACTGAACATGTTGTGTACAGAAACCGTTCCCAATCGGACAAGTTCTTGGACAGTAATCTTCACATCTTTTGGAAGATGGGCCGCAGCTTGTGAAACCCAACCAATTTTACCGAACACGTGTTTTGATGATGGGGGTTGATCAAAAATTCGAATAGAGCCTTTCTGGGCTCTAAGAAGGCCCAATATACTGAGCAAAAGGGTTGATTTTCCACCACCATTTGGGCCCACTATAGCAACAAAATCTCCTTTGAAGACTTTCAGGTTTATATCGTGTATAACTGATTTTCCGGAACGAAATACTGTTAAATCTTCGACATGAATGACCGGGGCTTCTTGTTTCGAATCCTGAACAACTACCGATTCCATGAAATCCCCTCAGTAGCCTCATGAACGTGAAGTATTTATTCGATTTGTGAATCATACTTGTTTTCATTGACATAATTAAAAACCAACTTTCCAATCAGCACAGTAAAGACTCCACCAACGAAGACAATGGGAAACACATCGACTGGACTCATTTCCCTACCCCTTAACTTTCAAAATCTGTTTGAAATCGGATTGAACTAACATCCCATTCCTGAAATCAGGTTCTCAAGGTTCTTGGTCATCATCGTCATGTAATTATCGCTCGAGTCGCTCGGAGCCATTTCCATGGTGTAAAGAGTCTTGATCGTGACTCCTGTTTCAGCAACGATACTTTGTACAGATGATTGGTCAGTATATTCTTCAACGAAAAGAACAGTAATTCCTTCTTCTTTGATGAAGTTAACAACCTTTGCAACATCTTCCGGAGATGGTTCTCCTTCAGGGTCGAGGCCGTGGACAGTCATAAACTGAATATCGTATTCTACAGCGATGTAAGAGTAAGCGTTGTGGTTCGCAGCCACAGTCTTGGAGTGGCCGCCAGTGGTACAAACGCCGTTGGCTCCAAAGGCTGCATCAAATGCTGCATCAAGATCAGTTAGGAGCCCAGAATAGGTTTCTGCGTTGGCATTGAAGTCATCTTCACCGGCTGGGAAAGCGGTTGTAAGTCCGTTCAAAACAACGTTCACTTGCGCCTTGAAAGCCAATGGACTCAGCCAGCTGTGAGGGTCGTAATTGAGCGTTTCTTCTGCACTGTGGTTGTCGCCATCAGCACCGTGGTCATCGTCCTCATCTCCATGGTCGCCATGACCTGCATGGTCATCATGACCTGCATGGTCGCTGTGTCCGTCTTCTCCCATCAAGACATGGAAACCGACGTCCGCTGGCATCAAGAATCCATAATCACCTTCAGCCTCGACGTGAATTGTCACGAAGCCCAACGGCGGATTGAGCCACTTTTCAACATCCTCGATGAAGTGGCCAAGTTCACTCATGTTCAGCAATCCATTGCTGTCCATATCTGATTCATTGAACAAATCCATGAGCATTTCTTCTCGGTGCTCATCATGATCGTCGTGTGTTTCGTTGGTTGTGGTGTTGTGTGTAGCATTGTGCTCGTGACCGCTGTGGTCATCATGGCCGTCGTGGCCATCATGGTCTCCACCGTATCCTTCGGTAGTCCAAGCAGTCCAGAATTCGTCCCATGAGATATGGCTGTCGTTGTTGGCATCGTGATGTTCAAGAGCCTCTTCAGGGGTTGGAATTCGGTCCTCAAATTCGTTTACTTCTTCGACAAAATGTCCAAGTTCACTCAAATTGAGAAGCCCATCGTTGTTTGTGTCGGATTCATTGAATATGTCCATGAGCATTTCTTCTTCGTGCTCGTCGTGCTCATCATCGTCGTGCTCATCATGCATTGCTGGGCTCGGTAAGAGTGAATGATTTGAGTTGTTGGCTGCCCATGCAATATGTTCGGTCACAGAAGAGCCGGAGTTTGCAACATTGCTGTAATTTTCTCCGATCATTACGGAGTCAATTCCGTGTTCACTTGGCTCCCATGCAGGAGGTGATGATGTTGTATTCCAAAGCATAAGTTGCCACCACCAAGAATAGTCAGTAGGTGCATCGGTTCCGTTAATGCCAACGAGGCTGGTGCCGTATGTTGAGTGAACCGAGTAGTTGAGAGTGAGGTTTCCATCTCCAACCAGAGCTGCGTGAGTCAAGTTCCATCCAGTTGCATTTTCAGGTAGAGCGTCGTGTTCAGCCTCGTACATTTCCATGCTGTTGCCAGGGTAGAGTACAGCGACATTGTGGTGCTCCTCATGGTGGCCTTCATGCCCGTGATGGTGCTCTTCATTCCATCCTGCCCAGAATTCATCCCATGAGATGTGGCTGTCGTTGTTGGTATCGTGCTGTTCAAGAGCGCGTTCTGGAGTCATTTCTTCATCATGGTGGCCAGATTCCATCCACATGTGTCCAGCGGCCTCACAATCTGCCTCTGTAGTATGGTTGGTGTTCTGGTGAGAGGATGTATCGTGACAGTAATCGCCATCATGGGTGCTGTGACCATCTTCTTCCATCCACATGAAGCCACCTGCTTCACAGTCAGCCTTGTTGTCGATGTTGTTGTTGGTGTGGTCTGACATGTCGTGGCAAACACCGTGTTCGTCACCGTGTTCGTCACCGTGTTCGTCACCGTGGTGATGGTGTGCGTGGCCGCCTCCCATTTTGAGAACAGCCATTGTGAAGTCTTCAGGGTGCTCAGCATCAAATTCAAGGACGTATTCGCCTTCTTCAAGTTCAAAGATAGAGATGACTGAATCGGCAGGGCAACCTGCAGGGTTGGTAATTGTCTCTTCTGGTTCAGCGTGTGCGTGGCCTTCATGCTCGTCGTGGCCATCATGGTCATCATGGCCATCATGGTCGTCATGGCCATCATGGTCGTCGTGACCGTCATGGTCGTCGTGACCGTCATGGTCTTCATGAGGGAATGAGATGTTGAATGCAGTATACTCTGCGTGAATCTCAACATCACCTGCATGGCCTTGTTCGTCAACAAGGAGTACGTCTTCAAAGGGGCCCTCGGTAAGTGTCTCACACAAATCAGCCACAAGTACCCCTTCATAATCAAGAGTTGATTGACCGGCAGGCATTGTGTGAACTTCAATCGAAGTTGGAGCATCAGAGCCTAAAGAAGAGAGAGTGGATTCGACCCAAGGTTCGAGTCCGAGTCCGTGGTAGAAGAATACATCAGCGTTCTGAAGACGGATAAGGTCGGATGCTGATGGTTCATAATCGTGGACTGGGATGTTATCAAGGCTCATGTATTCCATGGTGACTTGGTCGCCTGCAATTCCTTTGACAAGTTCTCCAATGTGGTATGTAGACACCATAACTGTGCCCAAGGAATCGCTGTCTTCGGAGGTATCATCACCAGTTCCTAGACACCCTGCTAGGCTGGATAAAATCATAATTGCACTTACAAATAGTACGCGGTAACGGTTACTTCGCATGGGTTTCCGTCCAATATTAACTATTTAATGAAAACTAATAAAAGCGGGGCCAGGGATTAATAGTAATATCTTGGAAATTGTTAATTGTGTTCAAGTCTTTCTGCGTTAGAAATTTCATACATGCAATCATGAATTTTGCATGGATGAATCAAAGTCCTTTCGGAGTCCTCCATGGGCTTTCGTCAAGGCCAAGTAAGTCGTCATCCGATGCACCAGTATTGAGTCGCTTAAAGGGCGCTTTAGCGTCTAATTGTTGATGAGTCGAGCCCTTGTTTGAGAAATATTGTTTCCCTTTTTTGCGAACGATGGATTCAGCAAACGCAACCAAAACCAACAAGATTGAGAGTGCAAAATGCCCCTCCAGTGCGTACGAAGAAAACGGTTGTATATACAAAATCTGTTCGACAAGTATTCCCTCATCGGCAGTCGTTTCGACACGGTAGTTTCCCGGATTTAATTCGCCCTCCCATGCTTTCGGCTTGTCATCAAGCGTGCCAGACCACTCGGCAACAGTTTGCTGGGATGAGTCAATGATTTTCCACGATATTGCCCCGCTGTCCGAGGTCTGCCCGGAAAAATGGAATTCAAAAGTAGCAGGCATCGGCCTGTCTTGACCCAAAACGCCGTCAAGATTTACTGTTCGAGTTTCAATAGAGTGCTCATAGTCGTTGATCTCGTAAGGCGCAGCATTGTCAGAAATTCCAACCCAGAGTGAATTGATGATAAGGAATGCTAATGGCCACATCAGCAAGTTTAGTTTACGCCGGACCATGGGTGACAATACATCTCTTGGGTTTTAGCAGTATGTTTTCATGAACGAACAAATGTTCCAAATCCAAGTTGCGAAAGAATTCGCTTCATCCACTTTAATTTTGCAATTTTTTGAGCGTTCTCTGTTGTGCCAGACCAATGCCCAACACCTCTTGTTGAAAAGCCAAGTAAGTGTATATTTTCGACATCTACCCCGCATGAAAGTACCATGCACAACGCTCTATCGCCATCCGTAAATCCTCCGAAATTATACATTTGAGAAAAACGCTGATTTGTCTGGTGTGAAGGAATGAGTTGTGGAGGATTGGATGAATTCTCCCATTTTTCCAAACATTGCCTCCAGCGCTCAGCGTTATCTCCATGCGCATGGGCAACGATGGTTTGTCCGAAAGAGGCTGCTTTATTCAGGTGCTCTGCTCCGTCAAAGTCTGAAACAACGCAAGCAAGATTATCGTATGATTCGAGAGCGCCAACTGCACCATCAGCGGCAACGTAAACATCGCCAATAAGTGCTGATTCTGTAATTTCGGATTTCTCAACTGCTGCTCCAATAATGACCACTCGGGGAGCATTTTGCAATCTCTGCTTCAATTCTGCAAAGGTGTCTTTACATCGATTCATCGTCCAATAGCCATGATTTTGGAGGAAGTCCATCATGGCGTTGGCACTTGCAACATCTGCTTGCTCCGACCACCCAAAAGCTGCACGTACCTCATCTTGAATCGTAATCATGCTCTGCATGGGAGCCTCGTGCATGAACCATGGGGCCTACCTCACGCTCATCAATTATCCGTTCATTTTGTTGAAGTTCTTATGCAGTTGATGTGCGTGGGAGGGATATGCCCGTCCCAAGTGCCTTACCGGAACTTGATGACGAGGTTACTTTTGCTCGATACCCATTTTTGCCCCAAGCAGGTGACTGGATTCGAAGCATGGCGATAGCGCATGATATTGATTTGGACGAATTGCTGGACGGGAGTTGGATGGAAAAAGCCCGCTCCAGAGCCCGAATACGTTTGATTGATTCAATTCAATCAAAAGAGGGAGTCGAGGTTGTGGGTGGAGATTTGTACACAGAAGAAGGGCGGATAATCGAAGCGTTTTCTTTCTATTACGCTCGACTGGTGGTTTGCGCATCTGAAGACGAACGGCTCATCGCTAGGTGGGCACAGGCTGAAGCGGCACGAGCTGAGCAAATTCTCATCAAGGATCACGCGAATCTCGATGTCATCGCCCGCACATACATCAAGCAAGTTGTACAAACAGAACAACAGAGTAATACCATGCGTTCTGACTCAAACAGCGATTTCGGAGGCGCCCTCCAGCAACAAAGACGTTCAAAAGCAGGACCTTTGTGGAAAATTGGTTTGAGTGATTTCATAGAAATTTGTCCGAAGATAACCGGTTCACGATGGCGGTTACCAAACTGCGATGTAAGTGATGGGTGGGTGACCTTGTTTGAGGAGCCCCAGTACGGCTCTTCGGCAAAACTTTCACGGCTTCTTCGTGAGAGAATTAAGATTGGAGTCGAACAAGAAGCACTTGAAAAAATGGGCGAAATCACCATGGATTTGGCGGTGCGACTGGCCGAACCAGTCGGAATGGTCCGAAACCTCATGGCAAACAAAGCATCTGAAGCAATCGCATTGGTGGGGGCAGATGAGAACGATTGGCCCCCCTGTATGAGGAAGGCTGTCGCTGAATTGGCAAATGGAGTGAATTTGAACCATTTTGGAAGGTTATTCCTTGCATCGATGTCGGCAACTTTGGCGCTACCAAAAGAGGCGTGTGTCGATTTCTTCCGCGGTGCGCCCGACTTTAGTGAAAGCACGACATCCTATCAAGTCGACCACGTCTATCAGCATGAATATACGCCCTCTGGCTGTGGTAAACTCAAAGTCAATCACAATTGTCCAGTATTGCCAGGCGATGACCGCCTGTGCGACCAACCTTGGCTTGACCATCCGTTGAAATACATTCGCGCAACGCAACGCTGGAAAGCAAAAAATCAGCAGGCTGAAGCACAAGCACTCGCATTGGTATCAAAAACGAATGAAGTTGAATCAAAGAACGAGGATTTGGCAGAATAAACGGGCATTCGCGCGAAGACTTTGAAACGGGTGAGTGGTTAGGTTCTCACATCCACCGGTGAATGCAATGACCCGAACGCTCGTTTTGACCGTCGACCGAGACAATGATCTCGGAGTTAAAACTGGAATCAGAGGGCCCGTTGTTGGAAGGCGTCAAGTGATGGCGGCAGCGCTTAAACTTGGTATTGCTGACCCCGAAGAAAGCGATACGAACGCCATTCTTGGCGCATTGTCTCAGCACGATAATTTGGCAGAAAACAATGCTGAGGATGAAGAAGTCGAGATAGCAATTTTGACTGGTGATGAAAAAGTAGGCATTCGTTCTGATCGTTCCGTCGCTGCTCAATTGGAAGAAGTAGTTGCAGCATTTCAGCCCGACAAGGCCATACTTGTCACCGATGGCGCTGAAGATGAATCGGTGCTACCCATCATCCAATCCCAAGTTCGTATCGACCATGTGGAAAAAATCATTGTAAAACAATCAAAAGGTATCGAAGGTACCTATTACTACATTGTGAAAGCTCTTGATGACCCTAAATGGCGCTCAAAAATCATGATTCCTGTTGGCCTGGTCTTGGCTTTGTTCGGACTCGGCATTATGCTCCCCAATGAAATCGGTGGCATTGTCATTGGAGGATTGCCACTGGTAACTGGATTGTATTTACTCAGCAAAGGAGCGGGAATTGAAACAACAGTGAACAAGGTAATTCAAGAAATGAGGGATAACGCTGATGCTGCGATGTTTTCCTCCCTGTTGTGGACTGCAACTCTTTTCAGTGCAATCTTTGCAGTGGCGGAAGGTTACCGAGAATACAGCACCCAAATGCTCAATGTAAGCTCTTCGGTTTTGTGGCTTGAAGTGGTTCACTCTGCACTGGCTTGGATTGTTATAGCGTTCCTCACATCTACTGCGGGATTCATGCTCCTGAGGTTAAAGCGTGGGTCTTTCTCAGGAAGGCTTCTTGTCCTCGGTATTTTCGGAATGGTCGTATATTCTTTCGTCGATACTGCTCTTGATATTGCAATACGAGTTCTGCTCGGAGAATCGTACGAATTCAGCGTACCAGTGATTATTGATGATTTGCAGTACCCAATGATATGGATTGTTGTGCTTTGGATGGCAATGACCATCGTACGCTCATTGAGAACTCGCCAAGCACAAACCGAACGCTATTGGGGAATCTAGATTACAAGATGAACTTCGGCATTTTTCGAGCCATTGTGTTGTGTCCGACAACTCCAATCAGTGCACCGCGAGAGTCAACGACTCCAATTTGATTCAAATCATGTGCAATCATGAGCGCTCCAGCTTTGAGAAGGGGCGTATCTACATTCACCGTAATTGGAGGTTGATTTACCAATTGCTGCGCAGGTATGCCATGCATCCATGCAATATCCCTGTTGACGGTTTTTCGTGCAATGATTTTCAAAACATCCACGGCATGAATGCGGCCCAGAGGCGTTCCTTCTCCATCGATAACAAAGATGTGGTCCCAATTGTTTGAAGTAAGATTGTCAATGACTTCGACCATTGAACTGTCGTCCCAAATCCAGTGTGGTTGCGTCATTGTCTCTCCACAGGTAATCGAACGAGCGGTCTCTGAACGTTCTGATGCTGACATCTTGGAAAGCATAGCTCGAGTGAATTTTCGCGGTTTGGATTGTGGCATTGTAGGTACCTCCTCATTGCGCCGGCGCACGCGCTTCTCTTTCAAGGCTTTCGACCACATGTTACTTTCCACATCCAAGTCTTTGCTTTCCGGCATCCGGCGAATCACGGCGACTCAATATAAGTGAAGTCTCAAATGTCAGTTCTCGGTGAGGAATTTATGTCAGCCATACCTGAGCATGAACTTGCAGCTTTACGCGCACTGTCTGGATACGACAAAATGCTTGAAATGGACCGAATCATGAAACAATACGGAATTGATGAAGTCCGACTCCTCGCTCTGCTTCAAGGAAATTCCAACCAGCCTGCTCAAGCAGCACCACCCCCTTTCGTCACTGAAACAAAACCGATTGAGAACATCCCTAATCCAGCAAACGTATTGGATAAGTCCAATTTTCGATTTGATTACGACCCTTCGCCTGAAGCAGCAAAGCGTCGNTCGGAAATTACTCAAGCGGTTGTCTGTCCTGCATGTGGAGGAACTCTAGGAATTCCTGATATCCGGCCAATCAAAGTCACCTGCCCCCAATGTCTTCAAGAAACTGTATTCACTTCTTGAGCGTTGAATTCATCAAGCATAAGCCGCTGGGAGAACCATGGAGAACACATCCCCTCGNCTTTGGACATACACACCGGCAAACTCTCCTGTAGCTCTGCCTAAACAATCGTTGTTGTTCCATCCTAGTGAGTTAACATCTCTCGACTTTCCAGTAAATCAACCAGACAGCGTTCTGTCAGATGCCCACTTACAAGAGTACTGCGGTGCATTTCGATCAGCAGAGCAGACCGTCGATGAAATGCTCCAATCATACAATGAAGCACCCATGGCAGAACGGAGACCGTTTCTCCTGCTCGGAGAATTAGCAAACCCCTACAGATTGCAAGACATCGGAATTGGTGCCATGCCGATTTTTACATCACGGATTTCTGAACTTTGCAGGACATATGCAGACGGTCTCGACAACCGTGAGGTCAATCCGGGAGTCCATCATGTCACGCTTGCTCGTTCCGAAGGGTGGTGGGAAAAAACACATTTTGGAATGGCCACTGTTGCTCAAATGAAGCAGATGGTCGCTTGGTTAGACCAAGGCCGAAGAGGGACTTGGAAGCCTGTGAAGCCCGCCGAAGGGACGCTCCATTTCGAAAAAGGGCCGTTGCCCTCCCCAACTCAAGAAAATGTATCTTGGGATGGGAAGAGCGAGATTGTTGATACGGCCCCTCCTGCCCTTACTGGTTGTGAAATTGATTTGAGGAGCGTCATGGTTGCGGTTCATACACAGCACGGTTGTTACGATCACAGAGGAAGGTTAGCGAGATGCGCNCATATTGGACAACGAGACTTTCATGAAAACCTCTTTCGCCGTGGTTCATCCAAAAAATGGGATGAAATACTCGAAATTGTTTGATTCAAAACATCGAGTCAAGTATTTGTCCCGTGAAAAGCATGCTAAATTCTGAACCGCATGAGGGAAAAGAATGGGGTCCCGTGGCTGTCCCACACTGGTTTGTTATATTTCAAAAATCAAATTTTATATGGTAACTATGAAGGGAAACGGCGTACAAAAGCAGGCACGATTGAACCGATTAAAGAACGAAATAGTTGAGTATGTTTCGACTCGACCGCAGTGTTCAGCTGCGGACATTGTCGACTATCTCTCCAACGAGAGAAAAATGAGAAATCACGGCCTTACAGCTCGTAAAGTTGGATTTTTCATACCTCGATACCTCTCTGATTTGGTCGGGTTCACCTTGGACAACTCAACGGGTAAACGTCTGTACCATATTGCTGCATAATTTTGGATTAAGTTCATTGAACAGTGGCTTTTGCATCAACCATGGAATGGCCAAAAGCACTCCCATTCGCNGCTCAGTTGTTTCCATCAATGTACTCAAATTCAACACAGCCCGGTGAATGTCCTCGAATCAGTACNGAGGATACAGTGTTTTCATTTTTGGATCCACAAAATAAAGACGGTCTCAAAAGTCAAATGAAAAGTTTGATTGCAACATTTAGCCAGTCTCCTCTTGACCCCACGCAATATGGAGCAACAGTCGATGAAACCGGTGGGCTCGTCATTGTTGATGCTTTAGCAAAAATTGAANCGGGCTCGCACTTCATAGGACCTTGTTATGTCGGCCCAAACGCGACAATACGTCACGCTGCGTATGTTCGTCCGTTTTCGTGGATATGCGCAAATGCAGTTGTAGGCCATGCATCTGAGACCAAACATTCAGTTTTGCTTCCCGGAGCAAAAGCACCTCACTTCAACTATGTTGGCGACTCAATCTTGGGAGGAGGGGTCAATCTTGGAGCAGGAACAAAGATTAGCAACCTTCGAAACGATGGGGGCGAAGTACATCTGCGAATTGGAAATGAACGAATCGGTAGTGGTCTGCGTAAATTCGGAGCCATTCTTGGGGAGGAATGTCAGTTGGGCTGCAACAGTGTTACGAACCCTGGTGTAATTCTAGGATGTCGTTCTCANGTTATGCCAAATGCCACTGTAACTGGCGTCCACGAGCAGGATTCATTGCACAGGTGAGCTGCTATGTCGCAACGTTTGTTCGGTACCGATGGGATTCGTGGAGAAATAGTCTCACCGAACACGAGCGAAAAAGCAGCGTTAGTTGCCCTTCACGAACAAAGAAGTGTATGCCCTACTCTTCTAAGGCTGGTTGGGGAATCGTTAGGACACCTCATCGATACACTACCNGGTGAAGGTGAGCTCGTCGTCATCGGATGGGATGAGCGNCCGGGGAACAAGGACCTTGTCGCTGGAATTACCTTGGGACTGAGATTGGCAGGGTGCCAAGTAATGCACATCGGTATTTGTGCAACTCCGGCTTTGCATTATGCTGTACTCTGGCATAATGCCCGAATTGGATGCATGATGACTGCAAGCCACAATCCTGCTTCGGACTCGGGAATTAAGGTGTTTGATGCCAATGGATACAAAACCACTCCAGAACTAGAAGACAGGATTACTTCAATCGCCTATGCACTGAGCGAAGAAGAGCGAGAAGTCGACCTTATTGATGTTGANGANCTATCTCAACCGAGCGTAAAATGCGACNTCGATTGGGCGAGTAAGCATCATCCAGCATGGCTACAAACCCGATTTTCATTGTTTAAGCAGTTGTTTGANGTAAAGAATCCATCTTTCGACTTTCTCGCNCAACCGATGCTTCTTGACTGCTCAAGAGGNGCGGGNNCCTCATGGCTTGANNAGTGGNTGAATACAAACGGTATTTCGGCTCGGGAAATCAGTCGTGATGCTGAGCAATTGAATGCTGATTGTGGAGCAGGTGATTTCTCCCCTACTGCAACATGGACTTTTGAGGAGGCAGCNGCTTCAAATCACCTCTTGTTACGTCAACTGACTCCTGCACCACCAGGNATNNTCGTTGCTGCTGCTTTGGACGGGGACGGGGACCGGTGCCTACTCATTGAATCAACGACGACTGGTTTTCGAATTATTGACGGAGACGCAATAGGAGATACCGTTGTGGTTGCAGGCCATAGAAGCAGTCATTCGTGGAAAGTCGCAGCAAGCATTGAGTCAGACTTGGCACTTTTATCCTCACTGACACGACTGTCTTTAGGTTCAATTGCTTACGAAACTGCAGTCGGAGATAGGTGGCTGTCTCATGCATTGCGCAGTTCACTGATGGATTTTGAAGAAATTCCTGCACTCATCGGCATAGAAGACTCTGGTCATGCCGTACTTCCTTCACCTCATCCAAATCAGGAAGGGTTTTGGAGTCTTGTAGGAGACGGTGCAGCAACGCTCGTATCGTACCTTCTTGCTCGTAGTGTAGCAAACAGTGACAACTTCATGGANCGTGGATGGAAAATGCGTTCATCGGTCAAGGGCGTCAATCGCTCATTGTGGAATGGCCAAAACAAGTTGGCTGATGAAATCGAAATGCAAACAAGAAGTCACTTTGAGCAATGCGGTGTAGTTTCCAACTGGACCAGAAAACGACTTGAAGGAGAGCCAAATCTCATGCTGATTGAAGCACATATCGATGGAAAATTGGCATCANTAGGGGTTCGAAACAGCGGNACACAAGCGAAAATCAGTGTCTCGTTGCGACTTGCTGCTGGAATGAANCATCAAGAAATNGCATCGGNTATNCCGNTCTTGACTGAAACATTATCTCAGGCTATGAAATAATCATCCTTGCCGACCTTCAATTGCTGAACTCAGTAAAGCGACTGCAGCAATAACTCGGCGGTCNAGTGGATGGCCTTGAGGAATGGTTACTAGTGTTCTCTTTACGAATGGATTGAACTGTTGCTGCATCAAAATTTCTGGATGTCCAGCAACTTCAAAATGGTATTTTGCAGGAATAAAAGGTACAAAACGTCGCAAAATCGCGATGCTGTCCTCAACAAAGGAGGCATAAGGATTGCCAGCAGGGTCATTGACAACCCAAGAATCCTTCAAAATCGATTTGAGAGCTTGTCGCTTTGCAGAGCCGAGGTTTGTCCCTGTTTGAGGGTCGAAGATATCGTATGTAGTGGCAAGATCAAGCATCGAACGTGCCTTGATTTGGACNAGGGGTTGTGTGCAACTTTCATCGGTGTACAAGACNATATCTTCGCGCAGTTTGAAGCGCTTCTGCTTTGAATAAGCAACGCAATTCCCTTGAAGGTCTTCAAAGTAGAACACCCCGCCAAAAATACGCCAAAACTTTGTTCGAATAATATACTGGTCCATTTGGAAAAGAGGGCTCATAGCAGGTGGTTATCGTCGATGTATATACTCTTTCTGCCGTCACGCGAAAAGACATTTCACTCGTTTGCCATCTCGCCCTCGTAGGTTTGAGTGAGGTAAGTTACGGTTCCCAAAAGCATAGCAGAGGCGACTAGGATTGCAAGCAAAACCTCGATTGGAGCCCCTTGGATAAGAACGACACAAGCCACAATCCATCCAAGGACGAGGTCCAACGCTCCAATGATGCGCCAGGATTTTCTCAGAGTCAAAACGCCGGAAATCCAGGATACTGCAGAGCAAAGGAGAATGAACAGCACTGCGAAAAGGAGATTTGGATACCCAAAACTAGAGNNGATGAATAAAATGTGCATAGCCCACAGTCCTGCGGGCAACCACAGCCCTTGACGCTTCTCGACCGACCATGCAACAAACACAATGGTTACTGCTCCAAGAAGTGTTGCAATCTGTGCAGTTGTGGGAAGCCATACGGTGGAAAGTTCAGAAAGCCAAACCCGTGTCGAAAGATAGGCGAGAGGTACCATCAGCCATGCCGACAAGACGACTGCTGGTTGGGTCCACCAAACTCCCCTCCGTGCAGAAAGAGCGATAACTGCAAATCCTGCGGGTCCAAACGAAAGCAGTGCTGTAAGTAGAATCCAAACAGAGCGCCCGCCTGCTCCTCGATGGTCACTTAATTCATGTTTGATTCGCTTACCTTCGACCCAATCAAAGAGGAACACGGCAGCAAGAAGCATGGTTTCGATGACGAGGAAAGGTAAGGTCCAAAGAAGGGCTGAAGAGTCGTATGTAAACGGATCGAGTGTGAATGGTATAGGGACTTCACCGCCAATTATGACGCACAGTACTCTGTCTAATGCAGCAAGATAAACGACGCCCTCAAGCGCATTTGGGATTCGAAGCCCGAGGTCATTTCTCCCTAACAGGCCCAATCCAGCAAGCATTGTCAAGCCACCAAAGAAAACCAGTAAGTGGGTGGAATCTCCTAAAACAACAACAGAGTTTGAAGCGCGACCGGCAATATGGACCAAAACCAAACCAAGCATTCCGAGGGCAATAGGGGCTTCGATACCCAGAATATCGGGCAACCTCAATCCAATTTGATTGGCTCGNATACGCGAAAGTCCGACGAAGAGAGCGGAAATCATCACGGTAAATAACAGTGCAAAGAGCGTGTTGCCCGTAGTAAAGGAGAGATACGATGTAGCAAGGATAGTCGTTCCCAAAAACAGCAGCACAATAGTGGGTTGGTGATGAATATCTCCCACATACAAATCCATTTCACCAGACGAACCTGCCCTCTTTTTTCGTTTCCTTTGTTTCTCGGCCAATGTTAGCAACTCTGTATCTATGAGCCGTAATGTACTTCGGGGTTGGGACTCATCGGGGGCGCTACCAATCTGGACAACATCGTTGCCTTCAAAACCACTTGATTCTAGAAATGCCTGAATCCGTTCCTGTTTCGCTTGAAGTCGCTGAATACGATTTTCTTTTTTGGTCAAAGCACGAACTCCGGCACGGAATTCTCCCTGAATAGCAAGATAAGCTCCTGAGCAAACGAAGGCTAACAATGCCGCCAATACTACAATTTCCACCGCAATCGAACGACCTGCCAAGGCCATTGATACGATGAGTCCCACTGCTGCAACAGCAGGAGGGAGAAGTTTCTCCAAAGTTGCTGCTCGTGCCAAATACAAGACCAGTGAGACAAGACCAACGAACATCAAAAGGATGAGGTTCGTGGTTTTATCCGGCATGTATTCTGAGCCGGTAAGGGGTGTGGTAGTTAACGGATCCAAGGCAATCATAACGAAGAAGGCCGTCAAGAACCCCATCATCATGGTGAGAAGTTTTCCTGGCAATTGTTCTAATTGCTCCAATTGACTTTCCGAAGCACCTTGTTGACGCTTCTTTTCCGATGATTTTAGCAAAATCGCAGAAGACACTACTATGAAGAACGCCCATGACGATGAGTGCCCATATGTCCAAGAAAANAGGAGTGCAAACACGCCCCAAATTCCCATGAGCGTCTGTGGTTTTCCGAGATGTCGATCAAAGTATACCATCAACGAATGACCGATCAGCAAACCACCGAGGACAAGAAGTAACCCATACACTGGCAAGGCATCGGGGCGAACAACGGCCCAAGTAGCAATCAACGAAAGAAGAAAACTCAGGTTCCAAAGTTTTGCAAAACCTGAATCTCGAAGTCGGGCACCTATTTCTGAAAATCCAACGAGCCTCGCTGCTAGATTAAGCCCAACTTGTCCGTGACGGAGGTTGACCCAAATTTGTTGGACAACAAGAAGTCCCATCCAAATGGATAAATCGATTTCATCGAGAGAAATAGGGAGCAAATCAATTGAAATTATTCGTGAGTCTGCGTCTGTTGCAAACATAAGAAGCCAAAGCCATGGTCCAAGAACGGCCGTACCTGCAATGGAAGGGGAAGAGCGCAAGATGGCCAGCCCGGAAAGGCCGAGCCAAACAATAGCTTGAGTCGCCAGCAACAAACGCCCGCCACTCAATCCCTCTCCCGCCGGAATAAGTATCGTTAGTAATCCGACAAGAACAAGACCGCCAAGCCAGATGACATGGTCGGATACAGATGTTTGATTTCTTAGAAGGGCAATTGCTGTGAACAATGAAGTGAAGACGGCATAAATGCTGTAGCCATCCAAATCGAAAGGTAAGGCTATGTCCAGTGCGCCTGAACTGTAAATTGACAGCCCAATCAAAAGAAAAGGCGCAGGGAGTATGAGATAAGGTGCAATGTCTTTGAGATGAACNCCTCGAACAACAAGATAAGAGCCTGAGAAAGCGGAAATGAGGAGAATAAGTTGCGCCAATGCATAGCCTGTTTCTAACCGGTGTGCGGCGATTGCCAATAATGCACCAATCATGCCCAAGCCAACCGAGACCGCCCAAAGCGACGGTTTACCGAGGCCAATGCCTTCAAACGCTTTTGAAAACCAATTCTCTGCAGAAACGAAACGAGCGGCAATCGTGGCATTGGTCGCCGTCACAAACGTCATCAGCAAGAAAAGCAGTAAATCGTCTTCAAAAGAAATTAATTCCAATCCAACAAGCTCCCAATTGTTCGATAATGCGTGGACGCCAACCCAAAGATAGGATGATGCAATACCGAGACTTGCAAGATTGCCAGAACCGCGATATATGGCTAAACCGTGCATTAGAACGGTACCAAACGCAATCATTGAAGCAACTCCAAATTCACCATACAGTGCTCCCGCAGCGCTTCCAACAATCAGGAGTATGAGGGTCGCTTGAGCGGCAATAGCATCCTCATCATGACGTTGGGCAATGACCACATTCATTGAAACGATGGACATCAAAACAATTCCTAAGGTTTCGTTACCACCAAATGGAGATTGGTCAAACCAACCCCAATGCCATGCATCGAGCGCTAAGCCGTAGAAAAGTTTCATCGAGATGATAACCCAGGTTACACCCAAAAGGCGCATGTTTGGATTTGGAATCCATCGTTCTCCGAGGTAAAGGCCGAAAACGCCCATTGCAAGGAGCCCAACTCCGCTTGGAATCTCTGGAAGAACTGTTCCGACTATTGCTCCAATTGCGGACCAAGTAAGAACCATGGCNACCAAAAGGCCGAAACCGAGCCTTTTCTCTCCTTCAACAGCCAAATCTGTTACACTATCGTTTTCAGGAGGTTTTGACACTGTGCCGTCGGGCTGTACTGCGCCAGCAATACTGAATTCTTCCTCACCAGATGAAAAAAGAGATGCGACCTGCCCAACAGCAATATCCTCAACCTCTTCAACTACAGAGACATTTATTTCTGCATCATCATCTTCAGTATCCACCATGAACGAAGTGATGTCAACACCTTGGGCTCGCTGAAAATCTCGTTTGCGAACAATCTCATCCACGGAGTTTGAGGGTTTTGGATTGGAGTCGGCACCACCCTCCAACTCCTCAGTCATGGTTGACAACCGGCACCGTTCGTCTTCAATGCTTTCGATAATTGGGCCTGTTCGAGTTGATTTAGCAAACTTGGTGTGTTTATCGACAGTTGCCGATGCATTGCCACTGTGCCTCGTTTTCCGCGTGTGGAAATCAAGTATTGGGAAAGTGAGGAGCCAAAAGGGACAAAGAGGGCCCGCGAAAGGACCCTCCATGGCGGCAACCTACGGGACTCCGACTGGAGACCTGAAATCGCATGGAATTACTCCATCTGGAGACGTTTATTGGAACCAAGAGGCTACGAAACTTATCGAGCTTGCTGTCGCCCGTGGTGAGGGGGAATTCAGTGCCCATCGCGCACTGGTTACAGAAACGGGAGAACGAACTGGCCGTTCACCAAACGACAAGTACATTGTCAAGGAAGACTCCACTGTTGATGATATCAATTGGGGAGATGTAAATGTATCAACCGACCTCGATACTTTTACTCGAATGCGGGCAAAAGTGGTCGAATATCTGTCGCAACAAGATACACTGTTTGTTCAAGACTTGTACTGCGGTGCTGACTTTAGCGAAGCCTTGCCGATTCGCGTCATCAATCAAAATGCTTGGCACAACGCCTTTGCACGCAACATGTTTATTCGTCCGGATGCTGAAAGGTTGGCATCGCATTCTCCTGAGTTCACCGTTATGCANGCCCCTCATCTTGAAGCCGAGGCTGAAAAGGATGGATTGAATTCACATTGCTTCGTCATCGTGAACTATCAAGCAAAAGAAGTCATCATCGGCGGTACTCGCTATGCTGGGGAAATCAAGAAATCGATTTTCTCTGTCATGAATCTCATCTTACCAAAGAAAGGCATACTCCCCATGCACTGTTCAGCCAATACTACTGGTGAAAACACGGCCATCTTCTTCGGACTCTCTGGAACTGGAAAAACCACTTTGTCTGCCGACCCCAATCGTGCACTCATTGGAGATGATGAACATGGNTGGGGCTCAAACGGCGTCTTCAACTTTGAAGGCGGGTGCTATGCGAAATTGATTGACCTCTCTGAAGAAGACGAGCCCGAAATTTTCGGCACCACGCGGAAATTCGGTACCGTTTTGGAAAACATCGTCATGGATTCAGAAGGAGTGCCTGACTTTACTGATGTCAGTAAAACGCAAAATACTCGCGGTTCCTACCCGATTGAATTTATTGAAAACAGAACTTTAGATTCAAAGGGCGGGCACCCACAGAACGTGATTTTCCTAACCTGTGACGCATTTGGCGTACTCCCACCAATATCCAAACTAAGTGCCTCACAAGCAGCATACCATTTCATATCCGGTTATACGGCGAAAGTTGCAGGAACTGAAATCGGAGTTAAAGAACCGCAAGCCACGTTTTCGGCCTGCTTTGGTGAACCATTCATGCCAATGCACCCAGGTGTTTATGCTGACCTGCTGTCGAAGAAAATGGATGAGCATAACGCCACTGCTTGGCTCATCAACACTGGATGGTCTGGCGGCGCGTATGGAGTCGGAAATCGTATGAAAATACGATACACACGGGCGATGTTGAATGCTGCTATGGATGGCAAATTGGATAATGTTGAATTCGTTGTTGATCCTCGATTTGGATTTGAAGTGCCGGTTGAGTGCCCGAATGTTCCAAGCGAAGTGCTGCAACCAAGAAACACATGGTCGGATTCTTCAGAGTACGATTCTACAGCTGACAAACTCGCCACCATGTTCAACGAAAACTTTGCCCGATATGAGGCGGGTGTTTCCGCCGAAGTCAATGCTGCAGCGCCAAAACCAATGGCATAGAGCGCTCCTCGATTGCAAACAGATGCCGTTTTACTCTTGCTCTAGATGCAGCTTTTCGGCAACCATGAAATNTCTAGGTTTTGAAGGGAAAAAGAACCACAAAAGTGGAATCAAAAACATGGANGGTAGATTCTTNCCGTACTTTAGGTCAAGATACGATTCAAATTTGACAAACGATTGAGAATCGGTATCGTTGGCTTCCGGAATTTCACTGCGAACCGATGAATAATTTTCAGGCTCAACCAATCCTAAATCATAACCACTGAACATCATCTCAAAACGTATCCCAGTCCACAATAAAGATGGTTCAATACTGGTTTTTTCGTGAGCCATAGAGCCCTGTTCGGTCTGAGCCACGAACGTCTCGTCAGCAATGGTATCCTCGTCATCGCCGTCGTCTTCATCGCCCTCATCGCCTCCAGCTAAATCAAGAACATATGTGGTGGGCATTACAACCAAAAAACACGCAACAACGCCAGCAAACAAAACAGCACGAAGCGTTGCTTTGAATGGGATTCCTGCGAGCACGAGACATTCACTTAAACAAAGCAAGACAAGTGATGCCAGCGTTGCCTTCCGGCCATTTTTGAGCCAATCAATATCNTCATCATTCGANTCAGTGGTTGCAGGAGTATCGTCCGAAGATTCAGAAGACGAAGGTTCGGACTGCGTTGTATTGCTTGGCTCGTCATAATCGCGAACCAGCATGTAAACGAAAAAGCGTGTTGAGTTTTCCATTTTTACATCGATAAGTGTCTGTTCATTATCGATAGCAACAAGTGCTTTGACTTTCGTTGGCGAAGGTCTCCCTTCGGTGTATTGGCCTTCGAATTGCACGACCAACCAAGCCGACATAAACAAATGCAAAGCGATGAGAATGGTCCCTACAATCCTCACGCCGTCGCCGATGCGCGATGGCGGCGAGCGTAGAGACATAGAATTCCCTTCACGTCACTTGTACTTGAGGGTTCGATTACTCTTCGTCCTTGTTGGTTCTGTCTTTTCGGCTTCCAGCAACTACACCTGCAAGTGCAATTACTGCGGCCATGGAAACAGGCGAAAGGAACGGAAGCAAACCGGCGTCCTCAGCCAAATCTTCAGCGGTTGGAGGGGTTGGATTGTCATCACCTGAAGTCTGGTTGTTGGTAGGAGTTGTTTGTGGTAGTGTGAGGTTTGAGACATCAATGCCAGCTTCTTCCAAATCGGCGGTGATGTCTGCGAGGTTGTGGTTGTCAACTTCTACAATGTCATTGATGGTTGTTGCATCAGCCATTCCATTGGTTTGTGCATTTGCTGCAACGCCAGTCAGATAGCGAATGCTCAATTTCGCAGGTGCTTCATTGGCGTAACCTTGAGTTTGTGGACCGGTTAAGGTGTAGGCTCCATTGTCATCCATGACATAAACTCCTACACCAACCATTGCAGCGTGTTCGTTGCTCCATAGAGGCGCCCACATGCCGTCATTATACGGGAATTCTTCGAACGGTTGGACGGTTTCCAAACGATCTTGAAGATTTTCACCAAATGCTTCCAATACGGACTCTAATCCAGAATCAGCCAGTGCACCAAACACCGCTTCGACACGGTCGCTAGGGCCCTCAGTTGACTGAACAATTGAAGTGCAGTCAACCTCCGTAGCAAATGGTGTTGAAGCACCATCACCAGCCATTGAAACAGTAAGACAATAGTCGCCTTCTTCAAGCACTGAAACTGTACCGNTATCGCTGTTGTAGCCCGAATCGAGTTCAGAAATTGACTGGGTGAAGACAACATTGTTGTTTGCATCGTGAATCGTCACGGTTGTTGTAACATCAGTATATGCGTCATCGCCATAGATTTGATAATCCCAACCAACCATCATGTCACCATCCGGTGCACTGTATGCGTCGGAATATTGAAGTCTTGGACCAACCCAATTGTCTTCACAAAAACTCGAACTTTCAATTATTGGCGATGATGCACCTGTCTCCCAAATCGACGATTCCGTACACATAGTGTAAGAACCATAGGTTGATGGGGCTGGAATTCCAGAGTCTGCACTCCAATACGTTGTGTCTGTGTCATGGTCGCATCCATATTCACATGCCGTCAATTCGGCAGATGAAAGAGGAGTATTGTCGGAATCGAACAGATTCATCTGGAAAGTGTAATGGTTCGCAACCCCTTCATCCTCGTTTTGCGAGCAATCGGCTTGGTAATTGTTGAGGAGGCTCCAGTCAATTGTTGTACCATCTTCGCAGGTAAACATCTTACTTGAGCCGTCCGTTGGCGCTTCATCGGAACCATCGGCGCAATCGTTCATACCGTTGTTGACGGCATCCCAATCAATTTGGCCTGCATCATCACAAGTGAAATACACATCACCATCGTCAACGAATGGAGTTCCTGGACCGTGGAGTTGAGACCACAAAGTGATGTTTTCGCTGTAATCAGTAAAGCCGGAGATAAGTGTTCCTTTCGAATTTGCAGGGGTACCTCCCGTGACATAAAGATTAGAATAATCCAAGGTCCTATAGTTCTCCATATCAGATATGGTTATTGCGACTTCACAAGTTTCGTTCTCTGGACAGAGGTCAAAGTTGTCAACGATATGGAATCCAGAACCAACCATTAACATGGATTCGCCTCCCCATGACTCGATGCTGCATCGGTCTCCTGAATCGTATGTTCCTGGATTACTGCATGTTGCAGGATAACTTCCATCAACCGTAACTTGAACTTGGATGTTGTCCCAGTTCAAATCTTGACCATGCATGAAACTTACTGTTGCAAGATGGTTTTCTGTATCTGTTGGCGATTCAGACATAAAATGATATATCTCAACAGATTCGGTATTTGCATCTGAAAGTCCAAAAAAGTCCTCGAAGGCTTCGGTGATACCATCGCCAAGGTCTTCACCGATTTGTTCAGCAAAGGCTTCTCCCGAGCCAACCAACACATGACCCATCATGAGGAACATGAGGGGGTTTCCAGGAGGGCATGTTTCGCAAGATTGGACTTGGGTCGTAAGGCCGTCTCCATCGCCAAGGTCAACGGTCATGGAATCGCCTTTATCAAAGTTAAATTCGCCTTCTGCATCCATGTCAAAAGTTCCGGAATCAGTAAGAGTGTCGGTGACTTCAAAATCAAATTCACCTGCGTCAAGCCCGAAATCTTCGGTTGGAATACCAGAGACCGAGAAACTGTAGTCTACGGCACCAGTATAGTCGCCATCGATAGAACCGCAGTCTTCACATTCCCAATCGAAATACTCGTTGGATGAAACATCCGCATATACGGAGTCTGGGGTGCCCAAACGCCATTCGGAAGACGAGTCGGTAATGGAGTAGCCCAAGGTCAGTTCTGAATCAAAATCAATGGGGAATTCTTCATTATCACCTTCAAACAGAGCATCGATATTCAATCCAATTGCAGCAGACATTTCCATACTGAACTCCATATCTGCACCAACGAGATTGGAATTGTCATCAAGATATTCTGTGTATGAAATATCGACGGTGAGAACTTGCTCAAGACTTTGAACGATGTCAACATCAAAACCGGTGGTTGGAGAGCCAAATACGGTCTCTGACCAATCGGTTTGCAAAATTGAGTCTGCTAAAATTCCATGCCTCAAAGTAACATCATCGGTTCGGCTCCAAACTGCAACGGGATTGTCTGAAGCGTCCATGATTGTCTGAGTGGAAATATCTTCTGTATGATGCACATATACATTGGATGAACCAGTTTGAAGTTGTCCGATAATGAGATTGAAGCCGGCATCGTCGGCTGCTCCCATAACTTCGCCAAGAATTTCGGGAACATCAAGGCCAGTGAAGTTTTCAAGGTCAGTATCGACACTGCTCCAGTCGTATTCAACTCCATAGTAGAATTCTGANGCTTCTGCAGGGGCTCCAGAAACGCTACCAAGTGGCATTAGAGCGGCAAGAAGAAGTGTGGTCATCAAAAGGCTAGGCAAAGAACTTCGGGTGTTCATGGCCGTGCCTCACCCCACGAAGAATATCAAGGTATTCCCTACAGAAAATCAGTAAATTGGCGTAAAAATCACTTTTTCCTGTTCTTTCGACAGATTTCTACGAAGTTTTCAAACATTTCTTTACCAAATTCTGAGTCGTTGACCTCAGGATGGAATTGAAGTCCAAATCGATCTCCTTTTTGGTTCTCCATACCTTGAACTAGACACGAAGGGCTGCTTGCAGTGATAAAAAAGCCATCGGGGACAACGTGCACTTCATCGTTGTGAGATTCCCAGACTGTTTGTGAAGGTGCGGTATTCTGAAAAATTTGGCCCCCTCCATTTTGCAGTTCAATCTCCATAGCACCAAATTCGGGTTCTGGAGATTCTCGAGCATCTCCGCCATAAAAGCGAGCCATGAACTGGTGCCCAGCGCAGATGCCCAGTATCGGAATATCGAGTTCAAGATAAGCAGCACAGTTTCCCAACTCGCCGGTTAAGCCTACCCGAGCAGCCCCCCCAGATAGAATAATTCCATCGACTTCTCGCAATTCCTCTATGGGAGTTGTATTGGCAATAATCTGTGTATCGACCTTCAAGTATCGCAGCATTCGCCATTCGCGATGAGTCCATTGCCCGCCGTTGTCGACGACATCGATGACGAGAGGTTTGTCGTTCATGCTCACACCTGTAAATTGTGCTGTGAAATCGAAGAAACTTGAACATGCCGGAGAAACCAAACGAAGAATGATTTGATGCAGCAGAACAACTGCGGAGGTTCATGGCGCGTGTACTGGTGATAGGAGCCGGGCTAGCGGGCCTAGCATGTGCGTTGGAGGCGACCACAGCCGGACACCATGTTGTGGTACTGGAAAGAGCGTCTCGCATTGGTGGCCGTGGAACTTCTCAAAATATCGATGGATTGCCTATTGGTTTTGGGCCTCATCTGTTCTTGAAAAAAGGCCCACTCCATAACCTCGCTCGCAAATTAAGCGGAATAAAGATGAAAGTATCTCCGATACAACTCCATCGTACCGAAATTATTGGTAGCGGAATTGTGCGTCCAACCGACAATACTCGATTGTCACTGGAACGCAAGAGGTTACTGAGGAATGGAGATTCAAACGACCCAATCACTCAAGGGTGTCGATTTCTTTCTTCATGGGACTCACAACATTCTGGAGAAAGGTTTCATGCTCTTCAAAAAAAGAAACTCCTCGTCTCCAATGAAGGCTGGTCGGGGATGGTTGGCAGATTAGCTGCAGCGCTTGATGAAGTGGGCGTGTTTATCGAGTGCGGGCTTGAAGTGACTCAGATTGACGGTGAAAAAGCGACTCTTTCAGACGGGAGAGAAATTGAGGTCGATGCAATTGTATTGGCTTGTGGGCCTGCAGCGACGCGAAAGTTAGTACGGCCGTTAGATGCTCAACAATGCGATAGCGTTTTTTCAAAATTGGAACGGACGACTGCGAGTTTTATTGAAGTGGGTCTCGACTCGAAACCATTGCTCGGAAAACAAGCTGTTGTTGATGGAGAGCAACGATTTGCTGTATTGGACTATCGAGCAATTCAACCACGGCTAGGACTTGAGGGTAGCCATCTTTCTGCGGTTGCTGTAGGGGGATTGGCCGGAGACTCGGGACCGACTTTGTATTCGTCTGCAAACGAACGGTTAGAGGCCCTTCGGTTGTTTTTGAATCAAAGGGCTGCTGGTTGGGACAAACACATCGTTCATCAATCTCAACAAGAAAAAATTACGATTTTAGATTCTGGAGGTTTTCAAATTCCGCAAAGTGCATTTGCCAATCACAANGTTCTGCTGGCGGGCGCTTGGGTGGAAAGTGAACACGAGCTTTCCGATGCAGCAGTATTCAGCGGACGTTCTGCTGGCCGTTTGATTTCATCTCTCTTCGATTGAATGCTTATCCACTGTCAACCGCTGGGAGTAATATGCGATTCGTATCATGGAACGTAAACGGTATTCGAGCCGCCATTCGCAAAGGAATAGATGAGTACTTTCAATCGATGAATGCAGACGTCATCATGTTGCAAGAAGTTCGTGCGCTTCCCGAACAATTGCCCAAAGAATGGTCGTGGCCCAATGGCTACGAAGTGCATCTGCACTGTGCAGAAAAGAAAGGTTACTCTGGAGTCGCAACCCTCTCTCGTAATGGATTTGAAAGCATAAGTTGGGGAAAAGGCGGTCAAATTGATTCCGACGATTCAGAAGGCCGAGTTCTGGTTACTGAACACTCGGGTTTCACATGCATCAACACATACCTGCCCAGTGGCTCAAACAAAGCAGAGCGNCAGGAATTCAAAGAAGCTTGGATGGAGGAATGGAGGACGTTTATCAAACCCTACTTGACATCGGAAAGTCCCGTTATCGTGTGTGGGGATTTGAACATCGCACATACTGAGGACGACATTTGGAATCCCAAAGGAAATGCAAAATCGAGTGGATTCTTACCACAGGAAAGGGAATGGTTTACTCAACTTCTTTCGGATGGCTGGCACGATGCTTTTCGAGGGCATGTTGGCGAAGGTGAGAAAATATACTCTTGGTGGTCAAATCGTGGGCAAGCACGAGCGCTCAATCGCGGATGGAGAATAGATTACTTTTTGCTCAATCCGGTTGCAGCAGCGATGATAAAAGATGTTCAAATCATTCGCCAAGGAGGAATCGATGTATCGGATCACGCNCCAGTGATATTGGATTTAGATTTCTAACTGCCTTCCTCGATTTCGGCAAATTGAATCAGCAGCGCATCAACAATATCTCTCAATTCTTGTAAATTGGAATGTTGAACGGTGACGGAAACAAACGTTTCACCGTTTTCCTCTTGAGTGAAATATTCGCAATGAGGCTGGTTTGATGCATGGATGATTTGTTCAGCGATTCGGGAGTTGCCCCTCCACTGTATGGTCGCTTCGTGCACCTCGTCCATGTCCATTCGAAGAGGTGGGCTATTATGAGGATAACGAGTGGGTTGTGCATGGCGAAGTCAAGCGACGACATTTCTGTTCTCGCAGGTACGGGCGGTGTGGTTCTTGGAGAGGCTCGCACGAATCATGAAGGAAGAAAAGCCGTTCTGTTGATTCGGGGTGATGAAGATACTTCCGAGTTTGTCGCATTGGTTGAAACAATGGGGATTGCAATTGTTGAAACATTGCATCAGCCGGGAATCGAAGACCCGAGAGGGTATTTTGGAAAAGGACGGCTTCAAGATGTGGCCGACGAGCTTTCCAGTCGCGTTCAAGGGCATCCTTGGCAGAATGTCGACCTGGTCTTGATGCACACCAACGCTTCACCAAGGCAACTCGTAGGAGTCAGTTCTGCTGTGGAAATCGAAGTTTGGGATAGGGTTCGTTTGTTGTTGTCTTTGTTCACCTCACATGCTTCGTCACTTGAGGCTCGGTTGCAGGTACGTATTGCACGAATGCTTAGCGACCGAACCGTATTGAGAGAGTTAGCGAATCAACAAACAACTGGAGAAAGAGCGGGGTATGGTGGAGGCGGAATTACAGCACTACAGGCCACGATTGCCAACATTAATCGAGAATTGGTTCAACTCCGAAAGCGGCAGAAAAAACACGCAGTCGCTCAATCTGAACGGCGAAAACAGCGTTCACGAAGTGGAGCCGTTACCGTTGGTTTGGCCGGGTACACAAATGCTGGGAAATCAAGTCTATTTCTGGCATTGTCTGGCAAAGATGTCTTGGTCAAGGACAAATTGTTTTCCACTTTAGAAACAACGATTGGGAGAATGGAGGATAGNCCTCGAGTCTTACTTGCNGATACCATCGGATTTATCGATCATCTTCCAAGTTCTACTNTGGACGCNTTTCGAGCGACTCTAGCTGAAGCACTTGAGTGCGATTTGNTGCTTATTCTCTCTGACGTCAGTGATGCTCCTGAGGAATTGGAAAGGAAGTTGTTCACGTCCCGAAATGAAATNTTTTCTCGATACTACGGTGAAGAAATCGAGGACGATTTCCCATGGAATTCNAACGAGACTTCAAATGTTCANAAGGTTCTTACCGTACTTACCAAAAAAGACCGAGCTACAGAAATGCAAGTCGATGAAGCAGTAGCAACTGTGGCCGCCTTAGGTCTCCCGGAACCCTTGATTATATCCTCTCATACTGGTGAAGGAATGAAGTTGCTTAAAGATGCTATTTTGTTGAAACTCTACGGACCTCAAACCAACTTATTGCTCCTGCCCGTCCCTCCTGAAGGAGGAAGAGCCGTTGAAGGATTGGTATCGGATGTTTATGAGGCNGGNTTGGTGTCCAAAAGAATCGAAAGAGATGATGGTGGGGTAGAAATGCGAGTTTGGATGGACGAACAATCACTTTCTCGACTTTTAGCCCATTCCAAAAATCGCATTGAAGTGAAGTAGGTCAAGGGCGTAGCACCTACATGGCCGGTGCAGATGAGGCTGTTTCTGCTGACGATGTAGGAATGCCAAATTACATTGACGAACTCACTGGTCTTGCCGAGCCAAAACAGGACATGATGTTCTCCACTTCGACCACGATACTCACGCGGCCAGACCCCAAAATGCACCCAATGGGTCAAGCAATTGGCGTCTTTTTGCTGTTCATTTGCTTACTGGGTTTCTTGAACGGCGTGGATTATGCATCGCCAAATTCAGGATTGGTGCAACCGGATGATTTTGTGTACCGGCTCTCTCTCACCGCGCCCGATGAAACTGCGACCTTTCGTGGCGTAGTGTACNNTGATGAGAATAAACCACTGGAAAATGCAACCGTTTACATTTCTTGGGANGANGGNGGGTTTTGGAATTCATCGGAAGTACTCACAGATAAGAATGGATACTATACTTTTGAAAGATTGGACCCCGGACTTGCGCGAGTCGATATTATTGTCGAACGGGATGGTTTTCGGGATGTTTTTTCTAACCGGGTACTTCTCTCGCCCCCTGCACTGATTGAACCTATAGGATTCACGACCATCGACTTTGTTGTTCCATCCCAAGAGGTGTTTGATGCTCAGCCTTGTTCAAACGGTGCTGAGGAATGTGAAATTCGCTATGTGGACTATACTCCGGAACAAAAGGAGAACCCTCTGATGGACTCGGGTGCGAAAACCATCTACATCTCGATTGGATTCGGTTTTATGGGACTGGCACTTATTGCGACTGGATTCACCGTTTGGGCCATGAAAAATGGTTCAATCCTGGTCTTACGTACCGCTGCAGGACTGTCTTTTTTTACCGTGGGGCATTATTACACCGCTTGTTGCTTTGGAATCGTAGCTTTTGTTCTCACATTCGCTGTTCCAAAAAGATACATTCCGATGAATGAACCTTTCCTGTGATGCAGGAGGTATTGATGCGAACACCCCGTTGACTTAAGGGGTCACGGCACAACAGAGGCTCATGGACCTCTTTTCCGCAGCGTGGATGACGCGGTCTCTAGATGAGGCTGTCGCAGCAGTTTATCTGGACGAGGATGAGCAATTGTTTGCCGGAGGATGGGATGGCAAATTTAAGCACTGGAATGCTGAAGGAGATCTGCTTTGGTCAACTCAATTGAACGACAGGATTTCAGTTATTTCTCGGAAAGGCGACCATGTGTTCGCCACGGCAGGTCTCCATGTGACGTGCCTGCATGCCAACACTGGAGAGAAGGTATGGAGTCATGCTCTTGAAGGCAGTGCTGATTCTCTCATTTTGTTTGGAGAAAAACTGTATGCCATTTCCTCAGTATACGACATTGAACACAATGATTTCTTGGAATCTGCAATATGGTGTTTCTCTTTTGATGGGACGCTTGAGTGGGTGCACAAAATGAATGAGCGCCCATGGGTTGCTCTTGAATTTGAAAACCATTTATTGTTCGGTCTAGGGAGGCCAAAATGCGGACTGCTCAAATTGAACGAGGATGAAGAACGGCTGCACATCAGCACCGATGTTGATTCTCCAATTACAAGCGGTTCGTCCTCGTCTGAACGAGTTTTGTTCGGACATGCCGATGGGACGGTTTCCAATGGCAAAGGTGATGTCGAACATATTGAAAATGCAAGTATTGAGGACATACGGACGCTCCAAGAGGGTTATGTTGTCGCTCTAGAAAACGGTGAATTGATTCGTAGAATTNACGCGAAAAAGGTGTGGTCGTACGAAGGGGGGCTCGTTACAATTCAAGCAGTTGGATTCGCTTTTGATGGAGATGATACGCATTGGAGTGGTCGTTGGTCGGGCTCGAATNGTGAATTGCAAGTNCGTAATTGTGATACTGGTGAACTGCTCGCTGAAGAATCTTGTACGCGTTGCGAAAGTGTTTCAGCAACGGTGAACCGTGTTGCGGTCGGTTTTCAAAATGGACAAATTCATGTCTGGGAAGCTGGAATGTTTGAAAGAAGATTACACAACAAGAATTCTGAACAAAAGCAAAGTGTCCGTCATTCTGATTTACAAAACAAATTACGCGCTCTGCGTGAACGTTGAAAATGTCAATCTGTATCCCAAACACTGACTGGCGTGTCTGCGACACTGCTGGAATCGATATCTGCTCCAACGGTATACTGGGGCTGCTGTTGCACCGGCATTTGACCCATTTGTTGGCCTTGTGACGGCATCATACCTTGCTGGGGCATCATACCTTGCTGGGGCATCATACCTTGCTGAGGCATGTATCCTGGCATTGGGGTTGGTTTTCCACCCGTAAATGCACCAACAAGAACAAGAATAAATCCAAAACCGCAACAGCATGTTCCAGCGGTACTCAAAAGACCGCTTCCTAGGATACCCAATATTCCGTCAACATATTGCAGGTCATGGGTATCTTTGTCAAATACATAGAGCGGAGTTTCGCTCGCAATAGTGTACTTCTCGCCAATTGAGCACGTGTAAGGGACTTCATCGGTAGAATCAATTGTTGCACAAGCATATCCAAAGACAATTCGTCCATCATCCTCTATTGGGTCGGCCCACTCGTCATTCCATTTATTTGTAGTAGCGCAAATAATGTGTCCAGCCTCGCCCATGACGTCGTTTCCACTTGAATCTGTAATGGTAAATGTCACGTTCTCGCAGGCATCGGTTTTCTCATTTCCATCAGCATCTCCATACTCGCCGTCCATCATGATATACCATCCCCCAGAGCCTTGACCGTCGTCATCCGTGAACGTATAGGTAAACGAAGTTCTTGGGCCTTCAATATAATCTTCAATCTCTACATTTTCGATGTCTTCAATCCCTTGTGCGCCTGTATTCCAAGCGAGTCCAAATGANGCAAGAGCGAGCAATACAAAGATGCCTCCGACAATTAGAACGGGCTTATTTGCCATGAATGCGCCTAGGCATGAAGGTATTTAATGCAATAGGAGATATTTTCCCGATATATTTATGATATCATAGTNTTAGCAGCAATTGGTCAGAACCATGCAGTCTATGCCACCCCAACAAACAACCTTAGCCGTATCCGATGAAATCATGTTTAAGGATCGAGAAAAAGCGACAATTAACGGATTCCTTGGAATCGCCATTCATTGGCTAGCAGTTCCTGCACTCATCTTATTCCTCTTTGTGAGCTATGTATCTCCAGTCACAGGCTTTGTAGGCGGTTTCTTGCAGTTGGCTTTGGTAATCTTATGGTTTCTGCAGTGGAACAGTTACCTTGTTATCAATCCAAACGAGGCCCAAGCCTTGCAGTTTTTCGGAAAGTATGCCGGAACTGTTCAAAAAGAAGGTTTCCACTTTTTGATTAACCCATTGTATCAAAAGCAGAAAATTTCGTTCCGAATTCGCAACTTTGAATCTGCTAAACTCAAAGTTAACGATGTGAATGCGAATCCAATCGAAATTGCAGCCGTTGTTGTCTGGAAAGTCGTTGATGCTGCCGAAGCATTGTTCGAAGTAGACAACTATCATGGCTATGTCCAAATCCAGAGTGAGGCGGCATTGCGCGCTATGGCGACAAAGTACCCTTACGATATTATCGAAGACAAAGACATTGGCGGCGTAGCTCTTTCAAGCCACCAAGAAGTCATCGCTCAAGAGTTGCAACTCTCTGTCGAGGCACGCCTCAAGCGAGCTGGAATTGAAGTTCTTGAAGCCCGTATCAGCCACCTTGCATACTCTCAAGAAATCGCTCAGGCGATGTTGCGCCGTCAGCAAGCGAGTGCTGTTGTTGCAGCTCGAAGTGAAATTGTCAAAGGTGCAGTTGGAATGGTGGAATTGGCACTTGAGCAGCTCAGTGACAAGAATATCATNGAACTTGATGAAGATAAGAAGGCAACTATGGTCAGCAACCTTTTGGTGGTCCTCTGTTCAGAAACCGACACTACTCCGGTGGTGAACACTGGAACGCTTTACCAGTGATGTGAGAACTTGATGACCATNGGAGAGATTAGCCGCCTTGTCTTACCAATCGTAATTTCGGTGTTGTTGTTTGCTTACGCTGGCTATTGTTGGGTGACGCAAAAAGTCCATGTTANAGGCAAAGGCTGGAAAACAAAGGATGAAGCGCCNAAAACGTTCTATTTNACGGTTATAATCCTTGTACTCATAGGNCTCGGTCAATTTGTGAGTACTGTTTTCTTTCATCTGAAATANCAGTGGTGAATGTTGATGGGTGAAACGAACGAGGANATTCGAGGCGGNAAGGGGTCCGGCAAAAAAACGANGCAAGAGAAGAAGAAAATTCTTCTTCGCCTCGACCCTGCCTTGCATGAACAATTGCGATTGTGGGCAGAACGTGATTTCCGCTCGCTCAACTCCCAGATTGAGTTCTTGCTCAAAAAATCTCTGAAAGGTAAGGAGGATTGAGATTATGCAAGAAAAACGGGGATTCTTTTCAACTTGGTTTGGCTTTAGCGGATGGCGCGTCATGTCAGCAAAAGCACAAATCTTTACTCAAATCCTCTATAGGGTGATTTTTCTTTTCGGGCTCGCCTGTCTTATCGTCGGATACGGTTACATCACCGGTTCAGAACCGGGGGGATTGCCTCTAGCAGCAATGATTGTTGCTTGGTACCTTCTTTTCCAAGCGATGATTAATTTCATCTTTGTAGAAGGTTCAAGATAAGACTTGAGTTATCGAGGCCCTGTCATCTCTTCTGGGCGGACCCAAGCGTCAAACTCCTCATTGGTCAAATAACCGAGTTCAAGTGCTGACTCCCGTAAGGTAGTTCCCTCTTCATGGGCCTTTTTGGCGATTTTTGCGGCCTTGTCATAACCGATATGGTTGTTCAACGCAGTAACGAGCATCAGTGAGTTCTCAAGGTGTGAGGCAATATTCTCTCGAACCGGTTCGAGGCCTTCGACACATTTTGTTCGGAAAGCTGTACATGAATCGGTTAGAAGACGGATAGAATGCAGCAGATTGTGAATCATCATGGGTTTGAAAACATTGAGTTCAAAATTTCCTTGACTNCCTCCAACAGTGATGGCAGTGTTGTTGCCCATGACTTGACAGCATACCATTGTCATAGCCTCTGCCTGAGTCGGGTTCACTTTACCAGGCATTATGGAGGAGCCGGGTTCATTTGCAGGGAGAGCGAGTTCTCCAATTCCACATCGCGGGCCCGAGCCAAGCCAACGTACATCGTTGGCAATTTTCATCAGCGATACTGCAAGTGTATTGAGTGCGCCAGAAGCTGCGACGACTGCATCATGCGCAGCAAGCTGTGCAAATTTATTTTCAGCAGAACAGAAGGTTAGACCGGTAATGTTTGCAATCTCGTCGGCCACCATTTGTGCAAACAGCGGATGCGTGTTCAAGCCAGTACCTACCGCCGTTCCGCCGAGGGCGAGTTCAAACAAGTCATCTAAGGCGAAATCAATCCGTCGAATGTCAGCATCAAGTTGAGCTACCCAACCCGATGCTTCTTGGCCAAGAGTCAATGGAACGGCGTCCATCAAATGAGTTCGCCCAATTTTGACAATATCGCTCCATTCNTCCGCTTTTGCGGCCAAAGCGTTACGAAGTGCTCGTACACTCGGCAAAAGTTTGTGAGTTAGCGCTTCAGCAGCCGCTATGTGCATTGCAGTGGGAAAGGTGTCGTTCGAGGACTGTGCACGATTTACATGATCGTTTGGGTGTACGGGCGTTTTGGAGCCGAGTNCGCCCCCTGCCAGTTCAATGGCCCTATTGGCGATGACTTCGTTTGTGTTCATGTTTGATTGAGTTCCACTTCCAGTTTGCCATACCCGCANCGGAAAGTGTTCGTCAAGGCAGTTGTCAACAACTTCTTGCGAGGCTGCAATAATCAATTCACCTACTTCTGGGTCCAGCTGCTTGAGAGCCACATTGGTTTTCGCCGCCGCCTGCTTCAAAATGCCAAAAGCCCGAATTACACCGCTTGGCATTGTGTCTTCTCCGATATCGAAATTAATCAGAGAGCGAGCGGTTTGACAACCGTAATATTTGTCTGAAGGAACTTCAAGTTCACCCATGGTGTCGGCTTCGATACGTACATCGGCCATGGTNAACCCTTGGGGGTGAACTTCTTCACAGTTCGCACCAAAGTCCCGCCATATTGGATTGTTTTCTGTGTTTTTGGAATTCTGCATCCGGGTTCAAAAAAAGTGTTCATATTATCGTTTATTCGATTTGGGTGAATATTAACCCATTTTGAATAATTGGTTAACGGGTTGCTCAANTCGCCCAATATCCCTCTTACTGAAGGCTTACTCGAACAATCTTCTGTGGGGTACGGGGCCTGTCACCGGGCATCTTGTCGCATCGCTCGATTGCTCGAACGACATCCATACCGTCGACAACCTCACCAAACACCGCATGATTTCCATCCAACCAAGGCGTGGGCACGGTGGTCAAGAAGAATTGTGAGCCACCCGTGTTTGGTCCGGCATTCGCCATTGAAAAAATTCCTGGTTTGTCGTGTTTGAGGTTGAGTGCGGATACTTCGCATGGAATTTTCCAGCCAGGTCCACCCGTTCCGGCATTTCTTGCCATTGGGTCTGCTGAGTGGGGGCATCCGCCTTGAATCATGAAATTCTCAATTACTCGGTGGAAATGGAGGCCGTCGTAGTGGCCACTTTCAACCAAGCGAACGAAATTCGCTACTGTATCTGGTGCTTTATCATCGTATAGCTGAATGGTAATGTTACCTGCGCTGGTCTCCATTAGGGCTTGCATGATGTGTCCACGAAGAGGAGGGTCAAGAGCATTCGCATCGATAGAGCGTTGATTCAACAACCANATCTATTGATTGAGCCAAGGACGGAAATGCTGGTCTGCATACGTTCGAGCATAGTCTGCAGGATATCCTGCTGCGATCAGTTGCTGTTCATAGGCCAGTTGTTCAGGAGTGATGGTCGCATCTACTGGTTGNGGNGTGGCGCCAACCGCAGCGTAAGCCATTTGTTGTTGGTCAAACAACTTCTCTTCTTTACTTGCCCCTCGTCCTCGTGCAACCACGAAAGTCAAAGCCAAGAGTACAATTGCTGCTCCGATGATTCCGATTGTNAGGAACGACATACCCAAAACTCCGGATTCNGACTGCGTTGCATCGGTATCTGTAGAACCATCGTCGCCGCTGTTTTGAGTGGAGTCGTCGTCAACAACGGTCTGGTTGGTATCCGTTTGATTTTGGTCGGGATTGGTTGGGTCGACTGGATTTGTAGGTTCGTCTATTGGGGTGTCTTTCTCACACCCGTCAGGNCCTACGGCCGTTCCAGCAACGGTGTTTGGACAATCNTCAAGGGCGTTGCTTACCCCATCGCCGTCATCATCCGCAGGAGGGCATCCGTTTCCACCGTCTCCGCCTGCGATTCCTGCAACATCGGGGCAAGCATCGCCGTCAATACCATCTGGATTATCTCCGTAAGAGTCCCCATCTGTATCGAGGGATTGAGACTTATCAAACGGCCAAAGGTCGTTGAGGTTCGAGACTCCATCGCCATCGAGGTCTGCACATCCGATTCGGTCTACTGTTGAGTTTCCGTACGTTGTAGGACAGTCGTCGACCACATTGTCACCGGTGTCGGTCGTATTGTATCCATCACGATCTTCGTCGTTCGCCCACAGTTCTTCTTCGTTTTGAATGTAAAACGGAATCCCAATTTTTTCGTTGTTCGATTCATTCGACTCGGTTAGTGAGTCTTCAACATCGATAGTAAGGCGGCAATTGTAATACCCGCTTGCTTGCTCATCGACTGTTGCGTAATATTCACTACCTGAGCCAAATGTAGTGTTGTAGACTCCATTGACAACAACGGTCTTTGTTGCCATTCGTGCAACTTGAGCACCACTTGAGTCGATGAGGTCGAGATGGAGAATAATCGATGTTGAAAATGCTTCACCGCGTAGACTTACAAGTTCCCATGTGATTTGGTTTTCTGAGCCCGATGTGTGGTTGGTTGGGCAAACAAGTGACGAAACTGCAATGTCGGCTGGAGCGGAGTCGAGAAGGGTAATCGTGAGATTGTAATTTCCATCATCGCCACCGGATTGGATGGTTAGAATGTAGTCTTTCGTTACGCCCTCCATGTCGGTGTTGTAAGAGTTGAAGAGAAGGCCAAACGTTGTGTTATCCACGCTTGCAATCGAATTGCCGTTTGCGTCTTCGAGGGTTGCTGTAAACGCTAAAGCGGAGTCAGCGTTGAAATCTATCTGGAAATTCTTACCGTCGTTGATTGTAAATGCATANACGTCNGAAACGTCAAGTCCGCTGAAGCACCCTGTACCATCAACAGTTGGGTTTTGTCCGATGTTTGAACCTGTNCCAGACGATGCNTCTTNTCCTAGCCCGATATCNTTTTGCTGGCCGCAATTNAATGAATTTGGGTCGACNCCCTCNGTCTCAATGACGAGGGTGTATACTCCAAGGCTGTCNAAGCCNGTGACGCTGATGTAAAATGTGCCGCCAGAGCCAGCGAACGATGTGCTGTCCGAAGTTGTCNCCACTTCATCTGTGGAGCCGCCGGTCCATGGACGATCAAACCATTCTCCTTGGTCATCTCGAAGGTATAAATCGGCGTCTTGGTCAGCAGAATTGATGAGTGTTACCGTTAGGTTTAGGCCTGGAGAAATGTCGATTTCATACCAATCTTCGTCATCAACATCTTCGTGGACGCATCCGGTGATGGTCATCGAAATGTCGGTACCGAGATTGAATGCTGATGCTGCGTCACCTCCAGCGTCGCCCGAGGTGATGCCTGCTTCAATAGCATCATTTTGTGCAGGGCACGAAGTTGCTTTCGTGTCGATGAGGATCTCCTCGTCGATAGCAAACGAGTTATCTTCTTCATTCAGTTCATCAATTTGCTCGTCGTAGTCAGCAACGACAATGAGAGTATAGTTTCCTCCAGGAGTGCTTGTAGGAATTAAAACCGTTAATTGATACATTCCGCTTTCGTTTACATCAAGTGCAGGAATGGTGGTATTTCCAATCTCAATGTCGTGGTCTGCCAAACCAGAATCAACCGACAACAAAACACTAACGAGTGCTGATGATGCTGCGAGACGGCCAACATTGGATGCTTCGAAATCAACGGCAATGTTGCTTCCTGCTGACGAGGTTGTAAACGACGTTGCATTGTCGATTACCAAATTCGCTTTTGGCGCGGAATAATTTGTCCACACATCCATGGTCCAATTTACTCCCGTACCTGAACGTGACAGATTAACGTAGTATGAATCACCAATACCGTCGTAAGAGCTTCCCACGGTTGATACACCGCCTGAACCCCCAAAGTATACCACATCTGAGTCTACAGAATTTAGTCCACTGTCAACCAAGTACAAGTAAACCAGCACAGTAGATTCCAGGGTAATTGAAATTTCGATGGTGTGATTTTCAGGTACATCAAAGGCAAAAACATCGTTCTCCTCAATTCCATCAATGCACCCCGTATACGAAGCTGTGACGTTCGTGCCAAGTGGTGCAGTAACGTTTGCTTCATCCGCGGGCGCATCGGAACCAAGTCCAGCATCATCTTTGCCGTTTGGATGCATGTCGTCACATGATTCTCCTACAAGCATAACGCCGTCGGACGCGAGATTGTTGTTCGTGTCGTTAAACTCAGTGATGTTGTTGTAACCGTCTGCCCAAACAATCCAGTAATATGTACCGTTTGCGAGGTTGTTCGGCAAAGTAACAGACGCGTTGGTGGTTCGACTGGTGTTTTCAGCAAGCGCCCCTTCGTTTTGAGACAGTGAGATGAGTTCATCAAACTGGTCAAAAGTACGGTCGGTTGAAAGAATGAATTGAACTTCAAAAGGATCGGATGTCGCGTTGTAAATGTTTTCGACGACATACTCAACATTTACCGTCGCCCCTGGTTGTCCAGATGCTGGTTCAGTAATCGAGGAAATAATCAAATCTGGACGCGGTGGAGTGTTGTTGGTCCAAGTTCGTAAAGTGTACTGTCCATCACCACTGTATGCTCGAACATTGATGTAAAAAGTGGATGCGACCCCGGAGAATGAAGTTCCTGTCGTTGAAACTTTTTCAAGCGGATCGCTGTATTCAGACCAATCGTAATCGTATTCGTTGCCGGTTGAGTCAACCAAATAAAGATCAAAATCGGCACCAGCAGGAACTACCAGTTCGACATCAACATCTTTTCCAGTGGTTGTTGTAATTGTGTACCAATCATCGGTATCGGTTGCATCAACGCACCCATTGACTCCTGTCGTACCTGAATTTGGATTTGTACCCAAGGAACGAGAAGTGTTGGAATCGGCACCGGCATCTCCGTTGGAGCCCCCATCTGTCTGAAGTGACGAGGGTGTTGGACATGCCGCTCTACCGCTGGTTGAGCTTGTCTTCGGCATCAAAATTTCAAGTGACTTCAAACCAATAAATTCTACATCATCCATTGGCAATTTTGATTCTTCAACAGGAGCGATAATTGCCGCATCATCGCCTTTTTCAACATCGACGAGGGCTGCGGCCAAGGGCGATATCGCCGCAATAAAAAACAAAAAAATTAGGCTCAGGGCTGTAAAGCGGCCGTTCTGCATAAGAATCGGGTGTTCATGGTCCGTTATCAAACCTCGGATGAGGGGTCATGTGAGTTCAAGCAAATGCTTTCTCAATATCGGATGCCAAATTATCGAAACGACCTTGCAGTTCCATCATTGCGCCATTGAATGCTTGCTCAGGGCTGAGGCTACCGTCTGTCTCATAGGTGAAAATGTATGAACCTTCAACCGGTTCAAGGGTAATTGCATCATCAAATTCAACATCTCTGTTGGTCCCTGGACCTACCTGATGCAAGGCTTTCTCAAGGTCAAGAAGATGATTGACATCTGTCATTGTCTTGTCTTTACCGAAAAGTTTCGCGTCAATGGGTTTTCCATCTGATGTTGTAAGTCCAAGGTCAAACAGAACTTTTGCCTTCTTTGGTTTGTTCAATTTGGCAATACAATGTTGGCGGAAGCCAACGGCTGCAACAGGAGACCATTTCGAGTGTTGGCGGCCTCGGCCGAGGGTTGCAAAAGCATACAATTCAAGGAATTGCCCTTTACTTAGAACGGTCAGAGGAATTCTCTTGTGTTCATCACGGATGTCAAACATTTGGTCTGAGATGTTGGTCAAATCTCCAGCATAAACAGTACGAACGGTCTCTTCAGAATCTTCTGAAGGCCCTTCTTTTCGGATGTGGTAAAGAACTTGACAGGTCATGCAACCCTTGGATTCTTCTGCAAGGTCTTTGCAGTTAGGGCAGTCATCTGGATGCATCATTCCTTCGTCAGGATGTGTTGGAATTGGAATCATAGCCAAGCGGTGTGCAATAACTTCGTCAGGCAATACATTGACCGATTCAAGAATTTCACCCTTATTGTCTTGATTGACACCTTGGGTAAAATTGACTTTGTCTATGGCCAATTTTGGAACATCTGCGATAAGTGCACGGCGAACTGCGTTAACTTGAGCGGCGTCCGTGTTGGACAAGATAATTCGAATTTCATTCCCTTGGGGCCAGCCATCTACGATTTGTGCATCCATATTATCAACCTCAAAAATCAAACTCGGCGACCTCGTCGGCCACCCTTCTTTTTTGTACCGTCGTGAGCGATAGGCGTCACATCTTCAATACGAGTAATTGTCATGCCGGCACGTGTGAGTGCACGGATTGCAGCTTGTGCTCCTGGCCCGGTGTTGTTCGAGAGGTTTCCACCAGGTGCACGGTATTTGATGATAAGTTGGGTGAATTCTTTGTCTTTAAGATCGTCAGCCATCTTCTCAGCAGCGCGTGTGGCAGCGAACTGGCCGCCACTGTCCTTTGAAGATTTCACGACTTGGCCGCCGGAGCAGGTTGTGATGGTTTCCGCACCGGTTAAATCGGTAGCTGTCATCAAAATGTTGTTGTAAGAGCTGAAAATGTTAACAATTGCACGGCGGGTCATCACTGGTCACCTCCAGTTGCATCATCGCTCGCAGAAGGTGCGCTTTCTGCTGCATCTTTGACTTCAGTTGCGAAATCCGGAGTTGCCTCTGGGTCCACTTCTTCTTCTTCGATTCCATATTCTGCTGAAGAAGCGCGTCCATCAATGGCTTTACGAATTGGGTGCTCAGGGTTTGAAGCCCATGGGCAAGAAGGATGCCATGTCAAAATTTCTTCTTCATCTCGGGAAATCGGATACGATGGAATTGTTACCTTCTGGTTGCCAATGACGATTTTTCCATGGGTGACAAATTGTCGGGCTTGCTTCATTGAAATCGCTAGCCCCTTGTAGTATACTTGGGCCTGAAGGCGGCGATTGAGAATGTCTTCTGTACTCAATGACAGGATGTCGTCAAGTGTCGCATCCGATGAGATAAGGCCTTTGTTGTGCAATGAGTGCAGCAAATCATCTTTCTCTCTCTTTCCATGAGGTTCGCTGGTATCAACCATACCAATCAAGCGCATTGCTTGGCGACGATGACGGCGGAGTTGGGACTTTGCCTTCCAAATTTCTCGCATGTTCTTAAGGCCATGATTTGCCTTAATTGCGTGTTCTTCTTCGATACGAGCTGCCTTCCACGGGTGGGATGGAGTGTCGAATTTAGGTCTTGCAAACTTTGGTTCTCCCATTCATCATCCCTCCAATCACTTCTTTCGGCTAACGCCAAGAGTAAGGCCACCACGGCCGTTTGAACGTCCACGCTGGCCACGAACCTTGTTGCCACTAGCATGACGAACGCCACGATAGCATTTCATGGTTCGAAGTCGGTTAATGTCGTCTTCAAATGTAAGAGAAACTTGTTGGCCGGTGAGATGAAGTTCGTCTCCTGTCTCAAGGTCACGTTGGCGGTTGAGCATCCAGAGAGGGACTGTCTCGGCATAGCCTTCAATAGCCTCACGGAGGGTTTCCTGTTGCTCTGCCGAGAGGTGGCCAGCAAGAGATGCAGGGTCGAATCCGGTGTTCTTGCAGATTTGAATTGCTGTTCGGGGGCCAACGCCTTTAACAGCAGTTAATGCAGTAGCAAGGGCCTTCAGTCCGTCCATATCTGTGTCTGCCATACGCAAGATGTAAGAGAAATCTTCTCCCAATTCTTCTTCCTTTGGTCGTGCCATAGTGTTTCACCTCTCCTCAACACGCAGTGTCAAGCAGGTTCCCGACCAACCTCCCCTATATCAAAAGCGCGATGCGGCAACGCGACGCTGCGCGTCAAAAATGCTAACAAAATAAGAAAAAAATCAAGCCTCTTCAACGACGCAAATCACAAGGGTTTCAGAGCCTGAATGTTGGATGAGAAACGCTTCTCTACGTCCATGTCGCCGGGAGAGTTGTCGATCAAAGGCGCCCTGGATTTTCGGTTGGATATCCGGTGGAAGAGGCGCTCGAACTGTCAGTTGCGAGATATCGTTTTCCAAACATAATTCAACCAATTCATCAACGGTCTCAAGCATAAGTTTGGTGTGTGCAAGAGCGACTATTCGGCCGGTGGCTTGCACCATCAATCGATTGTTTTCATCGTCGATTCGGAGGGGTTTTTGATGGTGGATTTGAGGGCGGCGTCCTTCGACTACATTCCATGTGATTTCATCGGATTTGGTGACCGTACTAATCCAATCGTTTGCAAGACCGCTTTCGACCAATGCAGCATCAAGAATGGTCATATATTCTCCCCTTTGGGGTGTTTTCTGAGTCTGCTGAGGGATTCCGTCGCCGTGCTTAATCGGGAGTCCCCCGGAGACAACTTTCGCGTCCTCTGTAATCGTTGGAGGGATTCGGACAAATCGGCGAGCGTGTTGTGCAGATGCTGCTCCGCCAAGCCAAAGTGCGAGGCGGTCGATGCGCCCTCGGCCACGCGAAGTCCAAACCCAAGTGCGAGCAATTCCTTGCCATACTTGGTCAACCATAGCCTCAACATCTAATCGCTGTTGATGTGATAGACGAGGTGATAAATCCAACAGAATGGAAGGGCCTGCTGGACCGTGATTGAGGTGCTTTTTCCAACCTTGAAACACTTCATCGAGTCGCGGAGCCATCTCATTCAAGCCGTGCGTTCTACTGTTTCTTGGACGAGCTGGGTCGAGATGTAAAAAGGCGATAGATGGCATCGACTGGAATTGAAAATGGTCGGCAATAGACGCACAAACAACCGCTCCGTCTCTACCGTCTCCAGACAAAATTCGGGTTTGGGCAAAATAATCAGCCGTACTTTCGTTTCGATAATTGGCAATTGACTGTATGTTTACTGCGCTTGCTTGAGCCCGAGCGGGATTTAATTCCACTCCGATTCCGGGGCGCTGCAACAGAGCGATGTGGGCACCAAGTTGTATTCCACTGCCGCAGGCACAGTCCAAAATATACCCCTCGGGAAGTTGAAGTTCAGTAAGCAGTTTAGAACGGGCAAGCGCAACTTGCCAAGGGGTTGCGAGAGGTTGTCCTTCATCCGCATGATAGAACACCAATTCTTTCCCCGCAGTCTTGTCAGGGGAAAATTCAACCAGCCCGTTCGTTGAGGTGGTTTTGGGGTCGAAGATTTGACTCATCCTTTCGCCTCAAATTCCGGCAACATCCGACCGGGTCAGAATACTCTCGAAATGTATCCCTGCGTCTGCGAAGGCTTTTTTGGCGCCTTCTTGGCGGTCAACGATACTGATTACTGCAACGACCTGGCATGAAGTATCGTTGTGAATTCTTTCCACTGCGCGTATTGCCGAGCCTCCTGTTGTTGTCACATCTTCAACAATGATGATGTCGCCTCCTGCTTCTAACGAACTGCCCTCGATACCCGGGGGGTTGTTGGTTTTCCTCCCTCCACGGCCCTTCGATTCTTTGCGAACCATGAAGCCTCGGCGAGGAGAATCTGTAGACGATGTTGCAATGGCTATTGCTGTCAGCGGCACTGCTCCTAACTCAAGCCCTCCGACGAAATCTGCGCCCAATGCATCCATTCGCATATTGAAGAGTTGCCCGAGCAGGTGCGTCGATTCTGGGTGCATCATCACCGGCTTCGTATCAAAAAACCAACGTGATTGGCGCCCACTGGCAAGAGTGAATGCATCGTCAGTGCCGCCGTCAATGAAGGCCAATTCTCGAACCAATTCTACGAGACGAGCCCAATTTTGATGGTTGCGGACGCTAGAGTGAACTGTCATGAATACCTGCTCTCATCCAGCGTCAATGAACTTTGTTCTTACACATGCATAAAACCGCATCATAAAAAAGAAGCGAGGCACTCATAAACGGTCGCTTACAAGGTGTGTTGAAGTCCCATGTCGAATACAGAAAGTGGGGGCCAAAAACAAGGAATAAATCCCCTTATCGGCCTCGACATTGAACGTTTGGAGGCAGAAATGCTTCGGTATCATCAATGGCTTGATGAACACGCTGATGAAGCTTATATTGTTGCTGAAAAGGCGAGAAAATTGGGTTATGATCACAAAGAATTCGTTGAAATTCCACGAGCTGCCGACCTTGCAGGAAGAACCGAAAAATTGCTGGTCGAATATCTTGATGGGTATGAAGTGGCCGAGGATATTCGCAAACTTTTGGCAGAACACGACCGAGAGACAACATCGATTATGATGGCACAGAGTGTAGCAAGAGGTTTTCGTGAACAAGGCTACGACCTTATCACAGCCATCGATGTTGGACTCCGTGTTGGCCTTGCTGTCCTCACCGAAGCGGTTCTGGTTGCCCCTCTAGAAGGAATCAGTGAAGTACGACTGTTGAACAACGTGGATGGTTCCCAGTTTTTGTCGGTACACTTTGCTGGTCCAATCCGAGCTGCGGGTGGAACCGCTCAAGCGTTGGCAGTTTTGATTGCAGATATGATTCGCAGAGAACTCAATATTGGACATTATCAGCCGACTGACCCTGAAGTTGAACGTGTGAAAGAAGAGTTCGGTTTGTATCGTGGGAATCTGCAATACAGGCCGTCTCCTGCAGAAATTGATGAGATTGTACGCGCATGCCCGATTATGATTAACGGAGAGTCGACTGAACGGATTGAATGTGCGGGCTATGGGCGTGTTCGAAACATCGATGAAGCACGTATTCGCGGTGGTGTTTTGCTCGTTATTGGCGAAGGTATGTGTCTCAAAGCACCAAAGATTCGCAAACATACTGAACGTCTCAAAGTCCCTGGATGGGAATTTATATCGAAGTTCGCTTCTAAGGGGAAAGACTCCGAATCAAAAGGGGAAAGTGGCTCTTTCAAGTCCAGAAAAGTCCCGACGATTACGAAATTTATGAAGGACATTATTGCTGGAAGGCCCGTTTTTGGAGCACCTCTTCAACCGGGTGGCTTTCGCCTACGATACGGGCGTGCACGACCCTCTGGACTTGCCGCAGCCTCGACTAACCCCGCATCAATGCTGGCGATGGATGATTTCATTACAATAGGCACACAAATGAAAATTGAACGCCCTGGTAAGGCGTGTGCCATCACTCCTTCGGACAATACAGATGGGCCATGGGTCGTGCTTAATGATGGCAGATTCTTGCGTATTGATGATGCGCGAAGTTATTCTGCTGTTCGTTCAAAAGTCGGTTGTGTTTGGGACAATGGAGAGTTGGTTCTTGGGTATGGGGAATTTATGGAGAACAACAAAAACTTGGTTCCAGCAGGATACTGCAACGATTGGTGGGCAAGCGATCTCCTTGAAATGCTTAATTCCGATTCGACTGTTGAAGAGTTTGCCGAATTAAGCGGGCTATCAGTCGATAATTTACCCGAAGGATTACCGGGACTTCAACCAGAGGATGCTGAAAATGCAAATGCTCAATTCCATATCCGTAGGAAATGGCATGCCTATTTGACCAAGTGCGTTCTAAACTGGGAACAATTCAAAGCAATTTCTTTGCGATTTAAAACTGCAATTCCAAATCCACAAAACCCTTGGTTCCTCGACCTACCCATTGAATGGGTCCCTCCCCTGCTGGAATTGTTGGAAAACGCAATCATTGAACCTATTGGAACGCAAAATTCTGGTGAAAAAAAGGATGATGAAGTGTTTATCGCTCACCCTATACATGAGCCTCGGCAACTTCGAATTGTCGGTGGGGTCAAAGGTTGGACGCCTAAGGCAATGGAAATTTTGAGACCTGAATCCTTTGACGACCTTTCAAAACATGAAATCCCCGGGCCGCCCCAAAGGCCTGTCAAACCGATATTCTCCAAGGAAATGCCTGAAGTTTGGGCGCTCATTCAGCACGGATTTGCTAAGGCGTCTGCGATGATACTCGGGCTTCGTCACCACCACGATGGAGAAGACTTGGTGATTACATCGGGGTGGCCTGCAATGTTGGAGGCTTTTGGATTTGGAGATGGCGGCGAGAGTCCTCTTCGTATAGTCGATGCGGGTTCAAAATTCAACACGCGAATCAAACAATTACGAGATGCGCATGCCACTTTGTCTGAAGAACGAGCGCGGCTGACGGAACTTCGACAATCTCGTTCTACTGTTCGAATAGCCGCCGAAACTGACGCTCGACAGAGAGGATTAGGTATTGCAGAAACAGATGAGGTTGGGCGACTTGCAGAAGCAAAAGTCGAAGATACTGGTCCTGCAGACCCTCAGAAATACCTCGCTGCTCAAATTCATGAAGATGACCATGCCGTTGATGGAATTCTCCAAATCATCCGTAAAATCTCCGACCTACGTTGGGAGCATGCCGCCCCGGTTCGGGTTGGGTGTCGTATGGGGCGGCCAGAAAAAGCGGCGCCTCGAATAATGAATCCAATGACTCATGCTCTGTTTCCTATCGAGTTAAACGGAGGAAATCAACGGTTGCTCGCAAACGCTGCTGAAAAGCAAAGTATTCGTGTTCAAGTTGGGCGGCGAATTTGCAGTAAATGTGGGAAAGAATCTCCATTCATCCTCTGCCATCATAGGCTGGTAGACCCGGACGGCATGGAAAGGGTTGGCGAGCCGTGTGGCGGACGAACCAAAATGAAAGAAGACGAGAACTCTAAACGCCGCCGAAGAGGAGAATTGCAGACGGTCCGTTTGGACACAATGATCGAAGATGCTCGAATTCGTCTTGGGATTGACAGGATTCCTCGGCAAGTGAAATGTATGAAGAAGATCGCCAGCAGAGACCAAACACCTGAGGCGATTGAAAAGGGATTGCTTCGTGCGAAACACGAGCTCCCTGTTTTTCGAGACGGTACTGTTCGTTTCGATATGAGTGATGTCCCGATTACCCACTTCTCTCCGAGAGAAGTGGATGTCTCATGGCAAACATTGCATTCTTTAGGATACACACATGATTTCGAAGGAGCACCTCTCACCAACGACGAGCAAATGTTGGAAATTTTCCCCCAAGATTTCATCGTCAGTAAAGCAGCAGGCGATTTCTTCGTACGTACAGCCCAATTCATTGATGAACTTCTTGTACGATACTATGGTTTGGAACCTTACTACAACGTCGATACTCCTGATGACCTTGTTGGGCACCTCATTTGCGCTCTTGCACCCCACACCTCTGGAGGAGTGTTGAGTAGAATCATCGGTTGGGCCGACTGTTCTGGCGGATATGCTCATCCGTTATTTCACGCTGCAAAGCGAAGAAATTGCGATGGAGACGAGGATGCCATCATGCTCCTCATGGACGGACTACTCAACTTCAGTAGAGAGATTTTACCCGCAAATAGAGGAGGTTTGATGGATGCTCCTTTGGTTTTGACCACGCGTCTCAACCCTACTGAAGTCGATAAAGAAGCATTGAATGTTGATTCTGGGTGGTTTTACAGCCGTGATTTTTATGAGACCACACTCTCGCAACCGCATCCAAAAGAATGTGCTGAGCGAATGGATTTTGTCGAACGGCGACTTGGTTCTGTTGCTGCTGTACGCGGTTACGGCTATACTCACGATTGTTACGCTATTGACCAAGGACCTGCACTCTGTGCATACAAGACCCTTGATACCATGATTGACAAAATGAACGGCCAATTGGACCTCGGCCATCGATTGAGAGGGGTTGATGTACGAACTGTAGCATCGAGTGTGGTACGTTCGCACTTTTTGCCAGACCTTAGAGGGAACCTCAATGCTTATGCGCGTCAAAAAATACGGTGCCTAAAATGTGGCCATTCGTATCGAAGAATGCCGGTAGCAGGCACATGCATCCAGGCAAAAAAGGAAACTGGGCGAGGATTGTCAAGCGTTGGCGTTTCAAAATCTGAAGGAGGCTTGTGTGGAGGGAATCTTGCACTTACCGTATCTGAAGGTGCGGTGAGAAAATACATCAAAGTAACAAAGCACGTTATGGCAACTTATGGTGTCGATATGTACACAAGGCAGAATGTTGAGTGGTTAGCCGATAGTGCGGATTCATTGTTCAACAACGATCGAGCGAAGCAATTGTCTCTAGCTGACTTCCTCTAGGGCTTGAGTTCGTGCACAAAACCGGAATTTACTTTTTATCAAATGAGGGTTTGTTGTCCATCCGAGGGGTAGTTATGGACGAGGCAACACTTGTTCTGTACGTGATACTGTATGTACTTTTACCGTTATGGGGTATAGCGAGCATGTTGGATTGGTGGTGCCATAAACAAACCTCAATTGAATCGACTTCGGGACTTCATGAAGCGAATATTCACTGCTTGATGGGTTTTCAAATCGCAATTCCTTTGGTACTCTCATTGATTTTTGAAGTCAATGTTTTCGTTCTCCTCTTGTGCCTTGCTGCACTCATCGCTCATGAATTGGTTGCGCATTACGATGTCCATTACACAACCGACAAGCGCGAAATTAGTATTTGGGAGGTCCATGCTCACAATTATTTAGCAACACTGCCATTTTTCCTGTTTTTACTCATCGTGGTTCGAAAGTGGGAGGTTTTTGTCGACCTTATCACACTCAACTGGTCTGGTGGATTTGGATTAGAATGGAGACAAGAACCACTTGGAGCCACTGGCAATTACGCTGCATTTTACATCGGCTCGATGTCAATTCTCGTGGTTGTGCCTTACTTCCAAGAATGGTGGCGATGTTGGAGCTACCAAAGAAAGCAAGCGAAGGAAGTGGTTGATTGAGTGTGTATATTACAAGTACAGGGATTTTTCTTCCTGGCCCATCGATTGCTGTTGAAGAAGTCGAAAACATCCTCGGAGCAGTTCATGGAAAACCCTCATCGCTTCGAGTCCAAATACAGAAGGCGAACAAAATACAAACTCGACATTATGCAATTGATGAAAATCAGCAGACGACCCACAGCAATACTGAAATGGCTGCAAATGCTGCTGAACAATGTCTTGACAGGGCATTTATTGGTCGAGAAAAAGTCGGCATGCTCGCCGTTGCATCAACTCAAGGAGATTTGCCGGCTCCAGGAATGGCAAGCATGGTTCAAGCAGAACTTGAATTGCCCGAAATTGAAATTTTAACAACCCATGGGATATGTTCTTCTTCGATTATGGCTCTCAAGGCAGCATGGAACAGTATGCGCCTTGAAGAGCACGAGGCGGCATTGGTTGTTTCGAGCGAACTGGCTAGCCGTTTGTTGAAAAAACAACGCTATGAAGCCGCTACAACCTCGACTTTTGCAACAAAACGGATTGATTTCAGCACCGAATTTCTCCGATGGATGCTGTCCGATGGAGCTGGAGCTCTCTTACTTCAAAATAAACCGGCGCCGAAGGGACTCAGTCTTCGAATCGATTGGATTCGAGCATTTTCACACGCCCATGCACTCCCTACGTGCATGAGTGTAGGTTCTGCGGGACGAACTGAAGATAAGAGAACTTGGCAAGACTACAACACATACGCTGAAGCAGAGAAAGACGGTGCATTGCTCCTAAGACAAGATGTTCGCCTACTTGAAAACCTCATGCGAATGGGGGTTGACGGATACCTACGGCTGGTCGAAGAAGGTGTGAGTAATCCAAGCAAAGTCGATCATTTCTTGTGCCATTATTCAAGTCACCATTTCCGCAACAAAATCCTTGAATTGCTCGATAGAGCAGGTGTAGGAATTCCTGAAGAAAAATGGTGGACAAACCTCTATACGCGTGGAAACACCGGTTCTGCATCGCTTTTCATTATGCTCGATGAATTCCTTCGTACCGATGAAGTCAGCATTAAAGAGGGAGAAAGTGTTCTTTGCTTTGTTCCCGAGAGTGGTCGTTTCAATACGACCTACGTGCATCTCACGGTGGTGAGTCAATGAAAAATGGAGAAATAAAAATAGAAACCGATATGGAACATGAAATTGAAGTCGACGAGGTAAGTGAGGGTTTGAATCCACATGCCCAAGTTTGCTTGCAACATCTATTGCGAGTGTGGCTCGGATTTGAGCGTGACCTTGCCAAAGTTCCTTTACTGCGACGTATCGATCTAGGGACATATACTGCAGAGGACCATCAGCTCTTTCTGTTGAATATTCGTCAGCAAGTCATTGAAGGTTCAAGATGGATTACCAGAACGGCAAGTAGCTTTGACAGAGACCATGCAGAAATTCGTTCAACGGTCATCAGTCATGCAGTTGACGAACACCGAGACTACGAGATGTTGGAAAAGGACTTTGTCGCTTCTGGAGGTAGGCTTGAGGACATTCTCAACATGGAGCGCAATATTGGTTCAGAAGCACTGCATGGATTCCTTATGCACAAATCATCTCAACCGAACCCAATTGATTTGTTAGGGGCGATGTGGATTATCGAAGGCTTAGGTGAAAAAATGGCAACCTCTTGGGCTGAAAGAATTCAAGAATTAACCGGACTGGGCAAAGATTCAACCCGATTTATGACTTACCATGGACACAACGATAGTGAACATATGGAACGCTTCTATGCTACATTGGACAGCGTTTGCACCGATGAAAAAGCAATTCGGCGTATTGTCAAAACAGCAAAAGTCGTAGCCCGCCTCTATCGTTTGCAGTTGGAGGAGTTGGAACAGAGTGGCGAATGAAAAAGTTCTATCAAGAAAAGAGCGTCGTGCTGAACGCAGACTGCAGAAAGCCCTAGAAAAAAATCACGGGCGGATGCCTGCTTCATTGAGCGACGCTTTAGGAGGGGATGAAAGTCTGCCACTGGATTCAGTAGCCAAAGAGTATTGGCTAAAAGATCTTCAAAATCCCCTAAGGATTATCGTACTTCCAACGCTCAAAATTCTCTTGAGTATCACACTTCACATCACGTATTACTTGAAACGCTTATCACCAATCCAATGGCGTGCACACAGATTCTTACAATGGCAAATATGCTTCTTCATGAAATATTTCGTTCGGCCAGAAGCAAACATTTTGATTCTACGACACTTTCAAGCCGAAAGCAATCTGTTGAATTTTGTCATTGATAATTCGGGTAAAGACGGTGTTGCACCTGTTGAAATCTATCCAAAAGAAATTCAAGATTTAATGGTACAAACATTTGTTCATCACGACCAAGGTATCTTGATGACTATGCGAGATTTGGGACAAATGGATACTTCGAATTGGCCGATTAAAGAAAAAGATTTGTCATGGCAAAACTGGGAGCCTGTACGTATTGACTATGGTTCAAAAAAGAAAAAGTGGACGCAATTTCTTGATTTTGAAACTGCTCACGAATTGTTCAAGACCACNTTTTGTTTCTGGNTAACCGCAAAAGAATACGAGGCNGCAATCAATTCATTCCAATTCGACCATTCTGTNGGGATTCGAATNGATGAAATTGTNGGGGCTGCACACTTTGCAGACCTNGCATACAATCGATTCCCGATGATTCTTGTTGGGCCTACTGGNCTCTCTTATCGTTTCTTNATGCACGGTTTCTTTGTTGAGCATGCGCATGCNCATTTGGAAAAAATTCGTTTATCGCTTGGTTTAGAAAACTAAGTTTCTGTGGCCAAGTGGATTATTTTCTGTGATGGATGAACACGTTGCCGCAAACCTTGCACCAAATTTTGAGGCCGTCTTTGCGAGGTGTTGCTCCAGCAACATCGATTTCAACGCCGCATGGACAAGTCGCCGAGTTCTCCATGTTCAAGCCGATAAGGTCCCGCTTGATGAACTCAACGCTTAGGATGAAAGAAATATCCATGCTTCAAAACATACGAAAACCTTAGTCATAGAAAAGCCCTTGACTTCATCAACGGACAACTGCTCTACAACACCTCCAGCTNCAAGAACTGCTTCGCTAATTGAACTTTCAATATCTGAAATCGCAGTTCGTTCGGTAATCGCCCAGCCGCGTAAAACAGTCGTATGTCCACGACTCATCAAAGGCAAAAGGGCGGGAATGTGTTCTATGCTTTGGTGTGGAAGATTTACCAGCAGCAGGTCGACTACGCCTTGGTTTTTGGTATCTAGCGGCCAACTTTTCGCGTCACAGCATGAAATTTCACTTGGCTCTAAGGGTTCAGCAACGTTACCTTCGGAATCTTTTCGCCGTGAAGTGAAGTATTCAATATTCAATTTGAGTAATTCCACTGCGTCTGGGTTAAGGTCGCCTGCTAAATAGCCTGAAAGAAGCCCCGGCTCCTTTAGCANAGAGGCCATACTCGGGCCGACACCTGCGTANGGGTCTGCGACAACCAGCCCCCTTCCGAGTTTGTCCCGTAACTTCTTCGATGAATGAAGAGTTGCCATTCTTTGATTCGAAAGGCGGGCTGAGAAGTAAACCTTTGATGGGTCAACCCACAAAAAATACCCGTTTTCTCGAACCCTTGTCCGAGGCGACACGGTTCCATCTCGACTTGCGAGAGGGATGAGTTCTCGAATACGAAATTCTCCCTTCACCCCCGAATAAAATGGAGTTCCGCAGACAAGTCTGACATGAGGGAATTGTGTAAGCATTGCATCAGCCATCATCTCACCATGCTCCCAGATTGATTCACCAAGTTTCACGATCAAAACATCGCCTTGAATTTCAAATGAACGTGGCAAATCCTCGCTATGCTCAGCAACAAAGTCTTCATCGAGATGGTCGAGCCAGTTTTCAGATTTNGGGCGGACGTTAGCGGGAATATCGACATGGGGGTGCCCATCCCAAATCGGGTCGCCCTCTCGAGGTGCCAACTCGTTGAGCGGAATGGCATTTGTGCCATCTTCTAAATTCGTGACGCCGGCAGTGTTTGAATTCCATTGTTTTGTGCGGCATAACTCGAGCCAATGTTGGGTTTGTGCCCTCGGCACACTCAAATGACGCATGACACTCGCTCCATCCAAGCGCGTTGGAGGTTTGAGCATGGCGGAAGATTCCTTTGTACTCCAAAACATTCCCAAAACAGGGCTTTTGCTCATCGGAATCGGCCCCGGCTCTGTCGGAGGCATGAGTCTTGAAGCGATTGAAGCAGCCAAAATGGCAGACCATCGAAGATATGAAGCATATACCGCACTTTGGCCGAGTAAAGAATTGGAACTATTGGAAAGTACAATCGGGCCTATCGAGCGCGTCATGCGCCCAGAAGTCGAGCAACCTGACGAAATCTTCGCTTTAGCGCGCAGCTCACTGGTTGCACTTTTGGTTGTAGGGGACCCGTTACAAGCGACGACTCATGTCGACCTGCAATTGCAAGCTATGGAACACGACATCGAATGTAAGGTGTTTCATGGCGTCTCTATAACCACAATTGTCACCGGCGCAGTCGGGTTGTCAAATTACCGATTTGGTCGACAAACAACCGTCACCTACCCTTANGGTGGCTGGATTGCNACCTCGCCACTCGAAGTGATTGCAGTGAACCGATTTCGTGGATTGCACACACTTGTTCTTCTTGACCTCGACCCAACTGGACAAGGTACTGGAGATCAAAAGCCGATGAAACCGAGCGATGCGAAGCGTTCAATTGAATTGATGTGGAATAAGCTTGATGAAGGTTTGAAACAATTTGCTGAGCCTGCGGAATCCCCGCTCATCGCTTCGCAGGAGGTTGCATTCAAGGCATTCTTACAGGGTGAAAAAGACATCTTGCCCATCGTGCTTTGCTCAGACATGGGTACTCCGGAACAAAAAATCATTTTTACGAATCTTGGAGGGCTTGGAAATTTAGAAGGTGGGCGGTTAAACTGCCTCATCATACCAGCATTGACCAGTGAAGTTGAAGACAAAGCCCTTCTTCGTTGGAAACAGGAGTGAGGATAATGGCAGAAAATATTTTCCTTTTGGCCTCATTCTTGCTGTTTATGTTTTTCTTTGCAGGAGTTGGTCTTGCATCAATGCGTGTGAAAGAAGACACTACCGATGACTATCTTGTTGCCGGGAGAGGTATGCATCCTGCTCTAGCAGCATTGTCTGCCGTTAGCACATGGAACTCCGGGTACATGTTCATCGGATTTATCGGGTTTATATTCCTCAACGGATATTCTGCCATATGGATTGCTGTCGTCTCCACCATAGGTCAATTGGTAGCATGGATTTGGCTTTACAAATACATACAGAAACAAGGAGAAGAGCGGGGCATTCGCTCATTGTCATCTCTTGTTTCAAACACGACCGGTTCTCCAGAAGCAAAAACTGCTGCTGTTCTTTCGGTTCTTTTCTTATCCATTTATGCCGCTGCGCAATTGACCGCAGGAGGAGTTGCCCTTGAAGTCATGCTCAACTGGCCACCAGCAATCGGGATTCTCATCGGCTTTGTTTTGGTTGTTGCTTACTGTTATGCTGGTGGAATTCGTGCCTCAATATGGACCGATGCTGCACAATCTTGTGTCATGATTGTTGGCTCGCTCATCTTGTGTTTTGTTGCAATTAAAGGCTCAGGCGGATTTTCAGGCCTGCATAACGAATTGAAGATTATCGACCCTGGCATGGTCAACCTTTTCCCTTCAGGGTTAATGTTTGGTGCAACCCTTTGGATTGCTGCGTTTTTCCTCGGAGGGCTTGGTGTTGCTGGACAACCGCAAGTAGTATCTCGAGTGATGACGTTGAAAGATGATAAAGCACGAAAAGAAGCGATGGTTTGGTTTTTCGTCTGGCAAACCCCATTCATCGCCATTATGTTCCTCATTGGTCTTGCGTGTAGAGTTTTGCTGCCCGAACTGGGTACATCTGGCGCAGAAACTGGATTGCCGAAACTTGCTATGGAGCAGTTGAATCCTTTCCTAGGAGGGTTAATTCTAGCATCTATTTTTGCTGCAACCATGTCGACTGCTGACAGCCAAGTTCTCGCTTGCACAGCCGCAATTACCGATGATGTCAAGCCCGAATGGAGTCAAGACCACAAGACAACCAAGATAGTCACCTTGGTTGTAGCTGCTTTTGCTACGGCCATCTCCCTTATCGGACAACTATTTCCCGGGTTCGGTGATTCGGTTTTCTCGTTGGTTGTTCTGGCTGTGTACGGCCTAGGGGCAATTTTTGTCCCCCTCCTATTGGTGAGAATGACTGGATATGAGCCCGATTCCACTCACACGATTGCAATGATGATTGCGGCTATGTGTAGCGTTATGATTTGGACAATTCTCGGCTTCGGCGATGAGGTGTTTCCGTCCGTTCCTGGCATGGGTGCTGCATTTGCAACACACTTTGCATTCTGCCAGTTCCGAGACGAATCTCCAGACAATCCATTTGGCAGATTTGCAGTTCCTAAAGGTAAGCCGATGGGGATTGGGGTTGCGGTTGTTCTTCTTCTTGCTGCAACTGTCGAAGGTTCGTACTTCGCGTTCGCCCCGGACGAATCCGATGGCCCAGGAGTGCAGGGGAGTTACAACGTAACGGCTAATTTCCGCACATTAACGCTGGACAACGGTGGCGAGTACATTGCTGATGGAGAAACATTTTCTCTCAATCTCACAACAGATTCGTTAAACGACGATTCGTTAAACATCGTTGGGGCAAAAATCTCCATGTCGTATTCTGAAGATGAGACCAGCGCCGGTCTTGGCTGTATTGCAAGTGGAGGAGCGGCTGAACCCGACACCATCACAGGCACGTTGATCCATAACGAATTCAACGGTTCAGAAAGTGGCCAAAATCAAGAAGGGGTGCCGTCTTCGCACGAAACGCTTGTCGAATGGTTCAACGCTTCAATGATTGGTGATGTTTCAAATGTTACACGAGAAGATATTGTTGCTGGATTGGATTCAAACGGTGCTGGATTAGGTCAGTATTCCATTGATATCTCCGTGGATGTAAATATGGGCGGAGGGTTCCAGTGTACGCACACGGATGATGGGGAAAACGTCGATTACACCATTGAAGTCATAATACTTGATTACACGATCACTGAAATTAAAGATTGAAGCGTTGGCCTTGGTGTGCAACGCTCCAACCGAGTCGTTCAACCTCCGCATATTGCTCACTGTCCTTATTGTACAGTGGGTTCGTATGATTGAGGTGCGTGAAGATAATGTCGGGGTCGCCTTGTTTTTTCTCTCCGAGCATATTCAGCGTTTGGAGGACGGGGGGGTGAGGGACCTGTGCTTGGTTGCGCCCTGGTAATTCGTTTTCTGACCAAAACGTTCCGTCAACGAGGGCGATATCGACATTCAACTTGCCCAACAATTCTCGAATTGATGAGCAGTTATGGGCGGTAAGCGTTTCATTCCACGTATCATGGTCGGTGAGAAACAACAGTGATTTGCTTGGCCCTCGGATAATGAAAGCATGCATGTCTGAAAGTTCGGCTCGATGAGGTATTCGAACCGCTTCAATGGAAAGTTCACCTTGTGAGAAAACAAAGTCGCCACCGGTAAAGGTTTGAATGTTGAAAACGCCTTGTTGATGCATCAGATTCCATTGAGGTGTTCGGTCTATCAGATGATACATATCATCGGACACATGCAACTCAATTCCACGAGCAGCAAGAGCCTCGCGTCCAAACAACCCGAGTCCGTCAACATGCCCAAGATGGGCGTGAGTGAGTAAAAGATGATCCACTTTGGTTTGACCCCATATAGCAAACTGTTCACCAAGATAACGGGTTGCTTCAATCAGAAGATTGGTGCCTTCACGGCTGCGGATGCCGAGCGAAACTGGGTAATGCGGTTCAGTAATGTTGGCGCAACACGGACGAAGGCACCCTGGTTGCGGGTGGCCTCCATCCTGTGCAATTCCAAGCACTGTGACCTCGACCATGCCCAACCCAAAACGACAAGCATCATCAATCCATCAGTTCATTCACTGGACATACACGTCTGCCTTGGCTTTGGCTTGTGGAGGAGCGTAAGGTGCGACTCGGTAAGCCATGCCTCGACGCTCCATAACGTCCTTCAAAGCATCAAACAAATGTTCCTTGCCAATCTTGTTCTTTTCCTTGCTTAAAGCAAGAATCAAACTGTCTTGGACCACGGCTCGAATCCAAGCACCTGTCAGGCCTTCTGTCATCTTTGCAAGTTTTTCTTTCACCTCTAGAGTGACGTTGCGAGACAGGTCGAGTTTCTTGAGTAGGTGGTGGAAGATGTGGAAGCGTTGGTCTTTACCTGGCAAACCAACCTCAATGATACGGTCAAAGCGACCTGGGCGGTCAGCAATTGCAGGGTCAATTTTGTTGGAGTGGTTGGTGGTTGCAAGAGTAATGACGCCGTGATTTGGGACGATACCGTCCATGGATTGCAAGAACTCTCCAAGCAACGGATGGTCGGATGCTCGACGGTCGAGTGCGCCAGCAGTATCAATGTCTTCGATGATGAGAAGAGTTGGGGACAGCTTTCGAGCCATTTCAAAGCATGATTTGATATCGTTACGGCCTGTAATCATCTCGGCTGAAATCAAAATACATGTGATTTCAGAATGTGCTGCAAGCCACTTTGCAATCATGGTTTTTCCAGTTCCAGGAGGGCCAGCAAGAATAACGCCGCGTGAATTCGGAACACCAGATGCCCTCAACTGAGGCATTGCTTTTTGGAAACTGATGATGTCTTTCCAAAGTGCTTCCTTTACGTTCTCATCCCATGCAATCAAGTCGTCAATTTGTTTGTCTCGTGAAATGAAATTGTATTGCAAATCGAAAAAGGCTCCTTTCAGAATTCCGTTTTGATAAAAATCAAATTCCACATCGCTAATAAGGTCGTCAGCACTTTTGCCATGGACATTGACAGAAGTTCGTGTGGAAGTATAGACTGAGATGCGTTGGTCGCCATCGTGGTCAACACTTGAAACAGTGACAAGATGGTGGTCCTTTTCTGTCTTAGACTGATAAAAACGAGTCCCAGCAGCAAGGAAGCGTTGGCGTTGGCCGTCGTGCAACTCAATACTTTCATGAATGGCGGCCCGCAGTTTTCCTTGGTCTACCATGAATTCTTCGACAACTTCAAACTCATCGGCAAGATACAGGTCAAAATGAATTTTCATCAAAACGCCGAGCTTTCCCCTCCAATATCGAGAGTCCCGCTTGTGTTTTGAACCGATGAACTCGTTCATCATTCGGTCGCCGAGCGGAAGTACGGATTGCTTTGCACGAGTTGCTGCAACAGCATTTTTTGCATCGTCCAATTGTTTCATATCGACAACAATAGGGCCCATTGGAGTTTGAATATCNACAACCATGGTNGCAGGGTCGATTTCTTNTGCACTCAACTCTGAATCCTGCTCATAGTGTTGCTCCATTGTGTATTCTTCTTCATATTGGTAATCATCAGCCATATCTTTCCCTCGGTCGTTCGGTATCTCTCATTGTGCCATCAATGGGGTTTTTCCGTCGCACAATTCTAACAAATCAAGAGTATATGAAGGCGCGAAGAACTCAAACGAGAGCGGGAAGTGGACGGTGTTGAGGGGAGTATGTGGCAGGTCCATCGAAAGTTGAATTCCCCGGGCAAAAAAAGCAACGCGTGCGGATGCGTGGAACAAAGCATGCCAATGAAGCGACTGCNAATAAACTCAAACGAGANCTGAAAAGTTTGCTTGAAAANCCNAGAGCGCATTTGCCAATAATGACGTGGAAGGGGAAACTGAGGTGGGGNCGAACCGACCCAGTTACCAAAACGATGAGAGAACTTGAAACAATCATTCGTAAAAAAGACAANNTCGCTTGGTTAGGNAAGCGAATGATGTCAAAACGTGGAGANCCTGTTGCCAAAGCATTCGCAGGGTCATTGCACGCCGCCCATGACGAGGANATCACGTTGGTGGGTAATTTTACNTCTGATTCGTTTGGAACNGCCTCTTTTATCCGNCGCGGTGATGGNAAACAGGGTTATCTTGCTGGACTTCAAAACTATTCGAATCTCACTCTTCGGATGTTGCCATGGGAAGATCATGCTAAACGTGGAATGTATTTCTTTACCTGGAAAGGAGGTTTTGTTTGTACTGGACCTAAACCAAGCCCTCCAGACGAATGGTTGGACGATGTTCTTGGGCGCTCACGATTTTCNTTTACGAAAACCGAGGACCTGCGCGTACCGGTATGGGTTACAGAAGGCCTCGACCCTCAAGCCGTTCTCGATTTCAAATCAACTNAGGACGGATATCTGCGTTTTACTTTCAAACACGGCCCCGTACTTGCAATCGGTTTTGATTTCCTGGAAAACACTCCAAAGAAAGAGGCGACGTTTATTCACCATTTGGCGCTCTCAATGCTCCCGCCCTTCCTACCATCGATTGCCGATATTGATGCGAAATGGATTCCTAAAGGCTGGGATGATTCGGTTTCACTGCCTGATGCTGCATTTGAGAGTATGGACAAAATCATCGATGCGTGGCAGGGCCTGGTCATGAACGAGAGTGTTATTTCTCTTGCATTGAAGAGAGCTGTATTGGACTCGATTGACTCTGGACTTGTTGTCGGCGATGCATGGGTTGCCGGAGATGATTTTGAGCAAATTGAAGACGCTTTACAGGCGCATTCTGGTTCGAAAGATGAACGCCATCTTGCTGCACATATGCTGTTTGCCTCAATGAATGAAGCGTCCGCTGAAAGCGAAGGAATTCGAATCACTGCAAANGGTGATGTTTCGGAGAGAAATGCTGCGGCGCTTGAAGTAATGACTGGAACNAGTTGCGGCAACGTACTTGGNGCATTGTGGGAAGACTGGGGNCTTGATGGGTTAGCCGGNCTTGGNATAACGGGTGAAGAAGCAGAAGAAATTTGGAAGAAGCAATTGAACAAGCCCCAGCCCTTTGGTAACTTTCTGAAGAGTTTGGATTCTGCTCGTGAATTGGCGCAAAAGGTTTCACGATTCCCTACTCGAAAACAAACACTATCCGGAGCAACTGGAGCTGTACATNACTTGATTCTCCAAAGTTTGCTTGAAGGCATCGGAAAGGCCGAGCGTACCGCAACACAACGCCATGACTCTATTGATTCTGCGGCTGCTTCATGGGCCTGGCTTCAAGCCGCTAATCGTTCCACTGGACAAGAGTGGCACTTTGATGTCAACGCTAGAGACCGTGGGGGTGCTTGGTTGAGTGCAACCAAACAGCTTCTGGATGCTGGCAAGCAGTTGTTTGATTGTTCCGATGATGAAGTTGAAGAAATTCAACAAAAATGGCTTGATGCTTTTGACGCCCTAAAAACAGCCACTGGTGAAAGAAACTGATTCACACCTTCGAAAGTGCAGACTCGATATCTGCCCACAAATCTTCGACGTCTTCAATTCCGATACTCATGCGAACAAAGCCCGGAACCAAACCAGCAGCATGACGCACTTCTTCTGGAATCATCATGTGACTGGAATTAAACGGGCATTCGATGAGCGATTCCACGCCGCCCAAACTCGTGGCCTCGTAAATTATGTTTAGGCCACGCATGAATTTGAGGGCCGCAACATCGCCTCCTTTGACAACAAAAGCAACCATGCCGGTACCTTTTGGCATGACTCTTTTGGCAACTTCGTAGTCTTCATGTGAATGAAGACTTGGATGGTTTACTTTCTCAATAAGTGGATGAGACTCGAGTCGCTGAGCGAGGATTGAGGCGTTGTTACTCAACACAGGCATTCGAACATGGAGTGTTCGCATGCCGCGTTCCAAGAGGTAGCAGTTGTGAGGGTCTGGGCTTCCACCAAAATGCACTTTGCGCGGGAATATTTCAGCAATCAATTCCTTTGAACCAACAACAGCCCCTCCAATAATATCTGAATGGCCACCAAGATATTTTGTCGTTGAATGAATCACTAAATCGACCCCCATTGAGAGGGGTTGGCACGCCCATGGTGAGGCGAATGTATTGTCAATTATGCACAAAAGATTGTGCCGCTTTGCGATTTCAACCATTGCAGGGATATCGCAAACCTTGAGCACGGGGTTGGTGAGTGTCTCGATATAGAGGATTTTGGTATTCGGCTGGATTGCTGCCTCGTAAGCTGCTGGATCGCGCATATCTGTCATGGTCGTTTCAATTCCGAACCGGGGAAGTTCTTCGGTGAGTAAGCCGTATGTGCCGCCATAAACATCGGGGGAGGCCACGATATGGTCGCCAGAAGAAAGGAACGACATCAGTGTGGTTGATATCGCGGCCATTCCAGATGCGAAAACTTCGGCATCTTCTCCTCCTTCAAGAGCGGTTAATTTTTGGGCGACAGCGTCAGAATTTACCGAGGATAATCGAGCGTAAAGCAAGGTGTGTTGAGCACCTTCAGCCCATCCAGCATATCGTTCATCAGTCAATTTGTACGTTGAGGATTGGAATATAGGCGTGTTGACTGCATCGCCAATATGGTTGGTGCCACTATGCACCGCCCTACTTCCGAACCCCTTCAAATCATGATTTTTGTCACCCGACATACAATCCCTTAGCGAGTTCTAAACATCGGACATCATTTACTCTTCCTCATCGGCATTCGTAAATATTTCAACCACGATGTTGCCAACAAACAAGGCTCCGCCGCCAAGAAGAATCCATCCTGTCCACTCATCAAGGCCTAGGGACAAGCCATACATTGTGGCCCATACCGGCTCAAGTGCATAGATAATGGCTGCCTGNATTGGATTGAGATAGCGCTGATATATGTTGAGTAAAAGAAGACAGAAGAATGACCCTCCAATACCAAGACAAAGCACTTGCAAGAAAACGCCGTCTTTGAAGACCATGCTCCATTGTTCAAGACTCCGGCCGCCGCCAGCGAAAATAAGCAATACAATTGAGCCTACTGCAACGACGATAAAGGACGTGAGTGTAACGCCAATCGGGTCAACTTCTTGGGTGATTTTCTGCGTGAAGATGATATGTAGTGCAAAAAATACTGCACAGATTACAGTAAGAACTTCCCCTAGGCCCCAGGTAAGATGTGGGGGGCCTTGAATGAAACCTGCCCCAAATGTGGCCAGAAGAACGCCCACGAGAAGTGTTCGAGTTGGTCTAGATTTGGTAAACAACATGCTGATCAAAGCGGTAAAAACAACATACAGCGAGGTTAGAAATGCAGAAACCGAAGGGCTAATCTCTTCAAGTCCAATCATCTGTGTGACAAACCCCACAAACATGATGCCGCCGAGAATAAGGCCGCCTTTCCATTGCTCGGAGTCTTGCAATGCTGAACGCGCTCTTGAGAATGCAAAATACATGACGAGAGCGGCCACTAAAAATCGAGCGGCAACAAGGATGGCAATAACTTGAAATCGGCCCTGGGTGTTAATTTCAGTCTCAAGTGCATTGAGAGCTTGTTTCATCCAAATGAAGGTCGCACCCCACACCGATGTGACAACCAAAAGCGCAAAGAGAGCTTTCCTGCGTTCCGAGGGCGGGAGTGCTGTTGGTGAAAACTGGAGTTCGCCACTCAACTCAACTCCTCCCCATGAGCGCTTGCTAAAAGTTACGGTGAATGATTATGACGGTTGAGATTGTTGATTTACATCATTGCGAACGCGAACACTCAAGGAGTGAATGCGTTGTGTAGTTACCATGACGGTCATGATTGAGAATGGCGAACGGTCTTGGGANCTNCCAATAGACACTGGAGAAGTNCCCCAAAATGAGAGTACATTTGATGCNATTGTCGTNGGAGGGGGGCCAGGGGGTTCTTCTGCAGCAGGCTATCTTGCTAAAGCAGGCTCCAAAGTTCTGCTCATTGAAAAGGCAGTTTGGCCGCGCGATAAAATCTGTGGTGATGCTGTAGGCGGGAAATCGCTTTCACACGTCAAAGCACTCGGAGTAAAAGCAGATTTGGAAGCAACTCCGCACTTCCGGGTTACCGGTATTGTGTTTTCTTCACCGAAAGGAAATTCAGTACGCGTACCCCTTCCAGAAGAAGATGTTGCTCGTCTTGAGGCAGGTTATTCATTGCCTCGAGCGCAATTTGATTCTTTGCTGTTCAATCGTTGTCAACAGCTTGTTCGAGATGCTGGGGGAGCGGTATTGCAAGGTGGAGATGTCCAGGAAGTGTTGTTTGATGATGGAAAGGGAGGCGAAGATCCTGGTGAAGGAAGTGGCGATGCACGTCATGCCTGCGGGGTCGTGGTACGAGTTGGCGGGCGTGATGGAGAAGAACGCAGATTTTACGCTCGCGAACTGGTTGGCGCTGGCGGTTACAGGTGTCCAGTTGCCCGTTCAGTTGTTGAGTCTTCATACGGTGAAACAATGATGGATCGTGACCATTACTGCGGCGGATACAGAGAATATTGGAGAAATGTCAAAGGCTGTAAAGAAAATGTCGGAGATATTGAGATTCACTTTGTAGATACAGTTATTCCAGGTTATTTTTGGCTCTTCCCCGTCTCCGAAAACGTCGTCAATGTCGGCATTGGAATGGTAATGGGGCTTTTGGATAAACAAAAAAAGAAATTGCGCGCACTACAAGCCGATGTGATCGCAAATCATCCTATGTTCAAAGACCGATTTGCTGATGCTGAAATGATACGTGGCTCTTCACGCGGATGGCAACTGCCGTTTGGCTCTCCGCGCAAGAAATCAAAGATGCAGCCTCGTCGTTCGAGTATGAACGGGATTCGTTTGGTAGGAGACGCCGCTTCGCTTGTCGACCCGTTTTCAGGTGAAGGGGTTGGCAATGCTTTGGTGACCGGTGAAATGGCTGCACGGCACATTGTCCAAAATCTTCCGTTTAAAGAATACCAAGAGGAAGTGTGGGCTGTTTTAGGCCCGGAATTAACGAATTCATACCGAATGCAAAAATTAAGTCGAAGGTCGTGGCTACTCAACTGGTTTGTTGGGAAGGCCGAACGNAAACCTGCTCTGCAAGAGATGATGACTGAAATGATTGCAAGTAAGGAAGCACAAGAGAATTTACACTCGCCGTGGTTCATGATGAAGACTTTGCTGTTCTAGGTGATGAAAATGGATTCTGGATTGGATAATATTGATGCCGTTTTCCTTGACCTTGATGGTACAATTTATCTTGGGGGCGAGTTGATACCTGGGGCACTTGAATTTCTCAAAAGATGTGATGAAAAAGGCGTGAAAAGATACTTTCTTTCNAACAACTCTAGTCGTTCAGTTCAACAATATGTTGAGAAGTTGCACCGATTTGATATTCCGGCCAATGAAGAAGATGTACTGCTTTCAACGCATGATTTGCTCTCATGGCTGAAAAATGAACAAATCACNCAAACATGGTTGATTGGAACCGAGGGTATGAAACANATGCTTGAACAGAACGGCATCAGTACGCAAAGTGAGCAACCCGAATACGTGGTTTTAGGATACGATACNGAAATCACCTACGANAAATTAGCCCAAGCNAGTATATTTCTGCATAGTGGGGTGCCTCTNGTTGCCAGCCANCCAGATATGGTTTGTCCTTCTCCAGACGGAGGACTTCCNGATGTTGGAGCGTATCTTGCNCTACTAAAAACAACGACAGGAATTGANCCCGTACACATATGTGGAAAACCCAATGCTGGAATGATTCTTCATAAAATCGAGGAATTGGGATTGGATGCNTCTCGTTGTGCAATGGTTGGAGACAGGTTGTATACNGATATTGCAATGGCGACGCGGGCAGGATGTATTGGTGTGCTCGTTCTCTCTGGCGAGGCAACGATTGCCGATGTTGATGCTTTGCAAGAAGGTGCAGAGCAACAACCNGNCCTCATTGTTGGTAGCGTTGATGAGTTGTTGCGGTGAAAGAATATGTCGCTTAAAGTAAGGTGGGATTGGTGGCGCAATAGGCGCATCAAACACCCTCCTGACGACATACATCGGGCAGGGGAAATCGCCGAAATGCGGTTGTGTAAACTGTCTCGTGCTGCTGGTAAAGACAACGGGTGGCAAATCTATGAATCCGTGCGAATACCAGACCCAGAGGGTGGACGAAGAGAAATTGACATGGTTGTTATCGGCGGGAATACAATGCTAGTGGTTGAGCAAAAGCATTGGGCGGGCTCGTTTGTTATCGATGAGCAACACCATTTCATACAAAACAGAAACAACGGAACACAGCATAACCACGACGGGGTTGCAGACAGAATTGCCCGTAAATCACGCATCCTTACTTCATTGCATGATGAAAGGCCGTTTTCAGCAGAACAGGAAAGTGTTGGAGCATTGGAGGTACGAGTCATCGTTGCTATGACCCATCAACGCCTTGAATGGCCTGAGATTCCGACAAATCTTGCAGCAGAAATGGTAGATGAGGCGGGATTTATCAAAATACTAGAATCGACGAACCCTGGGAAGATGAATCCTAAATTGGTTGAAACCCTAGAGGGGTTCAACACTTGGGATGAGGTGCATCTCCACGGAGGCTTAATGTTGAAAGGAGACGTTTACAACCTGGGATTAGGAGAAAAATTACGGTCGTGGTTTGAGCAACGAAAGCATGGAGTTACCGCTTCTGTAGAACATCAACGTTCAATTNTTTCGATTTTTTCNAACAACCCCAGCCANGTGCAACTGAAAACTGGTGGGAAAAACATTGTCGCTAAAATCCCCTATGGAATGAATCTTGAGATGCATGTTGTTGGAGAAAAATCACCGCGTAAAATAGATTGGGCCATGATCACAGAAATCAATATCTCGAAACCCCCTGCTGATTGGGCGAAGAATATCTAAGACNCACGAGGTTTGATGTGGGTTGGTGGAGCGGGCNATTGTATGGCTGAAGCTTGGATTGAAGCAATTGGGCTTTTGGCTGGAGTCATTGGAATATTGGCATGGATTCCTCAAATCGTTCAAGTCTGGGTTGAAAAACGACACGACGGTATCTCGCTGACTACTTTTGGAGTTGTCTCGTTCGCCCTCGGGCTCTGGCTTGTTTACGGAATACTTGTCGATTCACTGGCAATGATTGTTGCCAATATCATGACCTTGACAGTCATACTCGCCGTCATCATAGGCGTATTCCGAGTGCGGAAATCCGAACTTGAAAATTAATCGTAAGACTCTTTCGTTGTCTTTATGATGACTGCTCCAATCTTGTATGGATCACCATTTGAAGCAGGTCTTCGATCTTCGAGTCTACCCTTCCAACCGTCTTCAATAGTGGTAATTGGGATTCGGATAGATGCTCCGCGGTCCGATACACCGTACGAGAATTGGTCAATCGATTGTGTTTCATGCAGACCTGTCAGGCGCTGTTCATTGTGCTCACCGTATACGTCCATGTGGCGATTGATATTTTCCCCAAACGCATCGCATATCTTGGTGAAAAGTTCTTCTCCACCGACATCGCGCATCTTTCCATCNGAGAAATTCGCGTGCATTCCAGAACCATTCCAATCTCCTTTNATCGGTTTTGGATGGTATTCAATGTAGCAGCCGTAACTTTCCGTTAGACGGTCCAAGAGATAGCGGGCAATCCAAAGTTCATCGCCTGCTCTTTTCGCTCCTTTCGCAAAAATTTGGAACTCCCACTGCCCACAAGCCACTTCTTGGTTTATTCCTTCAAAATTAATTCCTGCGTCAAGACACAAATCTGCATGCTCCTCAACCAAAGAACGCCCGTGGGTATTCTTTCCACCAACGGAACAATAGTACATTCCTTGGGGGCCAGGATATCCACCCATGGGGAATCCAAGAGGAAGTTGTGTNTCTGTATCCATGATGAAATATTCTTGCTCGAAACCGAACCANAAATCATTGTCATCGTCTTCAATGGTTGCACGGCCGTTGCTGGCGTGCGGAGTGCCGTCTGCATTCAAAACTTCACACATCACAAGAAAGCCATTGAAACGTTGCGGGTCAGGGAAAATAGCGACTGGTTTGAGCAAGCAATCTGAATCGCCGCCTTCAGCTTGGCGAGTTGAAGAGCCGTCGAAACACCACATTGGGCATTCTTCCAGTGTTCCTTCAAAGTTCGACTTAACAAGCGTTTTACTTCGCATGTTTTGAGTGGGTTCGTAACCGTCGAGCCAGACATATTCCAATTTTGCTTTATCCATCATAGGTATCGCCGGTGGGTCAAACGAGACAGTATATCAAACATACGCTCACTTTTTTTCAATTTCATACCANCAGATGACTATTAGTTTTGAATAATTAAATTCATATGATAATTTAAAGATGGCATATACGCGTCATTTGTTAATCATATGTTGACTGAAATTTCTTGGATGTGTGCGAATGAATATTTCNNCTCGNCGTTCAACCAATTGCAGAAATGNNTCNGCCGACCGATGATGTCATGATTNGAAGCCCCTAGGGTCGTTCATGGAGATTCCGACAGGTGGTTTTTTGCGTCAATGGAGAAAAAATCTTCAGCTTACGCAATCTGAATTAGCGGNNCTCTGCGGCCTTACACAATCGGTAATCGCCAAAGTTGAAACCGGTGTGGTGGACCCTCGTGCATCGACTCTTCGGAAAATTCTCAGGGCTCTAAAGCGCGAAGAAAGTCCCGAAAGAAACCATACTGTGGGNGACATCATGGTGAAAGAAATCACAACTCTCGTTCAGTCNGATACGGTTCAAGCATCGATTGACAAGATGGTGCGAGGGGGNATCAGNCACCTCCCNGTGATGAATGCTGATGGTTCCGTCGTAGGTTTGGTATCTGAATCTTCACTCCTCANCCAGCTCGGAGCACGCCAAACGCGCGTCNATGANGTCATGCGNGTCGATTTCACCTTGGTTGATGTTGATGAATCAATTGGTGAGGCTCGACGTCTGCTTCANGATAGGGAGNTACTCTTGGTTAGTGAAAAGGGGGAGTTGGTTGGTCTAGTAAGCAGGATCGATATGATTCGCGCTCTTCGAAGAAACGAAAATCAAGATTGATTGTTTGCGGCATCATCGCCTTGTGGAGTTACCAGCACNTTACTGCCATCTCTCAACAAGTAATCCAAGGTTANGACTCCCCCGTTAACNGTAATTGGGCACAAAACACCACAAGCGGGGGCAAGATAATCTTCACCNGTTTCTGTAAGNACNAGGCGTATGCCATGNCCAGCNGGNANCAANGCGTCNATNGCTTGGAANTCCATCAGCATCGTCAAACTCTGCCCNGGAAGAACGGTTGTTGGGTCACTTCCACCTTGATAATACCGAATGTCCATTGTCGCGTGTCCAAGCCTTAGATTTGTCTCGGAGTCTTGCATTTCAACAAATATTTGGCCCCCGTCCATAGCAGCAGTGACGTCGAGGTGAAGTGTGAATAATCCTGAAAGAAGTGTGTCTGTTTGCTCAAAAAGTGATGGGCATTCAAAAATAACTCCCGATAATCCACCACCCACAACGCTCACTCCGCCAACTCGCTGTCCAGTTTGTGTACANTNGGNGAGGGGTTGTTCNACTGATTGGGCATCNAGNGGGGGCCATGTAGGTTCAATTCGCCACTCNCCGTCGTTGCGTTGAATCTGGGCGTGCAGTTCGGGTTTTTCACCAACTCCTTTGAGATAATATTCAAACCACTCGAACAAATCTTGNCCCCAATCCCAACGNGTCATGTTGTGAATTGCCTCGCCCCCATAGCCGCTGTCTTGGGCGTTATGTTTGGTCCATTGGTCAGGATAATTATGTTCCCATTGGCCCAGCATTCCTCGAACGTCAAANCCCCCATCAATAAACATCTGATATCCTGGAAAGACTTGGTGTGGGTCAACATTCCAATCTTGCATGCCTTGTACCCAGTAAACACTGCCATTGTAATTTTCAAAGGCTTTGGTAAGGTGTTCTCGTTCATCATAATAATTCGACATGTACGGGTCCAATTCACCAGCCCCGTATGTTACTGGACCTGCAAAAAAGCCTTCAACAATATCGGGACAAATATTGTCAAAATCGTCCTCATTATAATCCACAGTGCTGCTAAAATAATTCATATGCATAACTTGGCTTCTTGCCTCAGCGCTACCGTTTTTGTACAGCAATGGATGCAAACCCGTTGTCCCAGATATAGGCACTATGGTTGCAAGGTGGTCGCTACCAAGTGCAGCAGCCTCCCACTGTGTTGCTCCTTCGTAAGATTTGCCGTAAAGGCCCACTTTTCCGTTCGACCAGTTTTGATCGCCAAGCCATTCAACTGCATGATGAATGCCCCAACCTTCGCCCTCTCCACGATAATCAAAGCATCCTGAGGATTCTTCAGTTCCGAACACTGAGACTTGGGCAAAAGCGTAGCCGTGAGGAACATAATTGTCGTAGATAAATTCGCCGCGTCCTGCTCCAACAACATTGGTCGCACCNGATTCATCACCGGGCTGTCCATAAGAAAAATAAGGACTGATGACCGCTATAACCGGAACTTTTTCTCCAAGTTGAGTGTTGGAGGGTAGCCAATATGACAGGTGGACATTGGAGGTCGCTGGTCCAGTTTCCCAAACACCGGATGTATCCACTTCAAAAGTCGCCTCTTGCACATCTAATGCGGTGTAAGGCCCCGGCTCCAAAACATACGAATAGCTGTCTGTCCAATTCCAGTCNAATGTATNGCGNTCCCACACGTCAGGATACAATGCAGACTCGCCGTCTTCAATGCTGGTCTGTGTAGAGCCAAAACATCCTGAAAGTGGTCCGAGAAGAACCAACAGAGCCAAGATTACGGCAATTCGCATAATTGAACCNAACTGGTGAANTGTCATCAATGTGATGTTTTGATGAAGGANGGGGNNATGGGGNAACATGGTCGTATTGGTGACGGGTGCAGCCGGATTTATCGGTTCACATGTTGTCAAACTTTTACTCGAGCGGGGCCTGCAAGTTCGTGCCACTGCACGGAACATCGAACAAGCCAAATTTCTTGATTTGTTTCCTAAAAAAAGTGAAGCCACACTTGAAATTGTTCAGATGGATTTGCTACAATTCGAAACCGTAGAAAAGGCGGTTCAAGGTTGCAGTGAAGTCATACATTGTGCTGCGGCCCTGATGATTGATGTCCAAGATGCGAAAAAAGACGTTGTCGACCCCTCTGTAATCGGGACAGAAAATCTGTGTGCGGCGATAGAAAAAAACCCTTCAATCAAAACTGTAATCCACACATCATCGGTTGCTGCAATACGGACAACAACGTATCAAAATGGTCAGACTTTTTCAAATAAGGACTGGTGTGACGATGCGACATTGGCTTCAAACCCGTATGGTTTGGCAAAGGCTGAAGCAGAACGTACAATGCGTTCTTTTGTTGAACAAAGTGCTGAATTGTCAAGGGAAATTCGACTTATCACGATACACCCTTCAATCGTCTTCGGGCCCGTATTTGGAAAGAGGCATCTACGAGGTTCTATGGCATATCTCAACCATTATCGCAGCAAGATGCCGTTTGTGCTCAATTCACATCTTAACTTCGTCGATGTTCGTGATGTGGCACTGGCCCACATTCAGGCTCTNACCTTGGGACAAGACAAAGCAAGATATATCCTCCACCGAAAAGGAATGTGGATGAATGAAATTGGTAAAACTTTGAGAAAACTGATGCCGGAAAGGCGCTGGCCTGTCGTTCGTTTACCATCGCTATTNGCCATGGTGATGGCTGTTTTTCATCCTCGGCTCACCGTTAAGCAAGTTCGAACTTCAGTCGGCCGGCATGTCAATTATGATGTGGGTGATGTGGAAAAAAGCCTCAATATGAAGTTGAAAAATATTGATGAGACGTTCAAGGATTCAATCGAGAGCCTCGATAAGTTAAGCCGCAAGGTATGAGTGGCAAGACCGTTTGGAGCAACCATGCAGGCTGAAGATGTNTGGGGTCGCAGATGGATTGAGAATTCTCNGTCAATGGCCCGTTCCTACATGGAGGTCGCTGTAAGGAAAAAATCACTGGTTTGTTTAGCTGCAGACCGGAATACAATGGATGGTTTATTCGAACTTGTGAACGCAGTAGGGCCATACATTGCGGCTTTGAAAACCCATGTTGATTTGGTTGATGATTGGACTCCAGAACGGTGGAGTGAGTTTTGCCGCACTGCAAAGGAGTTCGACCTCCTTGTCTTTGAAGACCGAAAATTCGCCGACATTGGAGGGATTAGTCGNAAACAGATGGCGGGNGTTTACAATATTCGCCAATGGGCNGATCTGGTTACGGCTCACTTGATTTCGGGACCTGATATCGTTGANGGTCTTCAAGCTGGGTGGAGTGATGNGGGTCGTNCGGGTGGTGTACTCCTACTAGCACAAATGTCAAGCCGCGGCAATCTTTTACTGCCTGATTACACTTCACAGGTTGTCGAAAAAGGTTCTCAACATCCTGGAGTGTTTGGGTTTATTGGCAACGGTTCTCGTCCCGAGGAACTCAAATTACTACGTTCTTCGGTTGGACAAGGAAAACTCATCTGGACGCCGGGAGTAAACCTTGCCGTGGGAGATGGAGAAATGGGTCAGCGCTATGGTGACCCTCGGGCGGCGGTACTTGCCGGTTCAGATTGTATTATTGTCGGCTCTGGGATCCACAAGTCCAACGACCCTGCATCACAGGCAAAGGCATATGCCGAGGCTTCNTGGAGTGCTCTCTTAGAAAGAAANAACGGTGCATGAAATGTTTGATGTCTTTTTATGGGCTCTAACAATGATANTAACTGNATTGCCAATTTGGATANTGCTCAAATCAGTAAGAGATGTATCGATTCTTGACAGTCGGTTAGCAGAGAATGACAACTCTTTGTTGAATGAAAAAGGCATAATTATAACGCAAATGACGGCCTTACCNCCCAACAGTACAATAACACACAATGCGGAAATTGTTGTTTCACAATCACACGATTATGAAATGTAACCTTGCGAATAAATTACATANCCNGCTGTGCCGAATATGGTGAGAAAAAGCAGGAATTTGAACACCCTTCGCTTCGGTTTTTCTTCACTCNCTTCAANTTCGGCTACCACTGNAGGTTGAGCTTCTGGAATTGGGAGAAGAGCGGGCATTCCAGGAAGTGGTGGAAGTGGCATGAGCCCTTCATCTGCTAGCGGTTTAATGCGGTCTTCGGGATAAAGGGAATCAAGGTCTTCAAGCCCTGGGGCTTCGGGTATAGGGCCGAGAATTTTATCCCAGACGTTTTCAACGGATGCTGCGGTTATCGGCTTTTCAAGCCATGCAACGGCGCCAGCAGAATGGCTTGCATCTTCGGCAAGTTGAGAATGTCTTCGTGATGCGATAAACACGATGCGGCTTTCTCCACCATGTTCTCTCATCTCTAATGCCGCAAGATGGCCGTCCAAGGAAGGGATGTCAAGGGCGATAACGACCAACTCAGGGTCGAGGCGGATGTATTCATCGACTGCCTGATCGCCGTCTTGGCATTCTTCGATGTTGAAATCTCTGATTTTGAATACCTCTCGAAGCCTCATGAGAGACATCGGATTGTTGTCAACAATGAGTACCGTCGGCGCGGTTTCTTCGTCAGTTTCCGTGACGTAAGCCATGTGAATCGTACCTCTGAAAACGCCATTGCACATCAAACAACCGCAAAGAGTGTCTACTCTTCGCTCTCTTCTGTGGGTGAAAGGTCTTCAACGGGNCCNCTTTTCGGATTGGCGAATGCTTCNCGGATTGTTTCGGATTGTGCAGCATCGCTCTCGATGTTNCNCTGGCGCGTTGGTGCTTTCAANAATTGCAATTGCAATTCACTCACAATACCTTTGAGCATTCTTTCCTCTTGGTCGGTAAGATTGCCTGAGGTTTTGGATTGGAGCATTCGTAAGAGGTCGATTCCGGCTTTTGCTTCTCCAAGATTAAACATCATGTTGCCTTCTTGGTCGGGAATCATTCCCATATGGAGTAAAGCAGAACGTTGGAACATATGGACAAGTTGGAAAAATTGTTCGGTTTCTTCATCCTTGAACATGTCGACCATAGCACTCCGAAGTGCTCCGAGTGTATGTTTTCATCGGTCGGTCTATTCGAACATCTGCTCAAGCAACCAGTCTGGATCAAATTGCTTCAAATCATGGTAACCTTGACCGATGCCGGCAAACACAATCGGTCTGCCCGTAGCAAATGCAATGGAAAGGCCTGCTCCACCTTTCGCATCAGTGTCGACTTTGGTAAGTATTGCTCCGTCGAACTTCATAATTTCTTGGAACATTCTTGCCTGCTCAACAGCATCATTTCCAGCCAATGAATCTCCGACAAAGAGCGTGAGNTGTGGGTCGGCTACTCGTCGAACTTTGTTCAGTTCATTCATGAGATTCACTTTATTTTGCATTCTACCTGCAGTGTCAACCAAGACAACGTCGATGTTCTTTGCCTTGGCAGATTCGATGGCGTCACGGGCAATTGCTGCTGTATCTCCACCCCTTTGACTGGAAATACAACGTATGCCTAGATTCTGGCAGTGGCTTTCAAGCTGTTGGATTGCGCCTGCACGAAAAGTGTCTCCTGCGGCTGCTACAACAGAGATATTGTTGTCCAAGAGGCGTTGAGCAATTTTAGCCGCCGTCGTGGTTTTCCCCGTACCGTTTACACCAACCAACATGACAACNACTGGCGTGTCGCCAGCGTCAATGTACGATTGTACGCTGGCATCAAAATCCCAATATCCTGCTGAAAGAATATTGCGGAGTGCTCTTTTCAGGGCTGCTTCGAGAACTTTCGATAGGTCTGCCCCTTTGCGTAATCGAGCGCCGACTAAATTGATNCGAAGCGCATCNATTACTGCAGTTACGGCATCGCTTGAAATGTCAGACTCGAGAAGAACCCACTCTAATTCTTCCAATAGNTTGTCGAGAGCTTCGCTTTTCTTAATGACGCGCCCCCCTTCTGAGACGACGCCTCCTCCAAGGTCAACTTTGACGGTTGTGCCTGCTTCGGTTTTGATTGCTGCCTCCTTCGTTGAGCCTTTCGGAGCCTGTTGAACTTGCACAAGTTGTCGACCGGTTGTTGTCCGCATCATTGACAAATCTACTTGAGACCCTTCGGGCCTTTTCATATCCACAGCGCCTCGTTTTTTCATTGCTTTCTGCTGCTTCTGTATTCGCTTGTTCTCGGCCCTGCGTTCTTTATCCAACCTCTTTCTTTCTTTACGAGACAATTCGACCGGAAGAATGACGTCCTCTTCTTCATCAAAATCATCCCATTCGTCGTCGGATTCAAACGCAGTATCTTCATTGTCGATTTTTTCTAAATCTTCCCATTCTTCGTCATCCTCTGCTGTTTGAGTCCCGCTGGGTTCAAACTGCGGAGGTGATGGTTTTGGCTGGTTATCGGTTTCGTTGTTCAATGCAGATTGCAATGCAATACGTGCTTCAGCACTGTTTTCTTCTGCCGAAAGTGCTTTTGTATCGGTTTCAGAGGCAACCTCAGTTACGCGTTTTCGAAAACGATCAAACAGCCCCATAGTATCCCTCAATCGTCCAGTGTTAATTCACTACCAAACCGGCCAGTGCGCCGTTGAGGGCGGCGAGGTTTTTCTTGAGTAGGAGGTTTTTCCCCGGCAGGCGATTGTTGAGAGTCTTGAGTGTTTTGAAGCGTAGCTGCTGCATCATTAAATTGCTGAGCCAGTTCAGTGATTTTCATCTCCAATTGGCTCGCTTGTTCAGTCAGGTCTTTGTGGAGTAAAGATATGCCATCTTTTCGTTCATTGGTAATTGTAAGTGCCTCGCCCCATGGCTTCTCACCGTAAACTCCGCTTCCTAGATCAACAAGAGCAGTTCCTTCTTCTTCGCCGGTGTGAATGTAATTCAAAGTGACTCCCGAGCCTATGGAAAGGCGGGCGCCTGAGCGGCCTGAAGTTGCAGATTTTTGCAAGCTTTGGAGGATGTTGGCTGTTATACCATGCTCTTCAAGAATCGCAGTAACTTGTTCAACACGAGAGTGGAGGTTGTCGAGTTGCTTTCGGTGCGCATCAATTGTGCGGGCCATTTTCTGCAACTCACTGCGTTCAACCATGCGTCTCACACGACCTCTTGGGGTGGTAGTAAATGAAAGGCGCTAAACTTATTCCTCTTCGTTGGAAGAAAGAGGTCCGCCTGCAGCCGTAATTTGCTCACGGAAATAATTCATAATACGTGGTTCAGTCGAGGTCCGAGGATCGATTTCATCAACGGAATGGATGTCAATAGAGCGTCTATTCGCTTTGTGTCTTGACCCCATGATGGAGTAGGTGCGGTGTTCTGCATCTGTTGCATCGGTAGCTGGCAAGTCCAAAGTGAAGACTTGGCGCATGCTGCCAAAGGGGGCGATTCCGGATACTCTGTAGGCCTTCATACCTCGGCCGACTCGCAAACCCGACTTAAACGCGCCGTCGCGCTAAATCTGAATTTTCGAACCAAGAGATTGACAAAGTTTGACGGTTCAACCCAACTCATGCGGGCCGTCTTCATTGTCACTGTACTGATGTTGGCGCCACTGGCCCAGGGCATTAGCGATGGTTTTTCCGAAATAAAAAAGAGCGGTTCTGAACAAATTCTACATTTGGATGAAGGTGTTTGGGGGCAAGAGGAATGGGATAACCTAGATGGCTCGGGATTCACTCCTTTGCGATTGCTCGATTCATCAAAGTTGTTGGTATGGCGCTCGGCTGAATATCTGCCTCTTGGCGGGTTTGAAATTCTCCAATCCCCCTCGGCTGAATTAAGGTTGGAAACTGTCAGCGATGAGAAATTTGAACAAATCCGAGTAGTTTTTGAGCCTCGGCTGCCAACTGTAGCTGCAGAGCAGATTGTTTCGGAGTTTGCATCTTTTGGCGTTCAAATTAACGACGATGTGTCGCTCTACGCCCGTTCTACCCCCCATGTAGAGACTATTGATTGGCATCTATTCAATCGAAACCCTGCAATCGAAAGCATTCACGGGATTTTGTGGATTGAACCTGTTTTGGAAACAAAGGCTCGAAACGGTTTGTCCGGTTCTTTACTTCAACATGGACTAACAACGGGCAATCCAAGTTGGGAGTTGGGGCTAAACGGAAAAAATGTTGTTGTTGGAGTGGCTGATTCAGGGATAGATTACGACCACTCGTGTTTTCGAAACGCTACTGCTCCTGGAGAATTCGGATCTCAAGCAGGTAACGGTGTTGGTGAGCCGGGAGAATATCACAGGAAAATACGAGCTGTCAATCATTCAATTGATGGATGGGATACNCCNGGGCATCAAGATTACAGGCACGGCACTCATGTTGCTGGAACATTGGTCTGTCATGATGTCTTTGACATGCGTGAAAATACCTTTCCTGAAAACGGCTCATCGCTTTCATACGGGGCAAAACTTGTTTTCCAAGATATTGTGAATGAAACGGGATGGGTCCCTCCTGACGTGGATGAACTGTTAGTTGAGGCCGGTGTAAATGGCGCCGTGATTCACTCAAATTCGTGGGGTGATGCAACTACTGCCTACACTGCACGAACTGGGGATTTTGATTCGTGGGCTCTTGAAATGCCGTGGTCGCTTGCTTTTGTCGCTCCAGGTAACAACGGTGGCCAGTTAATGGAGCCATCAAATGGAAGGAATGTTGTTGCTGTTGGAGCATCAATGAAGTCGCAAACCTCGGCGTTATGGCCTTCCTCTTCAATTGGGCCAACAGAATCTGGAACAAATGGCATATTTGTGCTTGCTCCAGGGGCTTCAGTTCAATCAGCGCGTTCCGACGGAATTCCTGATTCGTACAACAGTGGACTTCGTTCATCATCCGGTACGAGCATGGCAACTCCTGCCGCTGCTGGAGTTGCTGCTGTAATCCAACAATTGATCGAAGAGGGTTGGATATCTGGAGATGAAAACAGGNTNATGTCTCCAGTCACTCTTCACCGCCCAAGTTGGGCAGATAGTGCGAAAAATACAACCAACTCATTGGATTTGGCAGAAGGTTTCACTCCTTCCGGGCCCATGCTACGTTCGTTAATGGCTCTGGCAACAACACCCCTCTCATCAGCCGAGAGAAACGGGGGGCAAGGAGGTTCTGAAATTCAGAATATTTACGATGGGTGGGGGCAATTCAACCTCTCTGAATTGATTGATTTTGACTCCTTAGAAGCTGCGCTGCATCAGGGAAATGTTTCTCCCGCGCAAGACGTATGGATTCACGACTCTTTTCGACTCAAAGAAGGGACGCCAGCAGACTGGTTGAACTCGAGAAATGGTGGTTTAACGCCCTTAGAAAATCTACTTGCAAACCCTTGGAATGGTTCGGAGTCCATTGGCCCATTCCTCAACTCTGGAGATGTATGGAAGAAAAGATTCGAGCCTACTGGTCAAGATCTCGATGTTCGTTTAGCATGGTCTGCACCGCCCGAGCCCCATTTAATCGATGATTTGCAACTTGTAATCAAACTCTCAAACGGTGAAACTGCAATTGCTGGGAAGTACCAATCTGATGGAGACTCAACATTATACTCGTCAAGCATAGTGGATTTCTCAAATCAAACTTTATTCCCACAACAAAATGAAACGACGATCGCTCTTTCGTTATCTGAAATCGACCTCGAAGATGTCGAGTGGATTGAACTCGAAGTGCGGGCGAGATATGTTTCTCCAGGAAACAGTCCAGGGTCTGTTGGAATCGATGGTAATCGTGTTGGGTTTGCGCTGGCAGTTCAAGGTGTAGTTCGCGATTCTATCCTATGGCTGGATGGAGATGGAGATGGGGTTTTGAATATCGAAGATGAATGTCCGAATGAAGATTCGAGTATGTGGGATAATGACCTCAATGGATGTATTGATGATGGGGATGGAGATGGTGTCAAAGACCCTGTTGATGAATGCCCAACCGAAAATTCAACATCGTTTGATCAAGATGGAAATGGATGTATTGATGACTCTGATTTCGATGGGGTGCTGGATAATTTCGACCAATGCCAAACGGAGGTTCTGTCACCGTTTTGGCCCGTAGATGCGATTGGATGCAGGCCCATCGATACTTTACCAACTCTCGATTTCCTTTTATCACCAGATAATGGAAGTGTGTGGTATGATGAATTGGTGGTGGAATGGATGGCCTCGGATAGTGAGGGTGATCTGTTCGATACTGGCGCTCGAATCATCGTGCTCAATTCTTTGAATGAGAGCGGTTCGTACTCAATTGCAAGTTGCATGAAAAACAGTGTTGGAAATGGAACCTTTTCATGCACGTGGAGTGTACCAAAAGATCTGCCTGTTTGGGATATTCGGGGCGAATTCCTGCAAATCGAATTGTATGTCGAAACAAGAAACAATTCTCCAGAAGCGAAGAATGATTTGGTTCTCGTGCGCGACGATGCTGTTTTCTCGAGTGATTGGGACAACCCACTGTTAGGTGGTAAAGATAGGGTCGAGCATGCAGAAGAGGGGACGGGCTCTCAAGGACGCGCCCTCATGTGGGGAATTCTTGGAATCATAACTGGATTCGCGTTGATGTACCAAATGGGTAGGGGCGTTCTTCGGAAAAATGACGATGAAAACGTGCCGCCGGCATTTGAAGATGTGTGGAGTGGTTTATCGACTGGTGCTTTAACGGAAAACGAGTGACTGCATTCGATTATTTTAGTAATATCACCCTCTTCACCTGAATTGTTCGAAGGTGAACCTTGAAGGGTGGTGGCATACTCGGCGTTCTATCCGCAAAGCGGAGGGTGAAGAATATGAGTGACCGTCTATATGTTGGAATCGACCTGGGAACATACCAATCTACAATTGCATCAAGCGCTGGTATCAGCCACACTGTTGAAACAGTCGTTGGCCGGCCAAAAGACCCTGTTGCTCGCAATTTCCTTGGAAGAGATGTTTTGTTTGGCAATGATGCGTTGAAAAACAAACTCGCATGCAACCTTTACCGCCCTATGGCTGCTGGCGTTGCTCAAGATGATGAGGCAAACCTAGCTGCTGCTAAGGCTTTCGTTTCGCACCTCCTTGAAACCGTAGACCCTGAAGAATTCGATGAAGTGTTTGGCGTAATTTGCTCTCCAAGTCACGTTTCATTCACTGATAAGTCGAACCTTGTTGCAACTCTACGTGGTCAAGTCAACGCTATTATGGTCGTTACCGAACCGTTTGCAACTGCATTCGGAATTGGTGAAATTGCAAGCTCTATCGTTGTCGACATCGGTGCTGGAACAACCGACATTGCCCGAATCTACGGTACATTCCCAACCGATGAGGACCAAGTCACGATTCAAGAAGCCGGCGACTGGTTGGATAACGAACTCATGGAACTTATTCGAAAGAAATACACTGGCGCTCAAGTCACGAAAGACATGGTTCGCAAATGGAAAGAGGAAGTCTCCTATGTTGGCGGAGACGACCGTGAAGCAATGGTCGAGCTTTCTGTTGAAGGAAAGAAACAGATTGTCGATATCGGCGACCTTGTCAACAAGGCTTGTGAAATGATTATTCCAAAGATTGGAAATGCAATCAAGAGAATTGTTGCAGGAGCCGATCCTGAATACCAACCGGTTCTACGAAACAACATCATCCTCTCTGGTGGCGGTTCACTCATCGACGGTATCGCTGCTCGCATGGCGGATGAAATATCTGATATTGGCGACGTCAATGTTTGGTGTGTCGATGACCCAATCAACGCTGTAGCGACAGGTGCTTTGCAACTCGCTGGTGAAATGCCTGATGATATGTTCACAGCAATCAACTGATTGCCGAAGTTTTGCAAAGGGTAGACAATACGCCGTCTCTCCCGCTGTTTGATGGCGAAAGTTCAAGTGTGGTTGGGCGGCGATAGCCGCCTGTATGACGATAGACTCTTCCGGAACCAGCGGCATTAACCGAATTGGTGAATCTACTGGAGATGAACGAGCTGCTCTCGAAGGCATGCTCAAAGGATACCCCGTTGAACAACTTGTTGAAGAAGTGCTCATTGCTTGGAATGAATTGGCAGCAAGAAATGAAGAAATGGTCTCTGTAAAACAACGACTTCGCGTTCTGGAGCTCGATTTGGCAGAGCGAGAAGACATGGTCGCCCCAGAAGTTGCTCGATTAGCAGAGGTTGATTCTGCTCTCAAGGATCGAGACGCCAAAATTATCCATCTTGAGCGGGTTCTTGTGGATGTGCGAGAAGAGTTGGCGAATCAGCAATCTTCTCTATCTCAAGAAGAACGGTCGAGTATGGCTATGGAAGTTGAACAATTAAGAACGCTTACTTCGCAGCAAGATGAGGTCATTGGTGAAATGGAAGGAAGGATCTCACAAATGGTTGAGGCTCTTGAAAGAGCGGCTGACGCCGGCCTTACTTCTGTCACCGCCGAGGAAGTACGCAGTCTAAAGGCGAAACTCGACACTGCATTGGCACAAAACGAGGCTGAACAAGCAGCCAATAAAGCGCTTGAAGAAGAAAGACAGAGATTGCGCGATATTGCAGATCGGTTGAGAGGATTATTGGATGCTCGCGACGGCCGCCTAGGCGAGCTTGAAGAGCAACTCGAACGAGTTATGCAAGGTCCACGTTCAGTATCTGCAGAACACGATTATTTGGTGGAGCAAATTGATGAGCTCAAACGGAGGTTGCTCGAGCGAAACCGTGAATATGATTCTTTACGAAGAAGAGAAAGAAGATTGCATAACGATGTGTTTGAACGCGATGAACGTATTCAACAAATCACCCTCACTCTGACGGATATGGAGGCAGCCCTACAAGACAGAACGGCTGAATTGCGTGAATTGGAAGGGCAACGCGAAACAATGGTGCATGAATTGGATTCTGTACGAAGAGGCGAGCGCACCCGGGAAGTCGTGGGAAGGGTGTTTGCGGATTCGCTTTCTCTTGTCCGAACGCATGACGCCCGTGAAGCAAAAAGGGACGCATACAGCAACGCGCCCGATGTTGAACGAACACTTTCAACCCCTGAAACCGAGGACATGGCGAAATTAGCCGAAGGTGGACGTGTGTCATTGGAAGTTCATGAAAGTGAAATCGAACCCGGTGTTGATGTGGATGGTGCTCGACCGCCATCCCCTGGTGGCTCTGGAGACCCTGTTGTCTACGATGATGAGGATTAATCCATTTCGATTGCCGATACGATTGCACGGATTCGCTGGCGAAGTTCCTCGAGATTGGCTGCATCCTCTGTCAATGTTCCAGTAACAATCCAATCTGCGCCTGCTTGTGCTGCCAACGATGCTTGTTGGGGAGTTCGTATTCCGCCACCAACGACTAAAGTCAATTCTTGAACAGTTCGTGCACTTTTGATGAGTTCTTCACTAACTTGATTTTCGGCCCCACTACCGGCTTCTAAGTAGAGGATTTTGAATCCAAACATCCGTGCAGTTAAAGCGTAAGCATGTGTTAATTCAACATCGTTGGGTTGAATCAATTCCGCGTCACCAACCTCACCAACTCTGCCTCCAGGGGCACAAACAACATATCCAGTTGGCAAAGCCTCAACACCAAATTTCTCGAGATAAGGTGCGCCACGAATTTGCTCACCGACAAGAAATCGCCTTGATTTTGAATTCATGAGCATCATGAAGGTGATTGCGTCTGCTGCTGGAGAGAGTGCGTGTGCGCCCCCAGGAAACAAAACAACGGGAATATGCCATTGTGATTCATCCGACTCGGGGTCTTGACTTGATGCAAAAGCTCGGAGTTCAAATGCTTCTTGAATGGCCTTGCATGTGGAGTGGACGACCTCGTCTGGTGTATCTGTTGAGCCCCCGACAAAAATCATGCTGCTGCCGCATTCAACGGCAACCATTGCCCTGTCAGCCGCGGTGTTCGCGTCCTGTTTCGCAGGATCGATGA
>NYZH01000064.1 GCA_002687075.1 Methanobacteriota archaeon
AGGGCATCGAGAACCTTGGCCAGTACCCATTGATTTCATTCGCACATTGCATTTAGAGCACATTGGCCTAAATCGGTCCGGTGTTGCAGATACGACTCTTAGTTTTTCAAGATGTATAACGCCAACATCTGGGGACAGGCCGTAACCTTCGATGATATCTCCAGATTGTAACCACTGTGCAAGATGTTTTACTGAACCCGATTCTGCGAATGCCATCCAATCTCCCTTGTCGGTGATAATTTGACAACTCCCTTTGGCGTATTTCTGGACACTCCTTACTTTAGCAGTCATTGATTTACTAAGGTGGTCATCAGTTGCTTGATTCGTTGAAAAAACTCTCATACCAACACTGGGTTCAGTATGTTCAGCGTTCTGAAGTAGTTCACCAGATTTTTGGGCATCTTCTTGGACACGACTACGAATTCCAAAAAGTACTGGGCATGGACCACGTGGAGCTACCAATGCCCTGCCTTTTCGAGGGTCACGTGAGAGAAAAGTTGTCTCGATTTCGTCTATTTTTTCTAATGTTTGTTGACAAACTTTTCTGACATTCTGCCCGTGCCGTTCGTACGCTCTCCAAGCGATTGCTTCCCATGTACAGTTTTCACCTTGCTTCCACGCAACCGCCGCAGTAGCTCCGATACATCCCTGGCCACCCCAAGAGTAATCAGCCTTTGGAACGCTTTGGAGATTGACTTCCCCACGCACTGCAGAGAAATAGAACGACTGGTCGGGCTGGACTGAAAACCAAACCATTCCTGGGTCGGCTGGAAACTGTTCTCTTTCATCATGGGTTGATTGGGCAATTTTACCCCGTTGTATGGAGATGTGTTTTGTCCAAAAATCATCCAGATAATCGAGCAATTCACGCTCATTGTTGGTTTCGATTTCGACACCNAATGCAGCGTTACCACGGGTTCTTTGCCGAGCAAAGGGCCACAATCGTACCAGTCGCGGGGTGTGGGCAGTGGCCGATTCGGGAAGGCCATTCAGAAGGAGATGAAAAGTGAAAGTCGTACAACCCTCCTCTAGGCTGTCAGTATCGTCGAGACCTAACCATCCCAAGTAATCACCTCACTGGATTGAAGGAGTCTCCAGAATCCTTCGAATCGAGAATCCGTTCAATTACGGCGCCAATGCCTTTCTTTTCATCTGTTTGGAACAGTCGAAGTCCACACGCCCATCCAGCTCCCATGTCGCTGCCTCGATCGCCGACCATGCAATCATGACTGTTTATCGGATTGGGCTTTTCACCCCACCAGTCAACCTTTCCGTCATTTGGTAAAAGAGAGCCGACATATTCTCCAATCTCTTGAGATGTGCCTTCTCGCACACAACGTTCTCCAAAACGAAGCATTCCAGGCATGGGCTTTCGACAATGGCATCGGTCACGGTGCCGGTGTGGGCATGCCAATATCAAATCAAAATGTGCGTCTTCATCTTGCTTTAGGAACTCTTTTCTCATGTGATTGTGAATTTTATGCAATTGAGTATCATCCCACAAACCACGTAGGATAGCAGATTGATTGGTCACCACACATATTTTGTAACCTGCTCTACGGAGGCGACCTACGGATGCTGCNGCATCCGGCAATTCTACGAATTCATNTGGGGAATTAATGTAATTTGGACTTCCGATGTTGAGAACCCCGTCTCTGTCAAGAAAAGCAATGCCNCCATGCGANGGTGCTCCTACCGGTAGGGGCTTTGGTGTATGTTGAACGACAAACCCCCGCATGACTCGTCCAACCGGTCGAAGGTGAAGTCATTTTGCATGAATCCATAACAGTGTTGAAATGGAATCGTTCCTTGGACCGTTCATGCTGTTCAGTCAAGAGGTGGGTTCTCTCATCGGTGCAGTNGGCATGATTTCGCTAGCGGTATCGTGGCATCGNCGAAAGAGTGACAGTGTCAAATTGGCTCAGTTTGGCTGGNTTCTTGTTGGATTAACCTTCTTCAACGATGCTTCAAAATATTTAGCTCANGATGATGCNGTTNTGACAGTATTTTGCACNGCAGCTCTTCCGATGGGNATTGGNATGGCAATNTGGGAAGGNCGAGTTGAACAAGAGTCAACTCGCAGTTCACTGATTTGGGCTCGTGGAGCAATTGCTTATGCTGGAGGACCCTACTTATTGATTGCACACGTACCTTGGTTGAATGTTCTCGCCATATGGTTTGTAGCAAGTCAAGCAGCCTTATTCCTTCGCTTTTCAGGTTCAGGNGAGGTCGTTTTGGGAGAAACTACGGTCAATACCGTAAACGGTGAAGTTGCTTGGAGTTCATGGGATGGNAATCGCTGGTTTATGGGAGAATTTGTTGGTGAATATCCCTTCCAAACTGAATTGTTGCTTAGTGATGGTTCAGCAATTGGAATAAATTTCGTTTTGGCTTGCACTGCCCTTCAATCGATGGTGATTTTTATCGGTGCAATTGCGGTCCTCGATATTGATTGGCGCCGAAGATGTCAAGCACTCTTGATTACTGTTCCAGTGATTCACATTCTGAATTTATTCCGTAATGCCGGGCTTATTTGGATGCACATGACCTACACAGAATGGTCGTACCTAGGAATGTCCGTCTTTGAATTCGGTCATGCCTATGCAGCACGTGTCGTTTCTCTCGGAGCCATGTTCCTCATGGCTCTGGTCATGTTTGANATATTACCAGAGTTNCACAAACACATTGTACGATTGCTNCGGCCTTTCGGGCTTATGCAACCAAAGAAAAAGTCCAAGACTTAATCATTCTTTTTGAGTCCAAGATTGTGTTGGATCTGTTCTAGTCCAGTTTTGGCCACTGCCAGCCGGATATTCAATCACTTCATGTCCATTTGAATCCAACATTCCCATCAGAGAAGACGGNGGCGACTGCTTAGGAGTTGAATCAAACAAATCATTGGCGATATTGAATACTTCAGATGATTCCATTGACGGTTGCAAGGAAGGTTCTAGAGAGGATTGTGAATACCCTTCGAAAATATTTTGTTGCGATGGTTTTGGCTCNGANTCTTCTCTTTCGATACTGGGTATGGATTTCTCTTCCATATCCATCATTCGTTCATCAAATCCTTGAGATGGGCTGGGAACCTCCCAGTTGTTTTCACTTGGATTGTTGGAGCCACTGCGAAGGAAGAAGACGAGAACACCAATGAGCATCAAGAAAACGACTGCACCTGCAGAATAAATGACATCGTTTGCCACACTTGGCGCAATGTCAGCGTTATCTCCAACTCCATCTCCGTCAGTGTCAACAGATTCATCAGGGTCGTTCGGGAATGCATCCTCGTCATCAGGAACTCCATCGCGGTCTCCATCAAATGCATCAAAGGTGGATTCACAAACAATTTCGTTTATTTCGATTTCATCATAAGTGATTTGTCCATCGAAATCCGTATCTATATTTTTGAAATTAAAATCGTTCAAGTATGTCTGGTCAGCCATCTCTTTAACNGAAACTCTNTCAAATTCTTCTAACNCTTCAAAAGTNATGAGAAGTTCGTTACCACAGGAGCANGTCTCTTGCAGTATTTCCCTGTATTCCAGTTCTTCGTCATCGTTCAAGTCAATTTCTGAGAAAACAATTTCGTCCGTATCCATGGCTTCAAATTCTCTTTGCGAGATTGTCCCGTCGCCNTTTGAGTCACCATCAACAAGAATTTCTTCTGCCAATTCGTCACANCCNATCAACAACTCATCANCGNCATTNCCGTCATCAATATCATCGAGAGGTGGGATGTCTGAATATTCCCANTTTGCAACAATTCCTACNTTGGAAATCTGTTNTTTTGCAATAAGTGAAATGTCAAACCTTCCGTTTGCAGGCATTGAAACATAGAATGAATGTTCAGTTCCACTTCCTTCGGATTGAATAAAGAAGTCTTCGGAAATGAATTCTATCTCAGGNGTACCTGTTTGTCGTCCTCCAGGTCTCATGCCTTCTTCACCTTCCCATTCGATTACTAATCGGTTACCATCGCCTTCAAGATACAGAATTCCATCTCCGCCAAACGTTGAAACTTCAAGGTAGATTCCGGGTTCTTCGAGTTCGACGTAGAAGAATAACTCTTCACCTGCTGGNGCCTCGATTCCGTTGACTTCTTCTCCGTTAAACAGTTGAATTGGAGTNCCATCATAGCTCCAAACATACCTATCNTCAAATGATGCAGTAATCATGACATTGGCAAATATCTCTTCGGTATAGGCTAAAATATACCACATTCCAGGTGTNGGGTCGTTGAACCCAATCATGTCACCAGCGCCAGGGGTTCCTGAAAGGTGGTCAAAATTCGCAGCGTCTGGTGCTTCAAGATACCTCATAAACAGAGTTGCTTCTCCGTATCCTTCGGAAAGGTCCACTTCGATTCTCTCGGTTCCTGCTGGTACATCTATCTTGAAGTATTGGAGNAGTCCATCGTATCCACTGATTGGGCCATAGGCAACACCAGGCGTCAATTCAATNGCATCTTCCGGTTCGATGTTTTCAGGCGCATAAGTAAAACTGGCTTTGATAGTAAAATCAAGAGCTCTTTGGAAGGAAAAAGCAGTGANGTAATACACGCCTGGTTCNATATCGTAAAGGGTAACAGTCTCATCATTGCCAGGTCCACCATCCCATGCCATTTTTGACAATGAGCTNCTCTCACCCGAAACCATTCCTTCCTCTTCAAAGGCATCGAACCATTGGTCAAATGGGTCGGGAACTGTTCCCCAAGATAGGCCGAGATTAACATTGCCTGTTCCACCGTATGTTTCCACCGACAAACTGCCTAAGGGTTCGGTTACATTGACGTAATAATACAGAGTTCTGTCTTCTAGCGGTGCTTGCCGACCAACATCAATTGATTGGCTTGTCACCGGTATGCCATTGAACAATTCAGTCATTTCATCCAGTGCAGGGGGTGGGTCTGCAACTTCCCAAGTTGCAGTCAAAGACAAGTCTTCGATGTCGTTTTCTGGTATGATAACAATCCACCAAACACCAGAATCTGGCCATGACCATTCTTCAAACATGTATGTNTACTCNGCATAATAATGGTAGTCNTGTTCCCAAGAACTGGGGATATACTCATGGCCAAAATAGACATCAACTCCACTCAGTTCCTTTTCAAAATTCCATCCTCCAAAGAGACTGAAGTACAAGAGTTTGGTCATNTCATCGAGGTCTGCATAGAANAGAAGTTGGTCTCCNGCATTCGCAAANTCGATTTGAANTGATTCCTCGTTTNACAATTCGACTGCCTGAGTAACTATGGTTCCGTCAGGCATAACCCAATCAGCGCCGAAGATNANACCTTCTCGAGACGACTGGTCGAGAGTCGTATNCCCCTCGCCTTCAGAAAAAGTCCAGTTTGATATCNAANGNGTTTCAGATGAATTCGATGCATTGGTTCCAATGGATACATTGTCAAGAACTCCCTCGAAATAATTGCATTCACATCCAGCCCCCATGCTGCCAATGTACAACTCGTCACATGAATCACCGGATGTGAAACAGTCGTTAGAACCAAAGTCTCCCTGCGGTATCATTGCATCTTGNCTNGAAATATTGCCGGCTGGAATACCGTNTATACGGAATTCACCGCCGACATTTTCTATCAAATCAATTTCGATGTGCGTCCATGTGTTGGAAGNAACTGAGTTGTTGGAAAGGGGGTGCTTTGCAAGACTGTAATCTGAAGCATAACCAATTTGACCGCCATTAAGATACATTCCCCAACCATAATCGCCTTTCATAGTTATGAATTGAATTCCATCGGTTGTGAATGGGTGTATCATTGCTGAGATGTAGAGGCTGTTCGATATGTTCAATCCATCGTCGTGAGGAATCTCAATATGGTCGCCATCCCCGTTGAATCTCAACGAAAAGTCGGCTCCAGCTCCAACTTCAACAACGCCATAGACTGGAACAAGTTCTGGGTTGTTATTGAGGTCATTCCAAGTACCCGGAAGAATGTTCCCTATATTGGTTCCAGCAATGTGNACATANTCCTCNTCTCCCCCTTCGGATGGCTGAGATTCCCCCCATGCGTTGTAATAAAATGGTGCTCCATCATGCCATTTATAGAAACCATCCTCTTGAGAATCGGACAATCCNATCCANAAATGTCGAGACTGATTTTCAAAATCCGCAAAGGTATCAAACACCCATTGGTTTTCGTCAGCATCGTTAATTGTCGTGAGGAATCCATCTAGTCCATTTGCAGCTTCAGCAGCATCTTCCCATGAGCTCGCTGAAAGCAGGTGGTAGGTGTGATTGTTTGAAGGATTAACTGCTGTATGCAGGATTTGAATACCTGTTGAGTTTTCAGCACTCCCAGTCATTAGAACGGGTGACATCAAACTTGCCAAGAAAATAGAAAGCACGAAAAGGACACGACCTTTCATGTTCTTAGCATCGTACAGTTCCTTATCAATCAATTGGTTTGATGGTTTTCGCTAATCTTTCACTTGAGACGCTTGCCACCAATACGGAGTTCAGTTTTCAGTGGCATCTGATGCTCCCAAGCAAATTCCTTGACAATTCTCCATGCTTTTTCAGAGCCTTCGTAATCCTTGATTTCAATCACATTGTTCCGAGTATTGGCTTTGAAAGCAGCAACTGGCTCAGCATTCTTAAAGACGAGATAGGCTGAACCAAAACCAAACCTCTCCTTCAATATATCAGAAAAGTATGGCGCAATAGGGTCGCTCGGAGGTAGTACAAAGTCTCTGATTGGAGGAATGTCGCGAGCCTCTTCCAATAGATTCTTTCTTCCCCAACAGACCTGGTCTAAGTCTTCGATTAAGAATCCCTTAACGAGTGTTTCATCTTGTTCAAATGATGTAAGTACGGATTTGATTTCCTCTGGCTTGAATGGAGTTCCTGCAAGTCGGAGAATTTGCTTTAGGGTGATTACGGGATACTCTTTCACTAAGTTTCGAAGATATTCACGTCTCAGTTCAACACGGTCGAGGCTTTTATCCAATCGTACTGTCCGGAATCCTCCTCTAAAATCTTGAACGATGTGTCCTGAACGGATGAGTGGTTGAATCAACTTTCGGAATTCGGATTGTGTCAAAGCATGACGTTCCTTGAACAGATTCGGATCAGAGTTCGTACTAAAGAATTCAATAATGTCCCAAAGTTCTTCTTCCGGAGGTTCACCACGAATGGCGAGAAGGTTTTGGAAATGCTCGTATGTTGCCCAAACCTGATGTCCACGAAGGTTAACCCCTTGGTGAAGCCTATTGGCACTTGCCATACTTTTCAAATCAACACGGTACAACTCACATCGACCTCTCAATGCGAAATCGTCGCGCACTTCATCCACTTTTTTCACAGCAGCACTCTCATGTTCATGCCGTGTTTTTTGGTGGAGATGGTGTTGATAGAAAAGTGCCCTTTCTGCGATTTCACGAGGTTGAGGGTCAACCACTCCACCACGTATCATTCGTTCTCCAGCCATCTTGAAGCCGATTGATTCAAGAGCACTTCGAGTTGTATCGTCAAGATTTGTCACCGGCTCACTGTTGAAGTTTGACATTACCGCAACATCGACCAGTTGGTCAGCATGATTTTCAAGCAAGAGTTCAAATGCGGTACAAAATTCATCAAGATATGCAGTAGGTACATGGAGATCTTTGATGACCAGATAATCGTTAACTTTGAACATCAAAACTTTTCCAATTGGGTCTATGCCTTTGAAGACGGGTAAGTACCATCCTCGATCCAAGACACTTCGAACTTCCCAAATAAACCGCGACACATACGGGTCGGACTGAGTCAAAATTCGCATTTTGCGGTCTTCACGTCGGGGCTGTTGAAGCACATCAACTTCTTCTGGCATGCAATAGAATGCCTCGGGGTCAGGGACGAGTGCCATCACTTTGGAGATTCGATTTGATTTTTCCAAATTCATCAAGGCGACGGTCAAGTCTTCAAATGAACGAGAGACATAGAACCTCAAAGTACTGCCTTTGACCGGCCCCATGCGTCGGATAAGCTCGACAAGTGAAGTCTCAAAGTCCAGTGTTTCGTAAACTCCATGAACGCGATGGAACAACGAAAGCCTTCTTCGACGACCGACGACATCTTCAAACTGTTTTACGACCAACATTTGACGTTCGAGATTTGACATGGCGTACTTCAGGTCGCGTTGTAGAGCTCTGTGCTCGTCACCCTTTGGGAAATCAGCCAGAATTTCTTGTCGAGTGACGTTCTCGCCTAAGGGAATTCTTTTCAGTAACTCTTCTTCCATAGGTCCAATCCATGGCTCAGGCTTGAGTCCCAGAAGCATAGGTATTGTATCCTTTGTTGTGTAACCCATCCTGTTGTGTAAGAGTCGTCCCATTATGACATCGGAATCGAGTTGCATATCTTGCCAGTCTTTGAATCTGAAATCTTTTACTCTGTACAACAATTCTTGTTGCTTTTGGAACAGCACATGCGAGTCAAAAGCAGTGAATCCATCGTCATATTGTTTGAATGTCTTATCCAAAACGAGATTCTGAACCCATCGGTATTCGACAACATCTTCTGAACCATCGACAAGCCGATGTTCATCAATTTTCAATATATATTCAGCGTCATCGGTCTGTTTGTAAAAACCAACTGAAAGCACATTTCGTGTTTCCAATTCAAGGAGGATACGCTCGACCATCTTTTTCGGGAATGGGAGTCTCTGAGCGAGAATGTCTCCAATTTGTGGCCCTTCGCTACCGAGCATTTCTATGACTTTGACACGCAACGCTTCATGAGGGTCTCCCAGTTCCTTCTGTTCCCATTTCGTAGGATTACGCCCATCGAATTCTGTCGCAATTTTGTAGGACAAACCTCGAGTGTGCAATTCCCTTAGGTCGTTAACTTCACTTCCTCCGTTTACGGACAAACAGCCGAGAGTACCATGAATCTCGGCCATGAAAGTACTGAACCATTTTCCATCAAGTTCCTCTGCTCCGGTTCCATCGAGTTTTGTAATTTTTCCGTCTTGGCATAATTCTTGGACCCATCCTCGGATTAAATCGATGTCAACATCCTTGAGTTTTTCTTTGTAAAGGGGGTTTTGGAATGATGGGTCAAGACCTCCACCATGTGACATAAGAGTGAAGAGTTCACCAGCATTCGTTGGTATTGGGGCTTTGTCCAGGTAAAATTTACTCAATTGTTCTGAAGTTAATTCCGTTGCAAGACTTCGAGTTCCGAGTAATCTTTGAAGGACAGCAGGATCAATATCTTTGACCAAAAAGGCACGTGTTTTCATAGCCATGAGGTCTTCAAATGCAGACATGAACAAGGACATGCCTAAGCGAGATGGGACTGTGACTTTGTTGTGAACGA